>JARLIU010000287.1 GCA_031291595.1 Ancalomicrobiaceae bacterium | reverse complement strand
CGCAAACGCCCGGTCTGGTGCAGGTCCGGCCTCATCGCTAACGTGCCGGCACGATGGCCGGCCGCCGACCGGACCTACCCGCCAAACCGGTTTGCGTGTGTGAGGACGATCGCCGTTGACCAGGAAAGCCCGCCCGCCGGCCGATCTTGCCGCCCCCGGCATCCATACCAGCCGACGACCCATCCTGCGGGTGCTCGGCACCGAGATCACCCAGCTCGAGCAGGTGCGACATCGCGCCGAGGCCGATCTCGGTGTCGAACTGGTGTTCGAAACGCTGGATTTCCAGAGCGCGCAGCGCAAGGCCGCGACCGAACCGGACGCCTATGACGTCTACGACCAATGCTTCCACAACATCGATATCGTCTGGTTCTGGCGCGCCGTTCAGGCCATCGACCTCAGCCGTATCGTCCGATGGGACGAGGTCAGCGATCTGACCAAGACCGGCCGGCTGACGCCGAATTCGCGTATCGGCCGTGGCGACGCTCCGGCGAGCAAACTCTATGCGCAGGCCAATGGATCGCTGGGCGCTTGCCTGACCGATTGCATCAGCATGCTGCCGACCGTGCACAATCTTGACTCCTTCGCCTACCTGCCGGAAGTCGGCGCCACCGCTCCGGACGGTCGCATATCCTGGGCGGCGCTGCTGGATGAGACCTGGAAGGGCCGCGTTGCCATCGTCGACGAACCGGCGATCGGCATTTTCGATCTGGCCCTGGCAGCGCAAGCGCGCGGCGACGTCAGCTTCGCCGATATCGGCAGCATGACCACCGAGGAGATCGACGGCCTGCTTGCGCTGGCGATCGCCCGCAAGCGCGCAGGCTATTTCCACCGGTTCTGGAAGACGGCGCGTGAGGCGGCCGAGCTGATGACGGTGGGGCCAACGGTGCTCGGCAGCATGTGGTCACCCGGCATCAGCACGCTGCGCAGCCGCGGCATCGACGTCATCGAAGCCGCGCCGATCGAGGGCTATCGCGCCTGGCACGGTGGATTGTGCCTGTCGCGCCAACTGTCGGGCCGTCTGTTGGATGCTGCCTACGACTATTTGAATTGGTGGTTGGATGGCTGGGCCGGAGCCGTCATGGCGCGACAAGGCTACTACATGTCGGCCCCGGCGAGAGTGCAGCGGCATCTGGCCCCGGACGAATGGAGCTATTGGTATCAGGGACTGCCCGCCGCCCGCGCCCTGCCGGGCCCCGACGGGCACCCCACCATCGCCGCCGGGCACGTCAGAAGCGGCGGCTCGTATTGGCAGCGCGCCAGCTCCATCGCCGTGTGGAACACAACGATGGATGAGCATAACTACCTCAGCCGGCGGTGGGCCGAACTGGTCGCCGCGGGCTGACGACGCAGATGCCGGACGCACCGGCAATCCGTCTGGCCACCGCACCAGGGCGCGTCTGGGTGCAGCATGCATGCGATGCGTCGTCGAACCGAGGCTACCGAGCGCGGACGAATGTCAATTGCGACTGTCCGCCGACGGCCAGCGTGCTCAACAGACCTTTGAAGCGCTCGCTGTGCGGTTGGGCGATGTGGCTGGCGAAGGCGGCGTCATCGACGTAGGTCTCGACCACCTCGAACCGATTGGGTTCGTCGCAGCGCCGATACACCTGGAACAGGCGGTTGCCTGGCTCCCGGCGCACGTGTTCGGCGAGTTCCAGCAAGTGGAAGTCGAGTTGTTCCGCCAGCCCATCGAGGGCTTCCAGGTGCGCGATCAGGGAGATTTCCATCGGTATGTCCTTGGCTGAATTTCACGGGATCAGGTTGGGCCCGGGGCCGGCCTCGACGTCGTCGAGCACGTCGTAATAGGGGGCAGACAGTCGATAGAGGTCGTTGAAAACCCCGAACAGCTTGCCGTAGCGCTCCTGCCAGGCCGGATTGGGCTCGATCTCCTTATCGAACCGCACGCAGCGCTTGACCGCGGTCGCCACGTCCGGGAAGGCGCCGAGTCCGAGACCGCCGATCATCGCGCAGCCGACGATGCCGTTCTCGGCGTCGGCGGTCCGAATGATCGGCAGGCCGTAGATCGATGCCTTGACCGTCAACACGAAGTCGGATCGCGATCCGCCGCCGGAGGCAATCAGCTGGGATACCGGGCCGGATACCGCTTCAAGCTCATCCAGGCAGCGGCGCGCGCCGAAGGCGCAGCCCTCGATGACCGCCCGATGCAGATCGCCGATGCGATGCCGCCTGGTCAGGCCGAAGAACTGGGCACGCGAATTCTGCCGCTCGGCATTTCGCTCGCCGGACAGATAGGGGAGGAAAATGAGGCCGCCGCTGCCGGCCGGCGCTGCTTCGGCGAGCGCAGCGATCTCGGCGTAACTGACGGCCCCGCCGTGGAAGGCTTGGCGGGCCCATCGCATGCCATCGCCCCCCGAATCGAGGATGGTGAAGATCCCCCATGCGGAATTGGCCAGGTGCAGATGGTTGACGCGCGGTGCCGGACGCGGGGTCGAGCTGACGACGGTCAGCAGCGTCGAGGTCCCCGTACTGTCGGAGGCCGTTCCCGACTCGTAGACGCCGGAGCCGAGAATCGAGGCGGCCATGTCGGATGTGCCGGCGACCACCGGCAGGCCCTCGGGCAGGCCGGTCGCGCGACAGACGTCGGGCATGACCGTGCCGATGACGTCGGTCGCGGCCTTCACCTCGGGCAGGAACGCCCGTTCGATGTCGAACAGCCGCAACAGCCTGTCGTCGTAGCGGCCGCTCGCGGCATCGAGCAGATAGAAGCACGACGCCTCGCTGAGATCGGTCGCCCTCACTCCGGTGAGGCGGGCATTGATGAAGTCCTTCGGCATCAGCACGCCCGACGCGCGCGCCCACGCCTCGGGCCGGTGTCGGCGGATCCATTGCAGCTTGAAGGCCGGCCAGGCGGTGGTCGGCGGGTTGGCAGTCAGCGACAACAGCGCGGCCGTATCGTTGGCTTGCGAGAATGCGCGAACCTCGGCCTCGCAGCGCTTGTCGTTCCACAGCGGAACCGCGTCGAGCACGGGACGGCAATCGTCGTCGACCAGCACGGTGCCATGCATCTGGCCGCAGGTGCTGATGGCCAGCAGACGTGAGCGCGCATCCGGGTGCTCAGCGACGATCTGTCGAATTCCGGCTTCGGCATTGGCCCACCACTGCGAGGCGGATTGTTCGCTCCAGCCGGGCCGTGGCGTGACCTGCTCGTGCTCGCGCTGGATGATTGCCCGGATGGTGCCGTCGAGTCCGACCAGCGCCACCCGGACGCTGCCGGTGCCAACGTCAATCGCCAAAATCGTGTCGCGCGCCATTGCCACCGCCGTCTCCGCTTCGAAATGTAGCTATACTACGTTTTTGAAATCGGACGGAAGCGGCCGACTTCTACGCTCAACTACGGACCTCGTCAGCTGCCTTTATATATTATATTGTGAAAACAGATAGTTATGTAGATATCATCGTATTATTTCGCGATCGACGATTCGAGTTGACAACGTGATGCAGCTTGCGCCATGAATCCGGCAACGAAAAAATATCAGTAATGCTCCAGTTTCGAACAAATTGGCCGAGGGTTGGAATGACCACCCACTTCATGATTCGAGTGCAGACGGCGCGCGATGCGGACGAACTCTCCCGGCAGGAGAGGAAGGTGTCCGAGTTCGTTCTGTCGGCTCCCGAGGAGGCCATGCGGCTGTCGCTCGCCAGGCTGGCCGAAGCGGTCGGCGTCAGCGAGCCGACCGTCCTGCGGTTCTGCCGCAAGCTTGGCTGCGCCAACCTGCAGGAATTCCGCATCAAGATGGCGAGCGCCGAAGCCATCGGCTTGCCGGCCACTCATGCGGAGATCGCCCCCGGCAGTTCGATGGCCGATATCGCCGCCCGGGTGCTCGACTTCTCCGTCAGCAATCTCGACAACCTGCGCCGCCAGATCGACACCGATGCCCTGCAGCGCATCGTCGATCTGCTGATCGGCGCCCGCTCGATCCATTTCTGGGGCAACGGCGCCTCCGGCATCGTGGCGCGGGATGCGCAACAGAAATTTCCGCTGTTCGGCATTCCCTGCCTGGCCGAGACCGACAGCCACCAGATCCTGATCAACGCCTCGACCCTTTCGGCGCGAGACGTAGTGGTGGTCTTCTCCAATACCGGGCGCAACTCGACGATGATGCCGTCGGTCGTCGCGGCGCGCGCCAATGGCGCCAGCGTCGTGGTGGTTACGTCGAATTCCGGCAGCCCGTTGGCGCGCGCCGCAAGCCTGGCCTGCTGCGTCCCCACCCTCGACAATACTGACATCTACACGCCGACGATCTCGCGGATTGCAGCGCTCTGTGTCGTTGACATGCTGGCAATCGCGGTTGCCCAGACGCGGGATTCTTTGGCGTGCCGAAAGATAAAGACCATGAAGGAGACGATTGTTAACGTGTTTCGCGATGACAGTTCCTCGCCGCATGGCAATGAATAGCTGGAGTATGCTTTATGTCTATGGTGTCAAAACGATTTGCTCGTCTGATTGATCTAAGTGCGGTCCAGGCAAATCATTCTGAGCGCGACGTTCGCGAAGTCGCCGCTTTCGCGCTGGAGCAGGAAATCATCGCCGTTCACGTCCTGCCGTGCTGGGTGCCGCTGCTCAGGACGCTGTTGCCCAAGGGCGGCAAAACATTGGTCGGCGCACCCATCGGGTTTCCGGGCGGCGCCCATGTCACCGACATCAAGGTTGCCGAGGCCACACGTCTGGTTGCTGACGGGGCCGAGGAGGTCGACATGGTCATGAATATCGCGCAGGCGCTGAGCGGTGACTTCGACTATGTCGCCGCCGACATCGCCGCTGTGGTCAGTGCAGTGGCGCCGACGCCGGTCAAGGTCATTCTCGAGTGCCATTACCTGGACGAGGCGCTCATCCGGCGCTGCTGCGATGTCGCGATCGCCAGCGGCGCGGTCTGGATCAAGACGGCAACCGGATGGGCGGAGTCGGGTGCGACCGCCGCCAACGTCGCCATCATTGCCGATCAGGTCCGCGCACGCGTCGGCATCAAGGCCGCCGGCGGTGTCCGCACGCTCGACGATGTCCGCGACTTCTATCGCAAAGGCGTCCGCCGGTTCGGCATCAGCCTGGCGACGACGCGCAATCTGCTCAACCGGCTCGACCAATCGCCCGAGATCTTTCCCGAATTGGCCGATGTGACGGCTGCCTGATCGCGGAGATCAATCATGAGGTACAAATCCTTCGCCGCCATGCCGCACACCCGCCTGTCGGTCATCGGCTTCGGCTGCTGGGCTCTCGGCGAAAAATCCGGCTGGCGCGATTCCGACGACGCCGAGTCGATCGCCACCGTTCACAAGGCACTCGAGTGCGGCGTGACGTTCTTCGACACCGCGCCCGTCTACGGCTTCAACGGCTCCGAGACCCTGCTCGGCAAGGCGCTGAAGGGCCATCGCGACTCCGTCACGCTGGCCAGCAAGTGCGGGATGCTCTGGGACGAAAACCGTACGATCCGCCGCGATCTCTCCTATGCGGCGGTTCGCGGCGATGTCGAGGGGTCGCTGCGCCGCCTGCAGACCGACCATCTCGACCTGCTGCAGCTGCATTGGCCCGATCACGCGGTGCCGCTCGAGGAAACCGCGCGTGCGCTGCACGAACTTCTTGCCGAGGGCAAGATCCGGGCTGTCGGGGTCAGCAATTTCTCGCTTGCCGACAGCAGGGCGATGCAGCGGCTTGTGCCGCTGAGCACCTATCAGGGCCTCTACAACCTGCTGGAGCGCAACCCGGAGAGCTATCATAACATCGAGCTCGAATATCGGACCGAGCGGGAAATCCTGCCCTATTGCCTGGAAACGGGGATGGCATTTCTTCCCTACAGTCCGCTGTTCCAGGGAATACTGACAGGGCGGTTCACGGCCCACAGCACGTTTGGCGCGGACGATGTCCGCTCGGCCAACCCCAATCTCGCCGGCACGGCCTTCGCCCGCTACATGGCAGTCTGCGAGCAACTGAAGCCGATCGCGGTCGAAGCCGGCATCAGCATGACGCACATGGCCTTGGCATGGCTCTGTCAGCAGCCAGCCGTCGGACCGGTCATCTGCGGAGCGCATCGGCCGGACCAGATCGCCGACAATGCCGCGGCAGCCGACGTGCTGTTGTCGGCTGAAACTCTCACGAAAATCCAGGAGGTATTGAAGAAGAACGCCATGTAGGTTGCGTTCATTCAATGGAACATCCCCGACTGTAGTCAAGAAAACGGAATACATAACCGTATTTGGGAGGTAACATGAAGAAGCTCATCATCGGTCTTTGCGCCGCGACGGCCCTTGTCGCGATTACAGCACCAGCTGTCGCCAAGGATCCGATCGAAGTCGCCGTCATCGTCAAGGCGACCAATTCGGAGTTCTGGCAAGCCGTGCTGGTCGGTGCGCGCAACTATGCGAAGGAACATCCTGCGGATGTGACGGTCACCACCAACGGCCCGCCGGCCGAGGCGGACATCGCCAAGCAGGTATCGATCCTGGAAGACACCGTGTCGCGTGGACCGAAGGGCATCGTAATCTCGTCGACCAGCTCCGAGGCAACGGTGCCGGCGATCGAACGTGCGATGTCGAAGGGCATCCCGGTGGTCACCATCGACAACCGCGTCAAGACCGACAAGGTCGCCTCGTTCCTGGCGACCGACAACGCGGCCGGCGGCAAGCTCGCCGCCAAGCAGCTTGCCGAGCAGCTGAAGGCCATGGGCAAGCCGCTCAAGGGCAAGGTCGCGCTCATCAGCTCGATGGCCGGCGTGCAGGTGCTGATCGACCGTGACAGCGGCTTCGAGGCCGGGCTCAAGGAATTCGCGCCAGACCTCGTGCTGCTGAAGCCGCGCTACGTCAACAACGACATCTTCAACGCGGTGAACACCGCCCAGGATCTGGTGCTGTCGAACCCCGATCTCGTCGGTGTGTTCGCCGACAACAACACCACCGGCAGTGGCGTTGCCAAGGTGCTGACCGAGACCGGCAAGAAGGACTCGATCGTGGCGATCGCCTTCGATTCCGACCCGCAGGAAGTCGAGGCGCTTCGCTCCGGCGCGTTGAAGGCGCTGGTCGTCCAGGATCCTTATGGCATGGGCTACAAAGGCGTCGACAGCATCGTTCGCGCGCTCGCCGGCGAGAAGCTGCCGGCCTACGTCGACACCGGCGCCAATGTCGTGACCAAGGCCAACATGGACGAGGCGAACTACAAGAACCTTCTCGATCCGCTGGGTCGCGCGATCAAGTGACCGCGACTGGGGGTCGGTGCCAAGCGCCGGCCCCCACAACGATCTCTGCATTCGCGGGAGGAAGGCCGACATGGCCGAACTGATAGCCGCCCACGGCATTTCCAAGGTATTTCCGGGCGTACGCGCGCTCGACGCCGTCGATTTTGTGCTGCAGCCGGGCGAAGTTCATGCCTTGGTCGGAGAGAACGGCGCGGGCAAATCGACGCTGATCAAGATTCTGATGGGGGTCTATCGCCGCGATGAGGGCACCCTGCAGATCAAGGGCCGCGACATTCGGGAATTCAGTCCGCAGGCGGCGCAGGCGGCCGGTATGGCGGCTGTGTATCAGGATATCTCGCTGGCCCGCAGCCTCAGCGTCGTCGAGAACTTCCATCTGGGTCGCATGCCGACCACCCGTTGGGGTACCGTCGACTGGACCGGGGCCAACCGGCGTTGTGGCGAGCTGCTCAAAGATCTCGGCCTCGACATAGACCCACGCGCGCCGCTCAAAAGCCTGCCGGTGGCCAAGCAGGAAATGATCGCCATCGCCAAGCCGGTCTACGAGGGAGCCAACATCCTGGTCTTCGACGAACCTACCGCGCTGTTGACCAACGAAGAAACGGAGATGCTGTTTGCCATCATTCGCCGGCTGAAAAGCGAAGGAAAAGGCATCATCTACATTTCGCATCGCATGGAAGAGATTTTTGCCGTCTGCGACAGCGTGACCGTTCTGAAGGACGGTCGGCACGTCAAGACGCTCGGCGTCGCCGAGACCAATGCCGACGAGTTGGTGCGGCTCATGGTCGGCCGATCGATGGCGGACATGTACACCATCAAGCGGGCGACGCCGGGAGCGACAGCGCTGAAGGTGGAGGGGCTGACGCGCGAACCGCGCTTCCGCAACATCAACTTCGATGTCCGACACGGCGAGATATTCGGTTTGTTCGGCCTGATCGGCTCGGGGCGGACCGAGACCATGCGGGCGATCTTCGGTGCCGATCCGATCGACAGCGGCAAGCTGTACCTCGACGGCAAGGCGACGCGCTTTGGCCATCCGAGCGATGCGATCGCCGCCGGCATCGGCTTCATGAGCGAGGATCGGAAAAACCAGTCGATCGCGCTGCCGCTGTCGGTGCGCACCAACATCAACCTGGCGAACTACCCGGCGATTTCGCGGTTCGGCGTCGTCGATCAGGCGGCCGAGCGCGAGGCGGCGCGGAGTTGCATCGAGCGGCTGCAGATCAAGACCCCGTCGGATGAGGTGAGAATCCGCAATTTGAGCGGCGGCAACCAGCAGAAGGTCGTTGTCGGCAAGAACCTCACCACCAAGGCAAGGATCCTGGTCTGTGACGAGCCGACGATCGGCGTCGACGTTGGCGCCAAGGGCGAGATCTACAAGATATTCGAAGCGCTCACGCGCGACGGTGTCGCGATTCTGATGGTTTCGTCATACCTGCCCGAAATCATGGGGCTGGCTGACAGAATACTCGTCTTATACGAAGGCAATCAGATGGGAATTGTTAATCGCGACGAGTTCGATGAAGAACGACTTATCCGTCTCGCATCCGGACTGCAAGCTTGAAAGAACTTGGTGGAGGATATCGTCTTGGCAGATAAAGTCGCAACGAGTGATTCATTGGGCTTGGCCAGGATCAGGAGGTTCAACATCGGGACCAGCGCCACCCTCATGGTGATCGTTGTGATCCTGTTCGTCTTCCTGACTGCGACGTCGCCGGTGTTTCTGACCGCCGCCAACTTGTCCAATCTTTTGCGGCAGACGTCGATCAACGGCATCATTGCGCTCGGCATGCTGATGGTGATCATCACCGCCGGCATCGATCTGTCGGTCGGCGCCGTGGTCGCCATTGCCGGCATCGTCAATGCGCTGATGCTGCAGGCCGGTGTATCGATGCTGGTGTCTATCCCGCTGACCATCGCCATCGGCGCGGCTATCGGCATGTTCAACGGCTTCCTGGTGTTTGAAGTCCGGATCACGCCGTTCATCGCCTCGCTCGGCACGCTGACGATCGTGCGCGGGTTGGTGATGATCATCTCGGGCGCGCGGATGGTCGCCAATCTGCCCAGCGGTTTTGGCCGCATTGCTTCGGCGGAGTTCCTTGGCATCCCCAGCATGTTCATCGTCTGGATGGCGCTGTTCGTGCTGACGGCGTTTCTGCTGAGCTATACGCAACTCGGCCGCAATTTCTTCATCATCGGCTCGAGCCCGGAAGTGGCACGACTAAGCGGCATACGCCTGCGGCCGAACATCTATGCGGTCTATGGACTGTGCAGCGCCTATGCCGCGCTCGCCGGCATTCTGCTCAGCGCGCGTCTCTCGATGGGTGTGCCGACGGCCGGCATCTCCTACGAACTCGACGCCATCGCGGCCGTCGTCATCGGCGGCGGCAGCCTGTTCGGAGCTGCCGGCAGCGCTCTCGGCGCCGTGCTCGGGGCGATCATCATGCAGACGATTCGTAATGGCGGCAATCTGTTAGGTGTCGATCCCTTCGCGCTCGAGGTGATCATCGGAGCGCTCATTCTGATCGCCGTCGGCGTCGACCAGATCCGCGTGCGTCGGGCCGAACGAGGGTAGGCGGCAGTCGCACGGTCGCCGGGCCAGCGCTGTGATTGGCTCGGCGGTTACAAGGCGGCCTCCGTCGGGCCTTCGATCCGCCGGGCTTGGGCCGACCTGACGGAAGGACGATCCCGCTAACGAAGGAGAATAGCCACAAAGTCTTTTGGCGGTTGCGGATCAGGTCAGGGCCCAGGGTCGGTCGCCTCGTCACCTCTGAGCGATTCAATCCGTCGCCGAACACGCGCTGGCGGATGCGGCTTGGAGCATCGGATCCGGAAGTGGGAACCGGTTCCTGGATGATTCCGATGCTCAAACAAGAAGATAGAGCGCCAGTCCGATTCCGATTGGTCGGCCGGCGCTCTAGACCCTCGCTCCGAATAGCCTTCCTCTCCCGCCGACAAAGACGGGAGAGTGCGCCAATGGCAACTATTGCATCCGGATCGGCAGTACAACACTGCGGAGTCGCTAGGCTGCATTGTCATGTCTGTCAATTACTTCGTTCGGAAATATATGTTGTTATAGGTTATATTTCACTTTATGGACAATAAATATAAAAGTACTATCAGTACAGCAATTGTCAGTCATATAGAAAATTGTAGCTATGAAAGGATGCGATGTCGCTTTGGGGGTAGCTCTCGAATAGCAGGCATATGCGTGTACTCTGTCGCTCTGTCGCGTACAGACTGTGGTTGTTGCTGGGCATGTTCATATGCGCTTGGGGTGTCGTTGGACGAATGCGAGATCAAATCAAATGAAATACAACACCGTTGCTGCGATGCCGGATATTCGCTTTTCCGCCATCGGATTTGGCTGCTGGTCGCTCGGCAGTGGGTCTGGTTGGCTGGATTCCAGCGATGACGAATCGACCGCCACAATCCATCGGGCGCTCGAATGCGGGATACGTTTCTTCGACACGGCCCCTGTCTACGGCTTCGGCGGCTCCGAGAGAGTGTTGGGCAAAGCGTTGCGCGGCCGACGCGACGACATCGTGTTGGCGAGCAAGTGCGGACTGTTGTGGGGTGACGACAAGGTCATCCGGCGCTGCCTGGCTGCCGAGTCCATTCGTGCCGAAGTCGATGCGTCCTTGCGGCGGTTGCAGGTGGATCACCTGGATCTGCTGCAATTGCACTGGCCGGACCATGACACGCCGCTGGAAGAGACGGCGCGCGCGCTGCTGGATGTCCTGGCGGCGGGTAAGGCACGGTATGTCGGCGTCACCAACTTTTCGCTCTCCGATGCCGAACGGCTGGCCGCGATGGTTCCGATCGCCTCATTCCAGGGGCTGTACAATCTGTTGGAGCGCAATCCGCAAGGCTATCACGCCGAGCGTCTCGAATACCGGACCGAACGGGACATCCTGCCCTACTGCCTGAACAAGGGCATCGCCTTCATCCCCTACAGTCCGCTGTTCCAGGGGCTGCTGGCTGGTGAGCTTTCGGCGGACAACCGGTTTGGCGCAGACGACGTGCGCTCAAACAATCCGAAACTGAATGGATCGGCGTTCGCCCGCTACTTCGGCGTAACCGAAGCTTTGAAGTCCATCGCTGCCCGGGAAGGATTGAGCCTGGTGGAGCTGGCGCTCGGCTGGCTGTGCAGCAATCCGGCGGTCACCACCGTCATTTGCGGCGCGCAGCATCCTAGGCAGATCGCGGCGAATGCGGCAGCGGGCGACATCGTGCTGCCGGCAAAGCTCCTGGAGGAGATCGACGCGCTGCTGGCCCGCCACGGCCTGCCGGCGGAGTAGAGGGCCACGGAAGGCGGAGCCATCGGCCCCGTTGCCTCGATGATCCGGAGCAAACAAAGCAACACGACGAAGATGGGGCGATCATTTCCAGTAACGTCGATCGAAGACGCGCATTGAGCTCAAACCAACGTGAGACATGGCCGTCTGGCGCTGGAGAAGACGGTGGAACCGCAATCGAAGAGGGAAAAGCCGCAAGCCGAAAGCCGATTGCGGCGTGGCCCAATCGGGCCGGAGGCGCGAGGCTCGAAGCAGAGGAAGGCATCATGAGGTTGAAGGGCAAAAGGGCAGTCGTGACCGGCGCTGCCAACGGCATCGGCCGTGCGACGGCTCGCGAACTCGCGGCGCAGGGGGCACAGGTCATCCTGCTCGACCGCGATGTGGCGAACGGGGAAGCAACCGGCGCCGAGATCGTGGCTGCGGGCGGAGACTGTCTGTTCCGCAAGCTCGACGTCACCAAGCCGGATGAGGTCGTCGAGGTCGCGGCGGCGATCTTGGCCGAAGTCGGGTACGTCGACATTCTGGTGAACAACGCCGGCATTTGGCGGCCCGGGACGGTCGTCGATCTCAGCGAGGCGACGTGGAATTCAGTATTCGATACCAACGTGAAAAGCGTCTTCCTGGTGTCGAAGCAGTTCGTCCCGTCGATGATCGAGCGGCGGAGCGGAGTTGTCGCCAACGTCGCCTCGGTGGCGGGGATGGTCGGCGCCGCGGACGCCTCGGCCTATGCGGCGTCCAAAGGGGCCATCATCAACCTGACGCGGAGCATGGCCCTCGACTTCGCGTCGTACAACGTCCGCGTGAACTGTGTCTGCCCGGGCATGATGGACACCGGAATGGGTGATTCCGTCGTTGGACACTATCGTCCGGACGCAATCCCCGCTGATGCCAAAGCACATTGGCAGCCGCTAGCAAGAATCGGCGTCCCCGAGGACGTCGCAAAAGCCATCCTCTACATGGTCTCGGACGATGCCGTGTTCATGACCGGATCTGTGGTCGTGGTCGATGGTGGTTTGACGGCTCAATAGACATGGCCGGATAGACACGGGAGGAGCGCAGCGAATAGCGCTTAATAACTCTGCTCGAGACGGTAGTTCGACTTGTCGAGCGCCGTTTCCAATATGGTCAAAGGAGGAGAACTAAAATGAAAAAGACTCGTTTTTTAGTTGCGTTGCTTGCCGGGTTGGCGGTCAGCCTGTCCGGCGTCGTGCAATCCAGTGCCGCCGACAAGACGACCCTCGTCGTCATGATCCGTGGGCTCGACAATCCCTACCACGCCAACTACGCCGCAGGCGCCAAGGCGCTGGGTCAGGCTCTGGGGCTGCCGGTCGACGTTCTGAGCAGCGAAGGCAACAGCCAGAAGCAGTTCGCCGATCTGAAGGCTGAAATCGCCAAGACCGGCGGCAACATGGTCGTGAATGTCGATCCGAACGAAGCTCCCGACGTCGTTCCGATCGCCAAGATGCTGGAAGATGCCGGCGTCTACTGGGTCAACTGGTGGAACAAGCCAGACGACGTCAAGCTTCAGACCTATCCGCACTGGGTCGGCCATATCGCCTTCGACGCCGTCGAACAGGGCTATTTCAACGCCACGGAACTGTTCAAGACGTTCAAGACCCCGAACAAGGGCAGCATCATCGCCATCCAGGGCATGCTTTCCAACAACGCCGCGATCGGCCGCTTCCAGGGGCTGCAGAAGGCGCTGAAGGAATTCCCCGATGTCAAGCTGGTCCAATGGGAGGCGGCTGACTGGGACACCAACAAAGCTTACGAAGTCACCAAGCAGCTGCTCGCCGCGCATCCCGATGTGGATGGCGTTTGGAGCGCCAACGACAACATGGCGATTGGCATCGTCGCGGCTCTGAAAGAAGCCGGACTGGCTGGCAAGGTTCTGACCTGTGGCACGGACGGCATCCCGGATGCCTTCGACGCGATCGAGGCCGGCAGCCAAGCCTCAACCGAGTTCATGGACTCCCGCTATCAGGCCCAGCTCGGTCTGACCATGGCTCTTGCTGCCAAGGACGGCAAGCTCGACGTCAAGGCGATTTCCCCCGAGCACCGCGCGTTCCTGATTGCCGGGACGCACGTCACTCGCGACAACGTCAAGACGTTCGTGGCGGAAACCGTCAAGGTGATGCCGACCTACGATCTCAAGGATTTCTACTCCAAGTGGGTCGCCGCGATCAAGTAACCGCTACGGCTGAGATGCGCGATCAAGCGTTCGTCTCCTGACCCGCGAGCCAGCCGATCTGTTGGGGGTGGCCTTATGGCGCCCCCAACTCTTCTCGGTTGGCCCAACCCACTCCCAAAATGGCGCCAGCAGTTTGCGCAGTAGGATGGATTGTCTTCATGAGACCAGCAGCGAGCAACACGGACGCGATGCGTGTGCCCAAGTCTATGTCTGGAACCGCGGTCGAGGTGACGAAACGCTGGTTGCGCCGTTCGGGAATCGTCGCACAACTCATCTCCCTGGTGCTCGTCATTGCCGTCTTCGCCCTGGGTACCGAGGGGAAGAACCTTTCCGGGGCGAACATTCAGGTTGTGCTCAGTCTGGCGGCTATTCCCGCCATCCTGGCCGCAGGCCTTCACCTGACGATCGTGATCGGGGGAATCGATCTGTCGCTTCAGGGAACCGTCGCGCTCTGCGCCGTCTTCGTCGGGTTGCTGAGCCGGAACAAGTTCAATGGCAACGATGTCGGGCTGTGGGTCGTGCCGATCGGCATTGCCATCGGGGGCGCCTGCGGGCTCGTTACCGGACTGTTGCACACCAAACTGAGGATCCCGTCCTTCATCACCACTTTGGGAATCAGCTGGGTCCTGTACGGTCTCGCCGTCTACATAAACAGGGCCATGATCATCAGTCTTCAAGATGATCGCATCCAGACCTTCATCAACGACAAGCCGCTGGGTATTGCCAATATTGCCGTGGTGGCGCTGGCTATCGCGCTCATCGTCCAGTTCTTCGAGGACAGGACACGCACTGGACGCTATCTTTACGCCGTCGGCGGCGACGAGGCGCTTGCCAAGCAGTTGGGCGTCAAGGTCGACAGAGTCAAGATACTTGCGTTTGCGGTTGCGGGGTGCCTGTACGGCTTGGGGGCCGTGCTGCTCGTCAACCGAATGGGAACCGCGACCTCCCGGGCCGGTCTCAACCTGCTGTTTCCCGTGATTACCGCAGTCGCCGTGGGAGGCGTGTCGCTCACCGGCGGACTTGGGGGGGCGAAGAACGCGCTGTTCGGCACGTTGATCCTGACCGTTCTCAATAACGGCATGGTTCTGATGGCGGTCAATCCATACGCTCAGACGGCCGTCAACGGTGTTGTCCTGATCGCTGCGGTGGCCCTTACGCTCGATCGCAAGAAACTCGGCTTCATCAAGTGAGGGTGCGCGCAATGGAAACGACAATCTCTCGCACCCAGACCGTGGTTCTGGCGGCCGAAGGCATTACGCGGCGTTTTCCCGGCGTCACGGCGCTCGATCACGTGAGCCTGGAGATCCGCAGCAACGAGATCCTGGGGCTGGTCGGTGAAAACGGGGCAGGGAAGTCCGTCCTGACGAAAATCCTGATCGGAATCTATCAGGCCGACGAGGGGCGGATTTGGCTCAACGGCAACGAGGTCGTCATGAACGGGACCTCTGACGCCATCCAGAAGGGCATCGGCGCGGTGTTTCAGGAAGGCTCGCTGATCCCGAACCTTTCGGTGACGGAGAACCTGTTTCTCTGCCACGAGGCTGACTTCCTGCAATATGGGGTGCTGTCCAAGCGCAGGATGGCCGCCGAGGCAAGACGGCTGCTGCTGCCGATGAACATCGACATCGATGTCGACGCGCCCGTGGCGTCGCTGTCGGCAGCGGCGAAACAGATGGTCGAGATCGCGCGCGTGCTCTGGCTCTCCGAGAAATACGGTGCGTCCAACCCAGTCGTGATCCTGGACGAACCGACGACGGTGCTCAACGATAGCGAGCGCGACACCCTGTTCGATATCTTGAACAAGCTGAAGCGCCGGGCATCGATCGTTTTCATTTCCCATCGCCTGCAGGAGGTTCTCGAGAACTGCGATCGGATCGTGGTTCTGAAGGACGGCCAAAACGTCACGGACATGCCGACGGCCGGCCTGCAGATTTCCGAAGTCGAGAAGCTGTTGGTGGGACACGACTTCTCCGGCGATCGCTTTCGAGAAAACGAGCAGCTTGCGCCGAACGAGCCGGTGACGTTGAAGATCGAGCAGATGGGCAAGGCCGGCGCCTTCGAGCCGGTCAGCTTCGATGTGCACGAGGGCGAGATCATCAGTCTCGTCGGCTTGGTGGGCTCCGGCAAGGAAGAGCTGTGCAGGTGCATCGCCGGGCTCGACCAATACGATACCGGCAGCGTGACGATCGACGGCACACGGCCGCGCAAGGGATCGTCGAGAGCCGCGGTGCTCGGCGGCATCGGCCACGTGCCGATCGAGCGACGGGAAGAGGGGCTGGCTCTCAACCTGTCGGTCGCCGACAACATCAACTATCTCGTCCTGGACAAGCTCAAATGGGCCGGGCTCATCAGCAGCAGGCTGGAGAAGGAGCATGCCAGGAGGTGGGTGGCGGAATGTCTGGTGAAGACGCCTTCGATCGGTTCGGCCTGCGCCGGCCTCAGCGGCGGCAATCAGCAGAAGGTCATTCTGTCAAAATGGCTGAGTTCCGGCGTTCGATTGCTCATCCTGGATCACCCGACGCGCGGCATCGACATCGGGGCGAAGGATGAAGTCTATCGGCTCATCCGCAAGTTCGCGAAGTCCGGCATCGCCATGATCATCATGTGCGACACGCTGGAGGAGGATATCGGTCTGGCGAACCGCCTGCTCGTCATGCGGGAGCGGCGGTTGATCGGCGAGATCGACGCATCGCCGGGGCACAAGCCCAGTCCCCAGGAACTCATCAAACTCGTTGTTTGACAAGGCTCCCACAGGTCGAGGAATGCATAAGGAGCAATAAAGTGGAAGAAAAACCGCGTGAGAGAGTCACTCAGCCGGATGTCCGCAAGGCCGCGATGCGGCTGATCGGTCGCGTGAAGCCAGTCCATCTGACGATCGTCCTCATCCTGGTCGTCGGTACCTTCATGTCCGTCGGCAATAAGGAATTCCTGTCGCTGTACAATATCGACACCATCTTGAGCTTCGGCGCCATCCTGCTCATTGCGGCACTTGGACAGATGTTCGCCATCCTCATCGGCGGCATCGACCTGTCGGTCGGGGGGACGATTTCTCTGATCTCCGTGATGTTTGTCTTTCTCGTCCATAGTGTCGGCTACTGGGCCTATCCGATTTGCTTGGCGACGGGCCTGGTTCTTGGCTACATAAACGGAGTAATACTCACAAGGGTCAAGATTCCGTCGTTCATCGCCACACTCGGCACCGGCGGCATCATTACCAGCCTTGCCTACGTCGTATCGCCTCGGCCGATCAGCGCAGCATCCGACGACTACGGTTACTTTGCGGTCGTCAACGGCTCCGTTTGGGGTGTCAGCAATGTCTTCATTATCGGCCTTGTGACCTTTGTCTGCATTTTGGCGTTCTTGCGATTCAGCCGCGCCGGCCGGAACATCTATTTCGTCGGCAGCAACATCAAGATGGCTTGGATGTCCGGCACCGATATCGCCGAGACGCGCAACGTGGCGTTCATGCTCTGCGGACTGTGCGCGGCAATGGTGGGAATCATTATTTCCGGCGTGCGCTACGGCGGCGATCCGGTCGTCGGAACGTCGTATGTGCTGAATTCCGTTGCGGCCGTCGTGGTTGGAGGCACGGCCTTGACCGGAGGCACCGGCGGAGTGGTCAGCGTTCTGTTCGGGACGTTGTTCCTGAGCTTGCTGGACAATGGGATGAACGTGGTGGGTATTGACCAATACTTCCAGCAGGCATTGCTCGGGGTGATGATCATTCTGGGGGTGGCCGTGACCTTCGACCGGACCAAGACGCCGGTGATCAAGTAGCATCGGCCGGCGCAGCGTCCGCTCGGTGGCGCCACGAGCGCTTCGGGTCGATTGGGACTATCGGAACGCCGGGTTCGGGAGGCCGCTCCGCAGCGCGGTTCGACCCCGGAGCAGTCTGGATCCTGTGTTCGCCCGAACCTGAACACCTGCAATCGGCGCCGGGACCTCGGAGTCGGCCGCGATGCCGTCACGCTGCTGCGCCAAGATGCGTGCGGCGAGTTCTCGGCCGGGCAGGCGGACCGGGGCGGTCGGATCGAATGGTGCCGAACTTGCCACATGGGCACGGATCCGGAGGGGCGCCTCATCGCGTTCGCCAGGCCGGATGACCCGACCGAGATCGATGCCGACGACGACCGGCGAGTGCGCGGTCTGGCGACGTGCACCCCGAGGGGCGCTCCAAGCGCCGACGGTCGCCCGGTCCGCAGGATGTGCATGAGCGAAACGGCAAATAGCTCGTCCATCGATCATTTATTCGATTGCCATACGACCTGCCCACTCAATCCACGACTCCGGTAGACGACGACTCTACGGAATTCCGCCGAAAATGCACAAATTCCGGGTGAGCTAAGCGGCAATTGCCCGCTTGACATCGATCGCGTGTTGATTAAATATTCGCTCATCGATCAAATCATCGATCCGGCTGAGCGATCCAACGCTCGCAGCCATCTAGGGAGAACGCCATGAAGTTTCTTTCTCTCCTGGCCGCCACCGCGGCCATTGCCGTTCTGTGCCTGTCGCCATCCGTCGCGTCGGCCCAGTCGCTCGCAGGCAAGAAGATCGGCATCGCGTCGCGCGAGATCACCAACGACTACAATCGCGACATCATCGCCGGCGCCACCAAGGTGCTGAAGGCCGCCGGCGCCGAAGTGGTGGTGACCGACGGCGGCGCCGATCCGCGCAAGCACAACGAGAACATCGAAAATCTGGTGAATTCCGGCGTGGCCGGCATCATCATCCAGCTTGGCGACGCCCAGCAGCTCGCCCCGGTGGTCAAGAAGGCAAACGACGCCCACATCCCGGTGGTAACGACATCGGTCGGCTCCAAGACTGTCGGCGCCCTCGCCGACGTCGGCGGCGACGATACGTTGATGTCGGCCATCATGAGCCGCGCCCTGCTGTCGAGCATCGACTACAAGGGTGACGTCTACGTGTTCTGGGTGCCGGGCGCGCCGATCCTCGAGACGCGCAAGCGGGCGCTCGAAGCGATGGCCGCCGACTATCCGGCCGTCAAGCTGCACGCCGTTCCGACCGAACATTCGCCTGCCAAGGTTCAGGCCCAGATGGAGGACCTGCTGACCGCCAATCCGGCGCCCGGCAGCATCGCCGCCGTGTGGGGCGCCTACGATCTGCTGGTCTCCGGCGCTGTCGAAGCCGTGCATCGCGCTGGCCGCAACGAAATCAAGATCGCCGCGATCGATGGCGACCGCGTCGGCTTCCAGATGCTGCTCGACGATGGCGGCCCGTTCATCGCCACCGTCGTCCAGGACGTGCCGCGCATCGGTTCGCTCGCCGCCGAGGTGCTGGTGCAGAAGCTCACCGGCCAGAAGACCGAATTCCCGAGCACGCTGTTCACCGATGCCTGGCTCGCCGTCCATGCCAATGTCGTCGCGGCTGCCGAGAAGCGTTGGGGTCCCGGCGTATGGGATGCTCTGAGCATCTCGCGCGCCGATGTCGAAAAGCGCTGGAAGCAGAACGGCGAACTCCTGGTCGTCCACCCGATCCTGCCCTGACGGTGGACGACGGCGAAGGGCGTCCCCTGCTCCGCCCTTCGCCTCCCTTCCTTCGACGAGTGTAGCCCCATGACCGACGATCCCGCCGCCCCGCCGACTCCCGAGCCCATTCTCGAATGCCGGTCGATCCAGAAGCGCTTTCCGGGCGTCGTCGCCTTGGCCGACGTGTCGCTCGTCATCGGGCGCGGGCGCATCCACGCTCTGCTCGGTCAGAATGGTGCCGGCAAGTCGACCTTGGTGAAGATCCTCACCGGCGTCTACCAGCACGATGGTGGCGAGATCCTCGTCGCCGGCCAACCGGTGCGCATGGCGAGTCCTCGCGACGCCGAGGCTGCCGGCATCGCCATCGTCCATCAGGACCAGCAACTCGTCGAACAGCTGGACGTTACCTCCAATGTCTTCCTCGGCTACGAGGAGACCACCCGTGGCGGCCTCCTCGATGTTGCCGCGATGCGAGCCAAGACGCGCGTCGCCCTCGACCGGGTCGGCGCTTCGTTCACCCCCGATACGCTGGTGCGCGATCTCAGTGTCGCCGAGCGCGCCCTGGTGTCGATCGCCGCCGCCGTCATGCGGGACCCGCGCATCCTGGTGCTCGACGAGCCGACAGCATCGCTGAGCGAGAAGGAGGCGGAGCTGTTGTTCCACGTCGTGCGCTCGCTGCGCGACGCGGGTACCACCATCATCTATATTTCCCACTATCTCGACGAGGTGCTCGACCTGGTCGACGACATCACCGAGCTGCGCGACGGGCGGTTGATCGCCACCCTTCCGGCCGCCGGCATCTCCCGCGCCGACGTCGTCGGCATGATGATCGGCCGCGAGATCTCGCAGTTCTTCCCCAAGGAGACGATCGAGATCGGCGAACCGCTGCTTGAGATCCGCGGTCTGAGCCAGGGGACCATGGTGCGCGGCGTCGACCTGACCATACGCCGCGGCGAGATTTTCGGCCTTGCCGGCCTGATCGGCGCCGGCCGGTCGGAACTGGCCATGACCCTCATCGGCGCCCTGCCGCGCTCGAGCGGCACGGTGACGGTCGCCGGCCGGCCCTCCTCTCCATCCGACCCGCGCGCCGCCAAGCGCCAGGGCTTTGCCTTGATCCCCGAGGATCGTCGCAACGAGGGCCTGATCACCGCGATGACCATGCGCGACAATCTCACCCTGCCGGAGATCGCCCGCTGGTCCCGCTTCGGCGTGCTGAACCTCGGACAGGAGCGCGAGGACGCCAACGACCTCGTCCGCCGCCTCGCCATCCAGCCGCCCAACATCCGGCAACTCGCCCGCAACCTGTCTGGCGGCAATCAGCAGAAGGTCGTCATCGGCCGCTGGCTCGCCGGCGATGCCGAGGTGTTCCTGTTCGACGAGCCGACCACCGGGGTCGATGTCGGTTCCAAGGTGGAGATCTATCGGCAGATGACCGAACTCGCTCGGCGCGGTGCCGCGGTGATCCTGATCTCGTCCGATTTCCAGGAGATCGCCGGCATGTGCGACCGCGCCGCGGTCATGCACAAGGGGCGGATCAACGTCGTGCTCGAACGCGACCGGCTCGATCCGGAGACCCTCCTCTACTGGGCCTCCGGCAGCGACGTCGCCACGGCTGCGCCAACGGCGGCCGGCAAACCGAACCAGCCGCCCGAAGCTTTGGAGCGGCAGACCGCTCGCAGCCATGCGCAGACCTGGATGCGCTGGGGCACGATCGGCGGCATGGTGCTGGTGCTGGCGATCATCGCCATGCTGGCGCCGCAGTTTCTGGCTCCCGGCAATATCTTCGACATCCTGAAGCAGGGCAGCGTCCTCGCCTTCATCGCCATCGGCCTGACCGTGGTGCTGATCGCCGGCGGCTTCGACATGTCGGCTGGAGCGATCAGTCAGCTCACCACCAATCTTGCTGCCGGCGCCCTCATCGCCGGTCAGGGCAGTGTGGTGGCGATCGCCGCCGGCGTCGCGACCGGCGCGGGACTGGGCGTCGTCAATGCCCTGCTGGTGCTGGTGTTCGGCATGCCGGCGTTCGTCGCCACGCTCGGCACCATGTTCGTGGTGATGGGGGCCACCCTGTTCTACAACGGCGGCCAGGCGTTGACGCTGGCCAACCAGCCCGACTTCTTCTTCATCGGCCAAGGCTATGTCGGCCCGATTCCGTTCGTCTTCCTGCTGCTCGTCGCCCTGACCTTCGTGCTGCACATCGTGCTGCGCAAGACCCGGCTCGGCCTGCGCATGTATGCCGTCGGCCAGAACACCATCGCGGCCGAACTGCGCGGCATCGCTCGGGGGCGCTATGCTCTCGCCTCCTTCGTCGTCGGTGGCGTGGTGCTCGGCTTCGCCGGCGTGGTGCTCGCTTCCTATAGCTACGGCGCCTCGGCGCTGGCGACCGGCATCGACTTTCTGATCAGCGCCCTTGCCGCCGCCTTCCTCGGCAGCACCTTGTCGCGGGCCGGCGAACTCAGCGTGATCGGCACCGCCTTTACGGCCCTGTTCCTCGCCTCGCTGTCCAACGGCCTCATCCTGATCGGCATCTCCAATCAGGCGCTTCCGGGCATCCAGGGCATCGTGCTCATTCTGTCGATCGTCCTCGGCGTCATCCGCCGCCGCGACATCGGACAGGTTCTGATTTTCTGACGAGGTGATGTGATGACCGCCACGACCACACAGAACCTCGTCACGGAGCGGATCACCGGCTTCTTGCGCGACTACGGTGCCCTGCTCGGCATGCTGATCGTGCTGCTGATCGTCGGTGCGCTGAAGCCGTCGTTCCTCAGCACCAGCAATCTCACCAACGTCCTTCGCCAGAGCACCATTCTCATCATGCTGTCGCTCGGCCTCACCATCGTCATGTCGATGCGCGGCGTCGACCTGTCGATCGCCCAGATCGCCGATGCCGCCGGGCTGATGGCCGCGATGTTGATCCTGCACGGCCAACCCGCCTGGATGGCGCTGATCGTGCCGGTGGTGTTCGGGCTCGGCGTCGGCGCGATCAACGGCGCGCTTATGGCCTATCTCGGCGTCCCGGCGATCATCGGCACATTGGGGATGATGTTCGTCATCCGCTCCGGCGAACTCCTCGCCACCAACGGTGCCGAGCCGCAGATGCTGTTCACCCTGCCGCGCGCCATAACCAAGTCGTTCCTGTTTCTCGGTCAGGGCTATATCGGCCCGGTCTCGGCCCTCGTGGTGCTCGCCGCCGTGGTGGTCATGCTTGCCGCGGTCCTTATGCATCTGACGCCGTTCGCCCGGCGGGCACACGCGGTTGGAGCCAACGTGCGCGCCGCCTTCCTGGCCGGCATCGACATTCGCGGCGTGTTCGGACTCGGCTACGTCGTCGCCGGCGTCTTTGCGGCGATTGCCGGCGTGGCGCTGGTCTCGCGCACCGGCATTGCCGTGCCGCGCGGCGCCGAACCGTATTTGCTCGACGCCTTCGCTGCCGCCTATCTCGGCACGCTCGCCTCGCGCCATGGCGACATGAATGTTGGTGGCACGCTGATCGGCGCGCTGTTCATTGCCTTTCTCGGCAACGGGCTGACCATTCTTGGCCTCGGCGCGCCCTACCGCTATACGCTGAACGGTGCCTTCATCCTGCTCGCCATGGCGGTCGGTGCCCTCAAACGCAAGTCCTGAAGGAGGAAAGCTCGATGCTGAAGATCGATGCGCACAATCACATGGGAATCCGCCACGGCGCGCGTCAGACCGGTGCCGAATTGGTCGCCAAGATTGACGCGGTCGGCGTCGACAAGGCGGTGATGTTCCCGTTCGTCGAGGGCAACTTCACCAACGATCCGATCAAGGAAGCCTTCGACCAGTTCCCCGATCGCCTGATCCCATTCTGCGCCGTCAATCCCTGGCAGCCGGATGCCGCCGCCGAGGTGCGCCGCTGCGTCGTCGACTGGGGCTTCAAGGGGCTGAAGCTGCATCCGGCACTGAACGGCTTCCACCTGTCGGATCCCGGCCTGTGCGATCCGCTGTTTCGCGTCGCCGAGGAGCTTGGCATCCCGATCATCGTCCACGGTGCCAGCGACCTCTACAACGCGCCGCCGGAATTCGCGCTGATGGCGGCGCGCTTCCCCAAGGTCAATCTCCTGATGGCGCACATGGGGTTCTTCTGGTCGGTCGATCAGGCGATCGGCTTTTCGGCAGAGTACCCCAACCTGTATCTGGAGGTGTCGCGGGCGCCGATCTTCGAGATCCGCACCGCGGTCGAGCGGCTCGGGCCGGAAAAGGTGATCTGGGGCACCGATTCCCCCTTCGTCGACTACGAGTGGGAGTTCCGCAAGATGGAGCGTGCCACGGCCGACGCGAAGGGATACGACCTGATCATGGGTGGCAATATCGCGCGCCTGCTCGGATTGTGACGCGGCGGATGCACACTTTTGCGCATTGCGGGACGGCGCCGATGGCGCGCCTCTCCGCCAGTCGGATGAGGATACCGGCGTGAGCAATACCGGCGACAGAATAGATCTGAACGGAGACAGACGGCTCGAGCTCGCGGCGCGAGCGGCATGGCTCTACTACGACAAGGGCCGCACCCAGGATCAGATCGCCGCCGAGCTCGGCGTCTCCCGCCAGATCGTGCAGCGGCTGATCGCTCTCGCCCAGAGCGAGCGGCTGATCCGCTTCCAGCTGATGCATCCGATGAGCGGCTGCATCGAGATCGCCGAGCGCCTCCGGGACAAGTATGAGCTGCAATACTGCGAGGTCGGCATCAATGAGCTGGGCAACGTCGAGGACATCCCAGTGGTTTCCCAGCTTGCCGCTCTGCATCTCGAGAGCTTCCTGCAGCAGCGGGCGCCGCTCACCATCGGTATCGGCAATGGCAAGACGATGCGCGAGGTATCGCGACGATTGTGTCAGATGGACCGGCCGCAGCATAAGTGCGTGTCGCTGATGGGCAATCTGACGCGCGACGGCCGTGCAAGCCATTATGACGTGGTGACTTGGTTGTCGGAACGGGTCAATGCTCAGTGCTACCCGCTGCCGATGCCGGTGGTGACCAATTCGGTCGAGGAGCGCGAGGTGCTGCAGGCGCAGCCAGGGTACAGGAACCTGCGCTCGCTGGTTGAAGAGGCGAGCCTGTTGGTGATGGGCATCGGCTATTGGGGCCCGGAGGCCTCCCTCTACATGGACGGCTTCATGACCGCCGCCGAGACCGGACAGGCCATGGAAGCCGGAGCCGTCGGCGAATTGCTCGGCTGCGCCATCGACCGCAACGGTGTGCCGGTGGCCGCGAGCTACCACGAACGCCTGACCTCGTTCGTGCGCCACGCGCCCGCCGATCGCCCCACCTTGATCGTTGCTTCGGGCGTCAATCGAGGCCCGGCGATTCACGCCGCGCTCGTCGGTCGTCTCGCCAACAGCGTCATCACCGATGAGAATACGGCTCGGTTGATCCTTGGCCTCGGCTGAGGTTGGCTGCCGTCACTCCTCTTCCCGGGCACCCTGCAGTTGCCAGCGCAAACCGTCGATCGCCGATCCAGGCGATGCCATCGCACAAATTGACGACGAAGCGGGCAGGGGCGGGTCAAGCCGGGGCTGGTCTGCTATGATTGGCAAGGCTTAGTCGGCCACTTTGGTGTCTATGCGGCCGGCTGTCGGCCAAGCCGCTGGCTGGTGGATAGATCGGTCGCAGGGGTTGGAGCAGGGAGTCGGTTCAGTGGAATTGCGGCTTGGCGTTAAGATCTACGACAATGATTGGTTCCTCCGTCACCAGTTGACGCCCGAACAGGTCGCCGATTTGTTGGAGGCCTGGGGTGTTACCTACGTCATTGCCCAAAGCAAATACTTGCCGATGGCCAATTCCGCTGTCACCAGCGCCGTCACGCAGCGGGATCGTGACCTCTATGCCGCGCTGGACGATCGCGCGCTGAGAGATGCACTGCACCGGCGCGGGATCGCTTATTTCGCCTGCTTGAACATCTGCTTCGATCCGGCTTTTACCGCCTCGCATCCGTCGCTCAAGCCCGTCGATCAGTTCGGCAATGTGGCGGAGCAACTGGACTGGTACATCGGCCTGCCGCCCGATCGGCAGGAGAATCTGGCGCACAAGATCGATCTGCTTCAGAAGGGTGTCGCGGCTTTGGCGCCCGACGTCGTGCATCTCGGCTTCATCCGCTGGCCCGGCTTCTGGGAAACCTGGCTTCCTGGCGATAGCCGCAGCGACAAACCGGAATACTGCTTCTCGCCGGCGACCGTTCGGCGCTTTTGCGCAGCAACCGGCGTCGACGTCGCGACCGACAGCCCGCAGCAATCGGCTGGGATCATCGGCGAACGCTATCGATCGCAGTGGACCGCGTGGAAATGCGGCGCGACTGTTGCCGCGATCGCTCAGATCCGCGCGGCGCTCGAACCGATCCAGACCGGTCTCAAGTATGCGATCAATACCTTGCCGTTGTTTCGAACCGACTTTGACAATGCCGTCGAGGAGGTGTTCGGCCAGGACATTGCGATGCTGGCGGACGTCGTCGATATCTTCGAGGTCATGGCCTACCACCAGATCATGGCGCAACCGGCCTCCTGGCCCGCCCGGGTCGCCGACGACATCCGGCGCCGCAGCGGCCGGGCTGCGGTCTGCACGCTGCAGGCGGCGCCACTTTACCTGACGGGGATGCATCAGGGACGCGGGCGCAGCCCCGAATTGACTGCCGATGAATTTTCGAGTGCACTCGACCACCTCGCGGCGACGTCCGTCGACGGCGCCTGCGTGTTCACCTTCACCGATCTCATCGACATGCGCGGGACGGCGCATGGCGAGGCGATGATCGGCGCTCTCAAACGGTTCCGCTGCTGACCAGACCACGGTTTTCGGCTCAGGCCGGCGCTTTGGCCGTCAGTGTTGCGGCATGCTGCCGCTGGCGGGGAGCGAATTGCGAACCACAGCCCCGGCCTTCATGACGAAGGAGACACGCCGGACCGCGGCAATGTCGGCAGTGGGATCGCCGTCGAGACCGATCACGTCCGCCGTCATTCCCTCGGCCATAATACCGGTCGTTGCTTCGAGCCCAAGCACTTCGGCGCCTCGCGCCGTTCCTGCCTGCAGCGCGGCGCGCGTCGACATGCCCCATTCGGTGGCGAAAATGAACTCCATTGCGGCTTCCTTCAGCGGATGCGTCGGCCGCCCGATCAGGTCGGTGCCGAGCGCGAACCGGACACCGGCTGCCAGCCCGCGCTCGAAATCGCGCTTCATCGCCATCCAATGACGTTCATAGACGGCGCGCTCCCACGCCGGATAGTGAAACGCGTCGTAGGCGGCGCGATGAAAATGCAATTGCGAGATCGTCGTGACGACGATTGTTGCGGTATCGATCAGCCTCCGCCTGGTCTCCTCGGCGATGCCGTAGCCGTGCTCGACGACGTCGACGCCGCCATCGAGTGCGAGGTTGACGGCGGCGTCGCCAATCGCATGGGCGCTGACCTTGATGCCGTTGCGGTGGGCCTCGTCGACGGCGGCGCGAACTTCCTCCACCGTCATCGTCGTCGCCTGGCGGGCGGGATCGTCGCCCCAGGAATGATAGCGATCACCGCCGGGGCCCTTTGACAAACCGAGCTTGATGAAATCGGCGCCGTCGCGGACGCGCTGCCTGACGGCGGTCCTGAAGCCATCCGGCCCGTCAGCGATCTCACCGCTGGCTGCGGCCTCCGCCAGCGGAACCGGCATGGCGTCCCATGTTCCCGACGTCGACGAGAGAAAGCGCCCGGCGGCCAGCAGGCGCGGTCCTTCGATGAAGCCAGCCGCGATGGCGCGTTTCAGGTCGGGCCCGACAGAGGAACCGAGGCATCGCGCCGAGGTGAAGCCGGCGTGCAGCAGCTCGCGCAGTTCGGCTGCCGCCGTCAGCGCCCGGACCGGCTCCCGTTCAAACGGCAGCGCATGGAGGCCGGTGCTCGAGACGCCAAACGTGTGCATGTGAGCGTCGATCATGCCTGCCATCAGCGTCGCCGATCCGAGATCGATGCTGACGCAATCTGCCGGCTCGCCCAGCTTTGCCCGCGGGCCAAGCGCGACGATCTTCGATCCTTCGACCAGAATGGCGGCATCGAGCACCGGCTCCAGGTCGGGGCCCGCCAGCAGACGCTTGGCCAACAAGCGAATTGGTTCAACCATCATTTCCTCCATTTGTCCAATATCGAACAAATATTCGAGACTATAAGTTCATATTTGACAATAGCACAAAGTTTGTGCCTAATAAATGCAATGCTCGGGAGGAGCGAATGGGCCAGGGCCAAACGCGCTTACGTCTGCGCGCACTGGAATTATTGAAAGAAAAAGGGCCGCAATCGCGCGCCGAACTGTCCCGCAGCCTCGCGGTTTCGCGTTCGACGATTTCGTCGCTCATCGCAGAGCTTCTGGCGGAAGACGTTGTCGTCGATCTCGGCGACGATCCGCTCGGCACCAAACAGGCGGGGCGCCCCGGCGTGCGCGTCGGTCTCAAGGCGCCGCAAGGCTATTTCGTCGGCATCGATTTTGGCCGGTTGCGCATCAACGTGGCGATCGCCGACGCCAACTACCGTATCATCGACCAGCTTTCCTGCGACTTCGACATCGATATCGCCGCTGAGACAGCGCTCGATCTGGCGGCGGAGAGCGTCGAGACGTTGATCGCCCACACGGCGATCGACCGTCGTGCCATCCATGCCGTCGGGGTCGGAGTGCCCGGACCGGTCGACGCGGCGACGGGCATGCTGCATGCCGGCTCGATTCTGGCGAGTTGGGTTGGCGCCGATGTCCCCGGCGGCCTGTCGCGCCGGCTCGGTCTGCCGGTCTACATGGACAACGACGCAAATCTCGGCGCGCTGGCCGAAAGCGTCTATGGCGCGGCCGTCGGCACCAAAGTCACGCTCTACGTTTTGCTCTCCTACGGCGTCGGATTGGGAATCGTCATCAACGGACAGGTGTTTCGCGGCTCGAGCGGCATTGCCGGCGAATTGGGCCACATCGTCACCGACGAACATGGCCCGTTGTGCCGCTGCGGCAGTCGGGGCTGCCTGGAGGCGCGGGTCTCGATCCTCGCTCTCGCCAAGGCCCTCGGTACGTCGCATGGCGCGGTATCGCCGGACGAAATGCTGCGCCTGGCCGGTGAGGGCTCGACCGGGGCGTCGCGCATCGTCGCCGATGCCGGGGTCATGGTCGGCCGCTCGATCGGCGATCTGTGCAACTACTTCAATCCTGAGTTGGTGCTGATCGGCGGCGAACTGATGCGCGCCGGCGAAACATTGCTCAATCCGCTGAAAGACGCCATGCGGCGCTATTCCATCGCCCGGGCGACGGAACGCGTGAAAGTCATGCCCGGCGCGTTGGGCGAGCAAGCCGAGATCATCGGAACCATTTTGTTCGCTGGCGAACAATCCTTCAAAGCCATGGCCGGAAAGTCCGGCACCTCTGCACCAGCAGCGGCGAGGACCGTCCTGCAAGGATCCGACTGATGAATGCCCAAGATATCGCCCCTGACGCACCGAAACCCGATGTCCGCTCCGGGCGCATGCGGCTGCTACTGTCGACCTATGCGCTGTCGATCATCTTCGTGCTGCTGATGCTGGCCTTCTGTCTGTTCGTGCCGCATTTCGCCACCTGGGCGAATTTCGCCAACGTGCTGCAGCGCAATTCGATCATCGGCATCGTCGCCTGCGGAATGTTGCTGATGATCGTCACCGGCGGTTTCGACCTGTCGGTCGGGGCGGTCGGGGCGATGTCGTCGGTCGTCGCCGCAGCCTTGATCGTGCAGATTTCGATTCCGGTCGCCATCGTCGCGGCGCTGCTGCTTGGAGTGTTCGTCGGGCTCGTCAATGGCTTCTTCATCGCCAAGATCGGCATCAACGCGTTCGTGACGACCCTGGCCACGCAGGTGCTCGTCACCGGCTTCCTGTTCGTCTGCACCTCGGCGCAGCCGGTCTACGGCGTGCCCGAGTCCTTTACGGTGCTCGGCCTCGGGCGCATCGGTCCGATTCCCATTCCGACCATCATCTTTGCGCTCGTGGCGCTGGCGACGTGGGCGCTGCTGCGCTTCACCACACTCGGCCACTACATCTACATCGTCGGCGGCAACAAGACCGCCGCGCGGTTGGCCGGCATCAACGTCGATCGCGTGATCATGGCCACCTATGCCATCGGCGGACTATCGGCCGCCGTCGCCGGCGTCGTGCTGCTCGGACAGACCAATATCGGCCAGCCGGCGAGCGCCGGGGACTGGCCATTGACGGCGATCGCGGCGGTCGTCGTCGGCGGGGTGCCGTTGAGCGGCGGCGTTGGTCAGGTCTGGAGCGCCGTGCTTGGCACGCTGCTGCTCGGCATTATCGCCAATGCATTGAATCTGATCGGAGTTTCACCGTTCTGGCAGCCGGCCGTGACCGGAGCCGTCATTCTCGTGGCGGTCGGTCTCGACAGCTATCAACGCAAGCAGCGCGAAACGCGCTGATCACTAAGGGAGGAAGCATCATGTCTAGCCTTACACGTCGCGGCCTATTGGCGGCAGCCACCGGCATCGCATTGATCGGCCCGATGCAAAGCGTCTGGGCCCAGTCCGGCAAGCGGATCGGGTTCATGATCTGGAACACCTCCGTGCCGTTCTATTCCAACCTGATCAAGTTGGCGAAAGAGACGGCGGCCAAGAACGGCTTGCAGCTCGACATCCAGAGCGGCAACGGCGATCTGGCGACGCAGATCTCGGTTGTCCAGCAGTTCATCGCCCAGCAGGTCGACATGATCATGATCGCGCCGAGCGATCCGAAGGGTATCGTTCCGGTCATCCGTCAGGCGACCGCAGCCAACATTCCGGTCATGGCCGTCAATACCAAGGCCGACATCAGCTCAGGCGCCAAGGTGATCACTTACGTCGGCGTCGACGACTTCGTTTTCGGCCAGCGCCAGGGCGAACTGGTGGTCAAGGCGGTCGGCGAGACCGGCAAGATCGCCTACATCCTCGGCAAGCTCGGCACGTCCGCCCAGCTCGACCGCCAGGCCGGTCTGATGGACGTGTTGAAGAAGCATCCGGGCATCACGATCCTGGGGCAGCAGGCGGCGGACTGGGACAACTCCAAGGCCCTGGCGATCACGCAGGACTTCCTCAGCAAATATCCCAAGGGATCGATCGATGCCATCGTCGATCAGGGTCCTGAAGGCGTGACCGGCGCCAACTACGCGGCCGAGGCCGGGCGCACCGACGTCAAGTTCATCATGGGCGATTTCCCGGCCGACGTCCGCAGTGCCGTCGTCAAAGGCACCGTCTACGGCACCGTCGACCAGGACCCGGCACCGCAGGGCCGCGTCGCCATCGAGGACGCGCTGGTGTGGTTCGCCGGCAAGGGTGCCACGATCCCGACACCGAACCACTACCTCGATCTGCCGACGATCACCAAGGACAACGTCGCCGACTTCAAGGCCGCTTGGGGCGAGTGAGACGGGCTTGAGGGATGTACGATGCTGCTGGAAATGCGAGATATCCGAAAGAGCTTTTCGGGCAATTTGGTTCTTCGCGGCATCGACTTCGGCCTCCAGCGAGGCCAGATCCATGCTCTTGTCGGCCACAATGGTGCCGGCAAGAGCACCTTGATGAAGACGCTCAGCGGAAACTATGCCGATTACCAGGGGCAGATCCTGATCGATGGCGTCGAATGCCGGCTGGAGACGCCACGCGAGGCGCTGAAGCGCGGCATCGCCATCATCTATCAGGACTTTTCGCTCGTCCCGGACCTCTCCGTCGCCGACAACATCGGCTTGGGCCGCGAACCGAAGGGGGCCACGTCCTGGTTCTTGGCGCACGCTGAATTGCGGGCACGCTCGGCACGCGAGGCGGCCGCACTCGGCATCGACCTGCCGATGGACGAGCCGGTACGCCGTCTGGGCGTTGCCGGGCAACAGCTGACGGAAATCGTTCGCGCCTGCTCGCAGAGCGTCCGCATCCTCGTCATGGACGAGCCGACGGCGCGGCTCGCGCCGGCCGAGCGCGAGCATCTGTTCGTGACGATGCGCAAGATGGCCGACAACCAGGGTGTCGGCATCGTCTATATCAGCCACTTCCTCGAAGAGGTTCGTCAGGTCGCCGATTGCGTGACGATCCTCAGGGATGGCCGTGTCGTCGAAACCGGTCCGAGCAGCCGCTATCGCGTCGACGATCTGGCTCGACTGCTGGTCGGTTCCACCGACATTGCCACCATCGGAGCGGCACGACCGGCAACGGCGGTCGGGGCCGAAGTGCTGGCGCTCGAGGGCCTGTCCGTCGCGGGCCGCCCCGGCGTCGATCTGACGATCGCCGCCGGGGAAATCGTCGGGATCGCCGGCCTCGTCGGTTCCGGTCGCACGCGACTGGCCCGGGCCATCATCGGCGACGTCCCCAGCCGTGGCGTCGTTCGCGTCGACGGCCGCCCGCTTGCCAGACGGGATCCGGAACGTGTGGCCAAGGCCGGCGTCGTCATGGTTCCCGAAGACCGCAAGATATCGGGTCTGGCTCTGTCGTCCAGCGTCGAGGCCAATGTCGTGGCCAGCGCGCTTGGCCGCCTGTTGTCGTCCTTCGGGTTCATTCGCCCGGGCAGCCGCGGCAAATTGGCCAGCGACATGATCCGACGGTTCGACATTCGACCGCCGGACCGCACGATGACCGCCGGGGAACTCAGCGGCGGCAACGCCCAGAAGGTGCTGCTCGCCAGGGCTGTTGCGGCGCGGCCGAAGGTGATGATCCTCGATCAGCCGACGGCGGGTGTCGATGTCGGCGCCAAGGCCGAATTGCATCGACAGATCGAACGATCCGCCGATGAAGGCGCCGGCGTTCTGTTGATATCCGACGACCTCGACGAATTGCTCGGACTGTGTTCCCGGATCATGATCATCAGCGCTGGAAAGGTGAAATCCGTGCTGCCGTCTGCGGAGCTGACGCGCGCGCAATTGCTGTCAGCCATCAGCTGACGGGACCCCGCCTTCGCAGCCTGCCGCTGATATCGCCGCTGGCTTGCGACCCACCGGTCCGGGGCCGATTGGGGCGCGGAGCGCGACAACCGATGCGAGGCCGTTCGCGTGCGACGCAAGGCCGTATCAGCCCGCCAACCTGGCGACGAAGGCATCAACGTGATCTGCAAGCACCGCTGACTTGCTTTCCAACTTGATCGATAGCTGCAGCAGCTCGTGTGCCGATCTGCCGACGTCATTTGCCTGTCGGGTGACGTCTTCAATGTTGCCTGCAACGGTGGAAGTGCCGGCGGCGGTCACCTTGGTTTCCTGGTCAAGCGCGATGAGCGTCATGGCCTCGGCCAGACGGAAATGGGCGAGATGCGACTGCATCTCTCCAGCCAGACGCATAGCCGGCAAAGTGTGTTCGGTGATCGCAGCCAGTTGCT
>JARLIU010000286.1 GCA_031291595.1 Ancalomicrobiaceae bacterium | reverse complement strand
CGTGCTTCAACGTCCTTCATCGTGAGGTGCCCGCTATATAAAAAGGCTAAGTTACGACATTGCGAGCGCAGCGAAGCAATCCAGACGTTTCCTTGCAGTTTCTGGATTGCTTCGCTGCGCTCGCAATGACGACATGTAGGTTCGTCCGGTGCATGACAGCTGTCGGAGCCGTCTGGCTGCCAGATTTCATTTGTTCCGTCGGGAAAGACCATGAAGATCCACGTCGTCAATCCCAACACGACCCAATCGATGACCGAGAAGATCGCCGAGGCGGCACGGGCGGCCGCAAGCCCCGGCACGGAGATCGTGGCCACGCAGCCGGCGATGGGGCCGGCGTCGATCGAGGGCTATTACGACGAGGCCTTCGCCGTGCCGGGCATGCTGGCGGTGATGCGCGAGGAAGAGCGGCGCGGCGCCGAAGCCCATGTGATCGCCTGCTTCGACGATACCGGGCTCGATGCGGCGCGCGCCATGGCGTCGGTTCCGGTCGTCGGCATCGGCGAGGCGGCCTATCATGCCGCAAGCCTGATCGCCGGCAAGTTCGCCGTCGTCACCACGCTGGCGCGCTCCATCCCGCCGCTGCAACACAATCTCGTGCGTTACGGCCTGATCTCGCGTTGTGCCAGCATCCGCGCCGCCGGCATCGAGGTGCTGGCGCTCGAAGACCCATCGTCCGGGGCGGTGGAAAAACTCGAGGCCGAGATCGAGGCGGCAAAGCTGCACGACCGCGCCGAGGCGATCGTGTTGGGCTGTGCCGGGATGGCGGATCTGGCGGCGAAACTGTCGGCGGCGCATGGCCTGCCCGTCGTCGATGGCGTCGCGGCGGCCGTCGCCTTCGCCGAGGCGCTCGTTCGGCTCAAGCTGAAGACGTCGAAACTCGGCGGCTATGCGTCGCCGCTGCCGAAGTCCTATGCCGGCGGTTTCGCCGATTTTGCGCCGTGAATCCGCCACGGCGGTCGCTGTCGCGTCGGGCTGGAATCTGATCGCCGGGCATCGGCAATTGCGGGAATGAATTTCCCTGCGCTGCGGCAAAAACAAAAAGCCAGACGGCGCACCGCGACAGTCGTTCCGCTACATGTTGGTCGGTGCGGAGTTCTGCCCGTGCGGCCGGTTGCGCTCGCGGGCGGGCCGGCATCGATCATCTGGAGTACCTGCCCTTGGCGCGCGTTCCGAAATCGAGCCAGATCATCACCGCCAATCGCCTGATCGACGGGCGGGTGGTGTTCTACAGCGCCGGCGCGGCGCGTTGGGCCCGCGACGTGCAGCAGGCCGAGGTCTTCGCCGACCCCACTGCGGCAGAGGCAGCGCTCAAACAGGCCGAACAGGATGTCGCGCTGCGCCTCGTCGTCGACCCCTATCCGATTGGCGTTTCGGTCGACGAAGGCCTGATCCTGCCGTCGCTGTTGCGCGAGCGCATCCGTGCTGCGGGGCCGACGGTCGCCGGGGCCGTGGTTGCCTGATCGGCGCCGACGCCCCATCTGTCCGGTCCGGGCCACAGACGCCGGACCGGCCGCACCAACGGGATGGCTCCCATGTATGTCTATGACGACTTCGATCACGCCTTTGTCTCCGCCCGGGTGGCGCAGTTCCGCGACCAGGTGGAGCGCCGGCTGTCAGGCGAGCTGAGCGAAGAGCAGTTCCGGCCGCTGAGGCTGATGAATGGCGTCTATCTGCAGTTGCACGCCTATATGCTTCGCATCGCCATTCCGTACGGCACGCTGAACAGCCGGCAGATGCGGAAGCTGGCGCATATCGGCCGCACCTACGACCGCGGCTTCGGCCACTTCACCACGCGGCAGAACCTGCAGTTCAACTGGCCGGCGCTGAAGGATATCCCGGATATCCTCGCCGAACTGGCCGAAGTGCAGATGCACGCCATCCAGACGTCCGGCAATTGCGTGCGCAATGTCACGGCCGATCATTTTGCCGGCGCCGCGGCCGACGAACTCGTCGATCCCCGCGCCTACGCCGAGATCCTCAGGCAGTGGTCGAGCCTGCATCCGGAGTTCTCGTATCTGCCGCGCAAGTTCAAGATCGCCATTTCCGGCGCCACGCATGATCGCGCCGCCATCCGGCTGCACGACATCGGCTTGCAGGTGGTGAAGTCCGAGGCGGGCGAGATCGGCTTCTCGGTGTTCGTCGGCGGCGGCATGGGGCGCACGCCGTTCACCGCGTGGCACTTGCGCGACTTCTTGGCCGAAGGCGACCTTCTCGCCTACGTCGAAGCGATCCTGCGCGTCTACAATCTCTACGGACGGCGCGACAACAAGTTCAAGGCACGCATCAAGATCCTGATGCACGAGGCTGGCCTCGATGCTGTCAAGGCGCAGGTCGAAGAGGAATTCGAGCGCATTCGCGAGGGTGAACTGCGGTTGCCGGAGGGCGAGATCGAGCGCTACAAGCGCTTCTTCGCCTTGCCGGATCTGGCGCGTCGCCCGGCCGTCAGCGAAGAACAGCAGCGCTGGGTGAAGGCCGATCCGGCTTTCGCTGCCTGGATTTCGACCAACATCAACCCGCACAAGCTGGCGGGCTATGCGTCCGTTACCATCTCGCTGAAGCCGATCGGCGGCGTCGCCGGGGATGCGACGGCGGAGCAGATGGACCGGGTCGCCGATATCGCCGACGCCTATGCGCATGGCGAGATCCGCGTCAGCCACGAGCAGAACCTCATTCTGCCGCATGTGGCGCGCGACGATCTGAAGTCCGTCTATGACGAACTGGTCGCGGCCGGCCTGGCGACGGCCAATGCCGGGCTGGTGACCGACATGATCGTCTGCCCCGGACTTGACTATTGCGCGCTCGCCAACGCCCGTTCGATTCCCATAGCCCAGCGCATCTCGGAGCGGCTGGGGGCGGCCGAACGCCAGGCCGAGATCGGGCCGTTGCAGATCAAGATCTCCGGTTGCATCAATGCCTGCGGCCACCATCACGTCGGCCACATCGGCATCCTCGGCGTCGACCGCAAGGGCGTCGAATATTATCAGTTGACGTTGGGCGGTTCGGCCGACGAAAACGCTGCTGTCGGAGGAATCGTCGGCCCGAGCTTCGACGAGAACGAGATCGTCGATGCGGTCGAGACGGTCGTCGATGTCTATCTGAGATCTCGCCTGAGGCCGGACGAGACCTTCATCGCCGCCTATCGCCGGCTCGGCGAAACGCCGTTCAAGGAGGCGCTCTATGGTGCAGATTGAGGTCGAGCCGTCGCTCGCCGAGCGGGCGCGCGAACTGTCGGCGCGCCACGCGACGACCGATACGCGCGAGCTGATCGCGCTTGCCGTGCGCAGCCTCTATGCCGGGCGGATCGCCGTGGTCTCCTCGTTCGGGGCGGAATCGGCGATACTGCTCCACCTCGTTGCCGAGGTCGACAAGTCGGTGCCTGTGCTGTTTGTCGACACCGACAAGCTGTTCGGCGAAACGCTTCGGTATCGCGATCGGCTGGTCGACCGGCTCGGCTTGACCGATGTGCGGACGCTGGCGCCCGATCCGGCGCGGATCGCAGGTGCCGATCCGATGGGCTCCCTGTGGCTGCAGAACTCGGATCTCTGCTGCCAGATCCGCAAGGTCGAGCCGTTGGCACGCGGGCTTGCCGGGTTCGATGCCTGGATCTCGGGCCGCAAACGCTACCAGTCGGCGGCCCGTGCAACCATTCCGCTGTTCGAGGCGGACGGCCGGCGGTTGAAGATCAATCCGCTCGCCGCCTGGGGGCCGGAGCAGCTGGTGTCGTATGCGGCCAAGCACGATCTGCCGGAGCATCCGCTGGTCGCGCAAGGCTATCCGTCGATCGGCTGCATGCCGTGCACCGATCCAGTCCAGCCGGGTGAGGATGCGCGCTCGGGGCGCTGGCGCGGCCTCGACAAGACCGAGTGCGGCATTCATCTGGCCGGCAGGATCAAGACCGAGGAACGGGAAGGCAGCGGCATCTGATGGCAACGACTGAGGTTTCCGGAGGTCTGAGCATGAGCGATGTCTATCGGCAGGGAGCGTTCGGGCCGGATGCGTGGCGGGTGCTGGGCGCCGAGGAACCGGTGCCGACCGAAGGTGCGGTGCTGTTGCCGAAGGCGCGGTTCCTCGCCGAAGCCGGGCAGCTGCCGGCTGGCGCCATGGTCGGCGTCATCATCGCCGCCGGCGACAAGCTCGATGACCTCGAAGGGCATTTCGCCCGTATCGGTCTCGTCGCCATCGAATTCCCGAAATTTGCCGACGGTCGCGGCTTCTCGCTCGCCCGGCTGCTGCGCGAACGCTACGGCTACGACGGACCGGTGCGGGCGGTCGGCGACGTGCTGCTCGATCTCATCGCGCTGATGCAGCGCGTCGGCTTCACCGAATTCACCGTCACGCATGGGCCGACACGGGCGGCCCTGGCGGCAGGCCGGCTGCCGGCGGTTCCCTACGTCTATCAGCCCGGCTGGGACGGCAGCGACGGCCCCGGCGCCGGGCGACCCTGGCAGAAGAAGGCGATCTGACGGGGCGGCGCGCCGCGGACGCAAGCCGGCCGGCCCGGCACTGCCGGTTGACATCGGCGCCGGCTGCCCGCATGCACGGAGGGACCGTTCCCCCCTCCGACGATCGGATCCGCCGCCGATGACCTTCCGCATTCTCGATCGCAAGCTGCTCTATAAAGGCTTCACCCGGATCGAGGGCTTCGACGTCGAGCAGACGACGCTCGACGGCCGCGTGCAGCGCATCTGGCGCGAGGTGGAGAGCCACGGCAGCGGTGCCGGGGTGCTGATCTATGACGGCCGGCGCCGCGTCGCCGTGCTGGTCCGGCAATTGCGCCTGCCGATCGGGCTCATCCTGCCGGAGCAGGCGCTGGTCCTCGAGGTGGCGGCCGGGCTGGCCGACGCGGAGGGCGAAGACGGCGCCGAGACCGCGCGGCGCGAGGCGCACGAGGAGGTCGGCATCGTCCTCGGCGCGGTCGAACTGGCGGTGCATGCCTTCTCTACCCCGGGCATGTCGGCCGAGCGGCTGTCGCTCTATCTGGCCGATGTCGATCTGGCGACGGCGCGCGTTCATGCTGGCGGCGGACTGGCCGACGAGCAGGAGGACATCGAGGTGGTCGAACTGCCGCTGGCCGAACTGGCGCGGCTCGCCGACGCGGGCGAAATCATCGATCTGAAGACGTTCGCCCTCGTTCAGACGTTGCGGATCCGGCATCCGCACTTGTTCGCCTGATGCCGCCAAGGCCGCGGCGCGCCATCGTGCCGGCCGGCGTCCATTACGCCAAGCCAGGCAGCGCGGGCGGGGCATGCCTCAATAGCAGCGCGTGACGCGCCGGGTGAAGATGAAGTCGTGGACGAGGTAGGTGCGGCAGACGGGCCGTACCCGGCGGATGATCACTTCATCTCCCTGGTCGGCGTAAAGCCGTTCCGACGGCGCCGGGATGCCGAGCGGCGGCACCGGATACGCGTCCACGTCGCGGCGCGGCCGGCCCTTGTAGTAGTAGGCGTCCGTCACCGGGTGGTCATGCACGGCGCCGTTCGGCGCGTACGACCTGGTCTTGGCGGTCTTCGGCCTGTCGGCGGACTTCGCCGGGGTCTTGGCCGTCTTCAGCTCCCTGGCTGGCGCCGTAGGGGCGGGCGTCGGGGTGGTCGTCGCCTGATCCTGCTGCGGCTGGCTCGGTACGGTCGGTGCCGGAGTTGGCGTCGCGGCCGTGTTGGCGGCGGGCTCCTCCGACGGCGCGGAGGGCGCCGGGACCGGTTCAGCCGTGGTGGTCGGCTGTGGTTCGGCCGGCGTCTTCGCCTCGGTCGGCGTGGTCGGCGTCTTCGCCTCGGTCGGGGTCGTCGCCTCGGTCGGCGTGTTGGCCTCGGTCGGGGCGGGCGTCGGCGCCGGACTGGTGGCCGGCATGGCGCCCGGTTGCGGGTTGGGCGCCGAATTGCGCTGCTTGGCGATCAGGTCCGGGTCGATCAGCCGCTTCACCCGGCCCTGGTCGGCGACGTCGGGCTTCGGCGCGGCGTCTGACGGCGGCGTCGAGGTCGACTGTTGTTTTGCCGCCGGCACATCGGCGTTTTCGCCCGGCTTGGCGTCGGGGGAGGAGATATAGGGCAGCGTGCCGCCGGCGGTCGTCGGGCCGGCCGCCTGGGCAAGGCGGATGCCCGCAACTGCACTCGACGGCGCGCGGTTCGCTGCCGTGCTGCCGGTGTCCAGGCTCAACGCCAGCGCCGGGACGGGCGACGCGGCGAGCAGCAGCAGGGTGAGGGACGCGAGATGGGCGAGGCGCGGCATGAACGGGTTCCTCCGGCAAATCGACTTGGCGACCGGCGAGCGCCGACGCCGCTATCCTGGACTGGCACTTGGGCGGCAAGTTGACGGGACTTGGCGCAGAATTGGCCGGCATCCGATGCAATCCACCCAGCCATACGCTGTTTTGAGCCTCAGGAAAATATACTAGGCCGCGGCAAAACGCTGACGGCAGGCGTCCGTGCGGTCGAGCGGCGGCTTCCGGCCGTTGGCGCTCGAGGGCGAAGTGGCCGCAGCGGATGTGCAATTCCGGTTCACATCGAGCCGGTTTTGGCTATTGCATTCGATCCCGTTTCGGCCTAGTAGGTCTCCACCTCGGCGGGGGGTGATACCCCCTTTCGCGGCTGTAGCTCAGTTGGTTAGAGCGTCGGATTGTGGCTCCGAAGGTCGGTGGTTCGAGCCCACCCAGCCGTACCAGTCAACTCATTGGGTTTGCATACTTTTCGAAGCCGTTGCAAGGCGGTTTTCGGTGTTTTGGGGCATCCGGGAACCACCGGGGAACCACGTCGCAAGGAAAGCGGATTCCCGCGCCTGAGGTGCTGCGAAGCGTGATGGTTCTCGTCGAGGCACGAGGATGACTCCGGGTCCAATGAGGTCGCTTTGGGGAGCGGCACCCACGGCACCGCACCAAGCGCCATAGATCGCCGCTGGCGGTCGGGATGGTTCCGGCAGTACTGTGCGCCTGCACACTCCTTCCATGAGGCCCGCCTGCGGGATCGTAGCCGCGCGCAAAGGGGTGCGGGTCTGATCTCTGGCAAAGCCCGACCGTCTGACCGGCACGTGTCCTCACGCATAGTATTTTTTCTCGGCTTTGATTTTCGCTGAACGACGGATCGCCAGAATCCGGGTTGCCGGATGCGCTCCGCGCGATGCTTCATGTCGTCCTGCAGTGGCAAGAAAGCGATCGGACTCCGTCCGAATCCTGACTGGACATTGCAACGGGCGCGTGTTTCCGTCCCATTTGCATCAGACGGAGAAACGTCGAATGGCGCGCGCGATCGTGATGGTGGCATCCATCCTTGTGTCGATATCGGCCATGATTTTTATCGTGGAAAGGGGAATTGGATATTATCAATTTGCCAAGGAGAGAGCCGAGAAAGAACGGATCTCAATCGAAGTAGCAAAGAAGATTGTCGACGATAGAAGGGAAAAGGCAGAGCGCGATAAAGTCTGCACAGAACCGTATGGGGTAGAGTTTGAGCTATTGAATGACGGTACATGCCGATCGCGGATTTCCGGCATGTACTTTTCGCCGCCGAATACGGAACGGGGCGATAATTTGAAATGCATAAGGGCTCACGGCCTTGGCGTATATGCCAACTATGATAAACAGAAGTGCTGCCAACAGGGCCGGGACGGGACGTGCTTTGCCAAAGCGTGGTAAAACAGTCAAGGGAAAGACCATGCCGAAGGTAGTAATTGTTGCTGCCGTGCTCGTGTCAGCCGCAGCCGCTGTATATCTCGGAGATTTCGGATATCGAATTTACCGAGATCGCCAAGAGGTGCATCAGGCGAGGATGGACAGCGCCAGACGAATAGTCGCTGGCTATGTCGCGTGCAATGCCTCCTATGGGGACGGCTATACGTGGCGGGATAATCCGAGCCGGTGTTGCAAGAGTGGGGATCTGACCGACTCAACATGCCGTCTTGCCCACTTGCCGTGAGGCGGTCAGCGCACCCGCAGTGCGGCGTCTGTATCGCTGCGGCTGGTCGTGCTCCACTTCGCCACGCTCGCCGCTGTGGCGATGCCGGCACGCAATGAGACGTCGAATGCCTGCTCGGTCAGGACGTCGCTGATCATTTCACCCGCAGCGCTGCATCCAGATCGCGCCGTTGTTCCTTGCTTTTCTCCCCTCCCCACCATTTATTCATCATAGCCTGTTCGGCGGCCTCGATTTTGGTAATCCTCATTGATTCCTCAAACGCCTGCTTGGTAAGAATGTCGGAGGAAGCGAGGCCGGACGCCCATGCGACGAACTGGCGCCGGATTCTTGGCTCAACCTGATCTGCCTCTTTTTCGATTGCCCAGCGGATCGCATCGTGGCCGACGCGCGGCGACCGCATGGTGGTCTCAGAGGCGCGGTTCCGGACGCGCACCAGCGCTTCCCGCATCCTCAGTTCATCGGTGGCCTGCGCCGTGGTCAGGCCACGCCGGCGGGCATTGAGGTAATGCTGCATGAGGCGCTCGCCGAGCGATGCCTCGGGGAGCAGCCCAAAGCAACGCGTGCCGCACGCCACACCAAAGAGGAATAGGACTCCGCAAGATATCAGGAACGTGTCGGGCATATAGCCCTCCATTGTCACTGGTTGCCCCCCTGTCCGGCAGGGTCATCATGGCCGCCACGGCAGATTGACAAGGGATTGTCGCTCATCGCGGCTATGATCGCAAGTTGATCTCATACGATTTTGGTGTTGCCGCCCAACAGCGAAATCAGGCGCGAGGGGGTGCCGTCAACCTGCCCGGCAATGATCGGGCGTTCCCGCCCGTACCCCCTTGTCCTTAAGCAATCCGCGGTCGGTGCCCCGGACCGGTACGTGTCCTCATTTTCCGGCGCGTGCAGCAAAAAAACTGCGACGCTTCCTCCGCTCATTGGCCGCTCTGGAACCGCCGATGCCGCTGCCCGGTGTCATTGACAGCCAGCCGTGCCGCGATTTCCAAGTGCTGCAGCATTGCGGCCACCTTCGAGTCGTGGTCCGTCCACGACCGTCGTGCCGCGTCCATTGCGTGCTCAAGAACGGTGAGGGCGTCCGAGGCCGCTATCGATCCGCGGCGCGTCGCGAGCCATGTTCGCCGACCGATATCCAGGAGGTCGGAAAATTCGCCCTTCTCGTCCCGGCTGCAATCGGGACCGACGTAAGCGAACGCTTCTATAAGGCGAGCGGCGACCGGTCCAACCGTCAGAGTGGGGCCACCCTTCCACAACTGACTCTCTCCGTTTTCCTTATCGCTAGCCCCTACATCCTGATTTACCCCCGAGCCATTCACGGGTCGGTTCAAGGTACGGCGCAATTCGGGGGACGGTGTCTCGCCGACCACCTGCGTTAACTCATTGGTGCTCTTCAGCATATTTCCGTCGAATTCAGGGGTCGGTGGGGCATTCAGCCGGCGCGTCCGGGGCTTTCGCGAGCGCGAACTCGGCGGTTCGACGTGCATTGCATCATGCTCTGCCGCCCAGAGCCTACGTTCCGACGTGACGTGCCCTTTCTGGTCGTGTGTTCTGTGTATTTCGCGATCGATTACCCCCAACTGGAATGCAATTCGCACGGCGCGCTCGACGGACGATAGATTGGGGGTCCCCATTTCCTCACGCAGCTTTTCATTCGATACCCAGGCGTAGCCGAGTTTCGAGTTCAAATGAGGCTCGATTGCCGCGACGAGCGCGACCACCGCCGGTCTGTGCATTTGGTGCGCATAGGCGCGAGCCAGCCTGCTCCATCGCGCCCGTTCGCGGTGTGGGTCGCCAGCTGCCCATTTGACACGGTGAAAGCCGGCTGGCGGGCTCGATGCGGCGACGGTCATGGTTTCGCCGAAGTCCGTTCGGTGGCGCCGGGCATTTCGTCGGAGGTCGAGCGGCGAACGTTCGCATCCATCCAAGCCCGGACATCGGCAGTGGAATACCGGACCGCCTTTCCGAGCTTGACGAAGCGCGGCCCTGTGCTGGTCAAGCACCGAAGCTTGTTCAAGTAGGATGCGGATACGCCAATGAAGGCGGCGGCTTCTTTTACGGTCATGTATTCGGACAATGTCACCTCCGTTTGCCTGGGGTGACAGCCAATATGACCACGTTTCCGAACGACGATAGATGGAGAGTTGGCCGGCATCATCTCAGGGAGAATTTCCGCCGCAATATCAAACGCTAATCGTCGGAAAAATCGTACTCATCGAGCAGGTCGGCGCACTTCTCTCGTTCTCTGACCATCGCGGAAATCCTCTTTCGAATCGCATCGCCGCTTGCGGTGCGCAATCCAAGCGATGTCAGAACCGGGTCGACGGCTGCCTTGATAAATCGGATGTGCGAAGCGTCCTCGTCGCCGCCGCTAGGCGGCAACGATTGTTGTGTCAGAGCCTCCCACACCCCCATCACAGAGCGATAAAGCAAGTGCGTGGTCTGTTTGAATGCTGGACGTCTATCCCCGTCGGAAGAATTCACCCGTAGATGGGCAAACTTGAGAATAGCATTCAGGTCAGCGAAAAGAGCATTGGCGTGCTCTCGGATATGTTCCGGCAATTGACTTTTCGCGCCGGCGAGAGTTCTCCCAAAGGCAACGCCATCTCGAAGGATGGCTCGAAATGTCCCTTTGTTGGGGCGCGGCCTAGATGAAGTAATTTGATTGGACAAGGCGAAAACTGCCATAGCCTGCAGGGCGTCAATGCACTCATCTGTCAGTCCGTGCTCACCCGCGCAAGCGCGCAGCCTCTTCAAGCTCACTTCGTCATATGAAAAATCGACTCCAAGCTCTCCACCTCGAAAGTAGCCTTGAGGCAGAGGATCTGGAACGGAGTCAGATGAAAGCCAGATGTCATCCATCGGAGTCATGATGTGACAGAATTCGAAGGCGCGCCGGCTGTCGATTCCCCGGCGGTCTTCTTGTTCCGAGTGCCGCAATGGTCATTCCGCCGCCTCTGTGCGCCCGTGAATCAAGGCGAACACCTGATGCGCGTCTGCCGCCACCGCCCGCATGAGCGAGCGGGCGGCGGGATCGGGCACAGTCCGACCCTGTTCCCAATTGCGCAGCGTGGCCACCGGGATCATGAGAGCGTCGGCGAATGCCGGCTGCGACATGCCGAGCCGCTTGCGGATGACGGCGGGCGATATGCTGTCTTCGAGGCGATACTCGACGGCGGGGTCTTCCCCGTCCTCGATCATGTGCCGCTCGATGTCGGCTTCGGTCGTCGCGTCGACTTTTGCCCAATCGACGCCAAGGGGGCGCTGTCGAAGCTCGCTCAGGGTGCGACGGACAATTGCCATTTCTCTCGTTCCTTCTTTCGAGCAACGCGCGCCGAGATGATCCGGCGCGCCTCGGCGCGATCCGTGTAGACGACGGTGATCAACCGCCCGGAAAGCTCGCCAACGGCAACCATGCGGACCTCGCCCCACTGCTGGCGCTCGTCGCGCCATTCGATGACTGGCCCCTCAAAGATCAGGGCGGCATCGTCGAAGCCGAAGCCCCGTTCCTGCCGGGTCCGATCGCTCTTGGCGTCGTCCCACTCGAACTCCATCTATATACGCTCCTAGCGTAGGATTTGAAAGGAGAGTGATTGATATCCGTTCCGGCAATGTCCTGCCGGATGTCATCCTCGCCCATCGCGGCGGATCGGAACCACCTCGGCGCCGCCGCTTGCCGGCGCGTCGCCCATGGCGCGGGCGATATCGGCGCCGATGCGGTCAGACGCCTTGCGCAAAGGGTCGTTGTCCAAGTGGGCATAGCGCGCCGTCGTCGAAGCTTGGGTGTGGCCCAACAGCTTGCCGATGATCGGCAAGCCAAGGCCGGCGGCGGCACCGAAGCTTGCGTGAGTGTGGCGAAGATCGTGAAGCCGGACGCCCTCAAGTCCGGCGCGACGGCAGATCAGATCCCACGGCCGCTTCAGATCGGAGCGAGGCCGCTCGATCCTCTGCCCATCCGGGCCGGTCGCCATCTCGCCGGGGATGACGAAGCGCCCGACGTGGGGAAGCCCGGCGAGCACTGCGAGGGCCGGCGCGTTGAGGACGATGGTCTTCTTGCCCGTCTTGCTGTCCGGCAGGAAGAGGAGGCCGCGTTCCACGTCGACGTGGCTCCATTCCAGATTCAGGATTTCGCGCAGTCTGGCGCCGGTCATGATCAGCAGGCGTAGGGCAGCCGCAACATGCGCACCGATTTTTGTCCTGCGGCTTTCCGGTCTTTTCGGAGCGTGTTTCGCCGTTGGCCGCAACGCCCGCTCCTCATCCACCTGCCATTCGATGCCGTCCGTCTCCGCCTCTCGAATCGCGGCGCCGAGACGGTCCAGTTCCTCGGTCGTCAGGAACCGCTCGCCCTTGTTGGTCTGGTACTTCTTCACTCCGATTGCCGGATTGTCCTTCCTGATCTGACGGGACATGGCGAAGGTGAAAATCGCCGACAGCAAGAGCACCACCTGATTGGCCGCGCCCTTGCCGCCGGTCACGATGGCCCGCCCCTTCTTGGCGTCGGTCTTCTTGTCCATCGCGGTCGCGCCGTTGGCGACGTCGCGCATGGCCTTCGCGATATCGGCGGTGGTCACCTGCCCGACGCGTTTCGAGCCAAGCAGTGGCTTTATATGCCGCTCGACCCGACTGCGGTCATTGAGGACCGTCGAGGGTTTCTTGGTGTCGCATCCCTCAGCAAGATACAGGTCGGCCAGTTGGGCGACCAATATCTCGGCGCGCTCCTTTGCCCGATCGGCGGCGGGGTCGCCGCCGGTTGCAGCCTCGCCCAACCTTGTCTTGGCGAGCCGGCGGGCTTCATCCGGGGTCAGCTTGCCGACTGCCCCGAGGGTGATCCGCCGTGTCGGCGCGCTGCGCCCGGTGCCCGCCCGGTACTTCACGATGTAGCTCTTGGCACCGCTCTCACGGACGCGGACCCCAAAGCCGATTAGGTCCGCATCCCATGCGAAGTATTCTGCGCCGGTCGCCTCAAGGGCATCGACGGTTCGCTTCGCAATACGGATATTGTCCATCTTCCAACCCTCGGATTTTTCCGGGAACCACCGGGGAACCACCGAAACGGGAAACGACGGGAACCGTCAGAAATCGTTGTATCTCAAAAAATCAGTAAAATCAATGAATCTAGAACCTACGGGAAACATGAAGAACTGCCATATTCCATGGTCGTTCGGATTGTGGCTCCGAAGGTCGGTGGTTCGAGCCCACCCAGCCGTACCATTTCAAAGCCCCATCAGATCGGATCCGGAGCGTGTTCGGATCGCCTGTAGACGTCAATGTACTATAAGCTTTTGTTTCTGCACGCATTTCTATTCGAATAGTCGTCAGTTGTTCAGGATCGTGCCCTACCCGTCGACTGGGGCAGCAACCGGCAATCAATCGTCTGACAGAGGTGCCGGCAGTCGGGTGGCGGGCTCGAAGCGAACCCGCATCCAGCGCCGTGAGCCAAACGGCTGGCCGCGACCGCCGGCGACGGCGCGCCGCATGCGACGACGGACGCGTCGGAGTTCGCGCGGCACATTGGCCAAGCTTGATGCGGCCGCGGGGGCGCCGGCCTGCAGCGATCGAGGCGGACCGCAGGACCCGGCATCAACTCAACTGGCCAGCTCGGCCACTTCGACTCGATTGCGGCCGTTGCGCTTGGCGCGATAGAGCGCGCGGTCGGCGCGTTCGATGGTGAACGCCAAAGCTTCGTGCGGGGCCAGTTGCGCCACGCCGATGCTGACCGTCATGCGCACGTCGTCGCGATCATGTCGGCAGATCGCCGCGACAACCGCCGATCTGACCGCTTCGGCGCGCCGATGGGCGGCGGCGGCGTCGGTATCGGTCAGGATGGCGAAGAATTCCTCGCCGCCCATGCGGGCATGGAACCCGTGCGGCGCAATGTGTTCGTCGAGGAGTTCGACCAGATGGCAGAGCGCGGAATCGCCGCAGGAATGGCCGTGGCGGTCGTTCAGCTGCTTGAAATGGTCGATATCGATGACCAGCACCGACAGCGGCCGTTCGCCGGCCACCGCCTCGCGCGCCCGCAGTTCGGCGAGCTCGAAGAATTTGCGGCGGTTGTAGGCGCCGGTCAGCGGGTCGCGGTCGGCGATTTCCTTCAGCCTGCGTTCGAGGTTGCGGCGCTCGGTGACGTCGATCACGGCGCCGGTGATGCCAGCCACTTCTTTGGCGTCATCGAGAAACGCGGCCTTGTGGAACACGACGTCGCGGATCGTTCCATCGAGGAAGCGGATCTGCGACTCGTAGATCTCTATGCCCTTCGAGTGCTTCAGCCGCTGGTCAGCGGCGTCATAGTGGGCGGCCAGTTGCGGCGGTGCGATGTCGAATGCAGTCTTGCCGATGATCTCGGCCAGGGGCAGACCGATATATTCGGCGAAAGCGTTGTTGCAGCTCCAGTAGGCGCCGTCGCCATCCTTGAAGAAGATCGGCAGCGGCAGGACGTTGACGCAGGCCTGCAACTGCTGCTGAGCGGCATTGGCGCTACGGCATTCGGCGCGCAGCTGCTTGAGGCGCTCGATGTGGCGGCGGCCGCGCAGCAGGGCGAGCGCCAGCGTGTCGGCATCGGTCAACGCGGCGACATCGTCGGCGCCGAGGGTCACCAGGCGGCGGGCCCAGGCCGGCGATATCGACCTGACGGTCACGGCGATGAAGTAGGTGTCGGCGCCGAGCTTGGAGCGGGCGCGACGCACCGCGGTCGCCAGCTGCTGCATCGGCAGGGGATGAAAGCACACGACCGGCTCGGCCGGCGGGCGGTCGCCAAGGCTGTCGACTTCGGCGACGCCGTAGCCGGCGAGCTGCAGCGGCAGCTTGAATCGCCAGTCCCCCAACCAGAGCGCCTGGGGTGCCGCAAGTGGTGTTGACTCAATTCGCGTGACGGGCCGTGCTAACACGAACTCAAGCTCCTTGCCGAACGGGGGAACCCGTTCAGGTGCTTGGCCGCGGTCGCGCGTCAGCACGAGCCTCGAGCCCAGCGTCTCCCCATCGGGCCTGTGCGCCGTACTCTCCGCCGGTTGGCGGAGATCGACGGGACGAGACAGGCCGAGCGCCGCAGCAAGACGCCGCCATTGTCGGAATCGCCAATGGCGCCCGACACTTCAGTGTCTCGATCCGGCACGATGCCCCCGGACATCTGGATAACATGGAGACCCCTAATGATATTTAAATAGCTTAGGATCAATTGGATGGATCGGCCAATCGAACAGAAATAGTTATGCACACTTCTTAGGGTTGAGAGCTATACCTGAGTTGTTTATATGTGTTTAGCCTGATGTTGGCATTAACGTTGGAAATGCGTACATACAAAAAAGGCATTAGTCGTCGAATAACTTCGACATATCAACTAATAACTCGAAAAACTACACTAACATGAGCGTGGACATCTATCGAGCGACGCAGGAGTGTTCACAAGTCTAGGCGCTCTGTCGACGATCTTAACCTCGTTGAAACTGTCTTTGGCCGGACCATCCACAGTCAGACTGCGCCGCGACAGCTGCGCCCCCGCCGTGCGGCCGAGTACAGCCCGATCGCACGGCAAGCATCCGTTGCAAATGCCGAATTGGGCATAGCCGCATCCCGTCGCCGCCAGATCGCCACGCGTTTGGGCCATTCGGGTCAAAACTCAGCAACGCGATCGATACCAAAGAGTTGGAGCGGGATCTGCGGCGAAATCTGCACACAGTTTTCGCCATGCCGCTCTAGTGACCGGCATACGTGATTTTGCTAGGATCGCCACCAGTCTCCGGGGGGCGCAAGTCCCGCGCGAGGCTCGAGCCGGGCCAAGCGGACGGGTCTTGGCCCGGCTCAAATCCTGACAGGCGGTTGGCGCGCCAGCCCCGGTTGCATGCGGCCGTCGGCGCGGCGCATCCGACGGGGCCGGTGCGTGGGAGCGGTTTCCCACCGGACGAGGCCTCCGGCAGCGCGGCAACGCCTTGGTCTTGCCTCGGCGCTTATCCAGCGTCGTCGCCAGGGGTCGGGAACACGCGTCAGCGGACGAGGCGGAGCCGTGCGGCGAGGATCCCCTGCCGCGCCATGATTCGTCCGATTCGTCCCTCCAGCACCACCGCACAGGCCTCGCGGCACTGCGCGCGCAGCAGCGCTTGGTCGGCTGCCGGCAGATCGCCGAGATCGACGGTGAGGCCGGCGCTATCGAACGGTTCCTGCTTCAACATGGCGTCGTGCCGGCCGAGGAGGGTGAGGCGGCCCTCGATCTCCTGGGTCGTCTCGATATAGTCGTCGAACTGGTCGAGCACTTCGGAGACCGACAGAGCCTGTTCGCCCTCGGGCGGGGGCGGCGCGGCCGATGGGGGTGTGTGGCCGGATGGTGCGGCGGCGGCCGCAACCGGCTGGGCCTCGGCTCGGCTCGACGCGACGAGTGGCGCCGCGAGCGCGGCCATCAGACAGAGTGCGACAATCGATCGAGTGGACATGAGCCTTCCCGCCGTCAGGATGGGGGCCGCTGGACAGTAGCGTGGGATTGCGGCGGTCTGCCAGAGCCAATCCGCCGCGGCGCTGCGGCGCCGGCAGCGATCGAAACTACGTACGGGAATGCAGCGGGGCCGTGTTGTGGCCGGTCATGATCTGGGTCAAGGCAGGCTGCCGGCAAATGGTGACAGCCTGATGTCTGCAGCTCCCGATCCAGCGCCGCGGCCGGGCGGCCGATTAAGGGTGGCCGAGGCATCGTGTGTCTGGCGATCGTTTCGGCGCCGAACGATTTCGGCTGGTCCGTCGGTCCGGGGCTGACGGCATGATGAGACATCTGTTCGCCGGTGCGACGGGGGCGCCGTATATGATCAGTGATAACGTGACGCTGCCGCAGGGCGAACACCGCAAGATACGGCTACTCGAGGCCGCTGACGAGGCGGCGTTGCGCGAGATGTTCGCGCGCTGCTCGGCCGACGACATGCATCTGCGCTGCTTTGCGACGATGAAGGATTTTCCGGCCAAAATGGCGGCGCGGCTGGCGCATATGGATCCGGCCGAGGAAATCGGCCTGGTCGCAACGCCGCTCGCAGGAGAGCCGCAGCAGATCCTCGGCGTCGCTCATGTCATCCTCGATCACGAGGAGGAGGGTGCCGCGGAGTTCGACGTCATGGTGCGCTCCGACCAGAAGGGCCACGGCATCGGCTATGCACTGATGACGGCGCTGCTGGACGAGGCGCGGCGGCGCGACTTCAAGGCGGTGGTCGGCTATATCCTCAGGGAAAACCACGCCATGCTGCAGATGGCCGGCGAACTCGGCTTCGTTGCCGTGCGCTTCGAGGGCGCGGTCAACTTCATGCGCGTCGACTTGGCAACGGTCGAACTGCCGCCGCTGGGCGTGACGGCGGCGTAAAGCGTCCGGCTTGGTGGCCGCCGCAGGGGCTGGCGGCTCGCGCTGCGCTATTGCCTGATCCGGTGCGCCTCCCGGCTCAGTCCTCAGTGGCAAAGCAGGCGGCCATGTGTCCGCCGTCGCCCGTCAGCTCCGGCCGCTCGCGCGGGCAGCGTTCGAAGGCGATAGGGCAGCGCGGGTGGAAGACGCAGCCCGACGGCGGATTGAACGGCGAGGGCATCTCGCCTGTCAGCACGATGCGTTCCTTCACTCGGCGCGGATCGGCGACCGGGGTGGCCGACATCAGTGCGCGCGTATAAGGGTGCCTCGGTTCGGCGAACACCTGCTCGGCCGAGCCGTATTCCGCTACCCGGCCGAGGTACATGACCAGCACGCGATCGGCGATGTGGCGGACGACGCTGAGGTCGTGGCTGATGAACACATAGGCGAGATTGAACTCGCTCTGCAGCTCGGCGATCAGGTTGAGGATCTGGGCGCGGACCGACACGTCGAGGGCGGAGACCGGCTCGTCCAGCACCAGGATCTTCGGTCTGAGCATCAGCGCCCGGGCAATGGCGATGCGCTGGCGCTGTCCGCCGGAAAACATGTGCGGATAGCGGTTGGCGTGCTCGCGCCTGAGGCCCACGCGTTCCAGCATGGCGAGCGCCGCTTCGCGCCGTTCGGCACCCGGCATCGAGGTATTGACGAGCAGCGGCTCTTCGAGCGCGGCACCGATCGTCTGGCGCGGATTGAGCGAACCGTAGGGGTTCTGGAACACCATCTGCACGGCGCTGCGCAGGGTCTTCGACGGCCGGCCGATATTGGAGACGTCGATGCCGTCGATCATCAGCTGGCCGTCGGACGGCGGCTCGATCAGCGTTAGGAGCCGGCCGAGCGTCGACTTGCCGGAGCCGGATTCGCCGACGATGGCGAGCGTCTCGCCGGGATCGAGCGAGAAGGAAATGCCGGCCACGGCCCTGACGTCGGCGTGGCCGCCGAACATGCTGCGGGCGACGCGGTAGGTGCGGTGCAGGTCGATTGCTTTGAGAAGGGTTGGCATCACACCGTCTCCAGGAAGGCGTCGGTGATCGGCTGACCCGACCGGAGCGGGGTAAAGCACAGGGCACGGCCGAGTGCGGCCGGGGCTTTCGTCGGCGGTTCGGAGGTGCAGCGCGCGGTCGTGTAGGCACAGCGCGGCGAGAACTGGCAGCCTGTCGGACGGTCCCATTGCCCCGGCACCATGCCGGGAATGGAGGGCAGACGCTGTTCCACCGCCCGCTCGGGCAGGGCGTCGAGCAGTGCGGCGGTATAGGGGTGGTGCGGATCGTCGAACAAATCGACCGTCTTGGCTTCCTCCACCTGCTGACCGGCATACTGCACGATGACGCGCTCAGAGGTTTCGGCGACGACGCCCATGTCGTGGGTGATGAGGACGAGCGCCATGCCGGTCTTATGGCCGAGATGGATAAGGAGATCGAGGATCTGCGCCTGGATGGTGACATCGAGCGCCGTCGTCGGTTCGTCGGCGATCAGGAGTTTGGGCGAGCAGGCGATCGCCATGGCGATCATCACGCGCTGGCTCATGCCGCCGGACAATTGGTGCGGGAAGGCGGACAAGCGCGAGGCCGGCTCGGGGATGCCGACCTGATCCAGCAGCTCGACCGAGCGGGCGCGCCGCTCCGCGCCGCGAAGCCCGAGGTGCGCCGTCAACGCCTCGCCGATCTGGAAGCCGACGGTGAAGCAGGGGTTCAGCGATGTCATCGGCTCCTGAAAGATCATCGACATCTCCTTGCCGATGATCTGGCGGCGGCGGCGCGGCGAGAGGTTGCGCAAGTCGATGCCGTCGAAAGCCATGCGATCGGCGGTGACCCGCGCCGTCGGCGGCAACAGTCCCATGATCGCCAGCATGGCGACGGACTTGCCGGAACCGGATTCACCGACGATGGCGACGATCTCGCGCGGCTCGACGGTCAGCGACACGCGGTCGACGGCCCTGAAATGCCCCGAGCGGGTGGCGAATTCGACGGTCAAGTTGGAGATGTCAAGCAGGGGCATGGAATTCCTCAAAGCCCGGAACGGGATCTCTGCGCGGCTCGGATCAGGCAGTGGCGGGGGAGGGGGCGGATGTCCGGAGGCCCGACATCGGCTGTCGGCGCGACCCAATCCGCCATGGCCTCAGCTCCGCCTCAGCTTGGGGTCGAGCGCGTCGCGCAAGCCGTCGCCCATGATGTTGACCGCGACGACGGTGATGAGGATGGCAAGTCCCGGCAACGTCACGATCCACGGATTGGAGCGGATGAATTCGCGGTTGTCGGCGAGCATGGCGCCCCATTCCGGGATCGGCGGCTGCGCGCCCAGGCCCAGGAAGCCGAGCGCGGCGGCCTCCAGGATGGCGTCCGACACTCCGAGCGCGGCCTGAACGATCAGCGGTGCGAGGCAGTTCGGCAAGACGGTGACGAACATCAGCCGGATCGGTCCGACGCCGATGACGCGGGCGGCCGTGACATAATCCTTGCCGATCTCGCCGAGCGCCGAGGCGCGCACCAACCGTACGTAGCGCGGCATATAGACGATGGTAACCGCGACGATGGTGTTTTCCAGGCTCGGACCGAGGACAGCCACGACCAGGATGGCGAGCACCAGCGAGGGGACGGCGATGATCAAGTCCATCACCCGCATGATGATCATGTCGACGATGCCACCGGCGAAGGCGGCTACGAGGCCGAGCACCACGCCCATGGCGATGGATACGCTCATCACCATCAGGCCGATGAACAAGGAAATCCGGGCGCCGTGGATCAGCCGCGACAGCGCGTCGCGGCCAAGCGCATCGGTACCGAGCGGGAAACGCCACAGACCGCCGTCTTCCCATACCGGCGGCAGCTTGGTGAAGTCGCGGAATTGCTCGATCGCCGAATGCGGCGCGACGATGTCGGCGAAGATGGCGAGCAGCCCGATGATGACGACGACGGCAAGGCCGACGACGGCGCCGCGGTTCTCGGCGAAGGACTGCCAGAATTCGGCAATCGGGCCGGGACGTTTCGGTTCAGCGGCTAGGGCGTCAACGGCCATGACGGAGCCTCGGGTTGATGGCGCCATAGAGGACGTCGACGAACAGGTTGACCATGATCACGAGGCAGGAAATCAGCATGATGCCGCCTTGCAGCGCCGGATAGTCGCGCTGGTTGATGCTTTCGATCAGCCACTTGCCGACACCGGGCCAGGAGAAGATGGTCTCCGTCAGCACCGCGCCGGCCAAGAGCGTGCCGACCTGCAGGCCGATCGAGGTGACGACCGGAATCAGCGCGTTTCTGAGCGCGTGCAGGCCGATGACACGGAACGGCGACAGGCCCTTGGCCCGCGCAGTTCGCACGTAGTCCTCCGAGAGAACTTCGAGCATGGAGGATCGCGTTATTCGGGCGATGACCGCCAGGGGGATCGTGCCGAGCACGATGGCTGGCAGGATCAGATGGTGGGCGGCGTCCCACACCGCTCCCTCCTGCCCCGACAGCCAGGCGTCGATCAGCATGAAGCCGGTGACGGGGTCGAAATAGTATTTGATCGGGTCGATGCGGCCGGAAATCGGGGTCAGTTCCCAGCGCTCGGACACCAGCATGATGAGGAGGAGGCCCCACCAGAAGATCGGCATCGAGTAGCCGATGACGGAAATTCCCATGACGCCGTGGTCGATCGGCCCGCCACGCTTGACTGCGGCGAAGACGCCGGCCGGCACGCCGACGATGACGGCGAGCAGCATGGCGCAAAGCGCCAGTTCCAGGGTCGCCGGAAACAGCGTGAAGAACTCCGAGGCGACGCTCGTCTGCGTGCGGATCGACGTGCCGAAGTCGCCGTGCGCCAGCTGGACGAGGTAGTCCCAGTACTGGTGCAGGATCGACTGGTCGAGCCCGAGTTCATGGCGGAGCTTGGCGAGGCGGATGGGATCGATGCCGTGTTCGCCCTGACGCACCTCCACCGGATCGCCCGGCACCAAGCGAATGGCGACGAAGGTGACGAGAGTCAATGCGAGAAACGTCGGGATCGTCAGCGCCAGACGGCGCAGGAGATATTTCAGCATGTCGGCTCCGGGAGAGACGCGATCGACGGGTGTATCGCCGATCGCGCCACGGTCTTTCCTTACTTCAGATCAACCCCATAGAAAACATGCTGGCCGAGCGGCGAGATTTTCCAATCGACCACTTCCTTCCTGACCGGCTCGAACACCACCGAGTGGGCGATGGTCATCTGCGGCGCGTCGTCGTGGGCGATCTGCTGCATCTCCTCGTAAAGCTTGGTGCGTTCGGCGATGTCGGTCAACTCGCGGGCCTTCGCCATATCGTCGTTGAACTTGGCGTTGCACCACTTGGAGATGTTGTTGCCGGCCGGCTTGTCGCCGGTGCAGCCGAGGAGGAAGAAGAAGTTGTCCGGATCGCCGTTATCGCCGGTCCAGCCGAACAGACCGGTCATGTGCTCGCCGTTCTGCAGACGCTTGCGATACTCGCCCCATTCGAACGACTTCAGCGTGGCGTTGACGCCGATCTTGGCGAGATCGGACTGCATCAGTTCGCCGATACGCTTGGCGTTCGGATTATACGGACGCTGCACGGGCATCCACCACAGGTCGATGTCGATCGGCGTCTTGACGCCGGCCTTGTCGAGCAGCTCCTTGGCCTTGGCCGGGTCGTAGACGTAGTCGGCGACCTTGTCGTTGTAGCCCCACATGATCGGCGGGATCAGGTTCTTGGCCGGCGTTCCGGCGCCCTCGTAGACCTCCTTGATGATCGCCGACTTGTCGACGGCCATGATCAGCGCCTGACGGACTTCTTTCTTGTCGAGCGGCGGCTTCATCACGTTGAACGCCCAATAGGCGATGTTGAGGCCGGGCTGGCTCATGAGATTGAGGTTCGGATCCTTCTTGATCTCCGCGAGATCAGCCGGACGCGGATAGGCCATGACCTGGCATTCGTTGCGCTTCAGCTTGGCGAGACGAACGGTCGGATCGGGAGTGATGGCGTAGACGAGGTCGTCGATCTTGGCGCGGCCGCCCCAATAGGCATCGAACGCCTTGTAGCGAATGACCGCGTCCTTCTGGTAGGCGACGAACTGGAATGGGCCGGTGCCGACCGGGATCTGGTCGAACTGCTCGGGCTTACCGATCTTCATGAGGTAGTCGGCGTATTCGGCCGACTGCACCGTCATGAAGTCCATGGCGAGGTTGGCGAGAATCGGCGCATTCGGCGCCTTCAGCTTCATGACGACCGTGTAGTCGTCGGTCTTCTCGACCGATACCAGGCTGTCCGGCATGTCCATGTCGGAGAAATAGTCGAACTTGCCGCCGGAGATCTTGTGGTAGGGATGATCGTCCTTCCACTGGCGATTGAAGGTGAACAGCACGTCGTCGGCGTTGAAATCGCGGGTCGGCTTGAAGCCGTTGACGCCGGAATGGAACTTCACGCCCTTGCGGAGATGGAAGGTGATGGTCTTGCCGCCGTCGGTGACGTCCCAGCTCTCGGCCAGGCCCGGCTGCACCTTGGTCGTCCCGCGGACGAACTCGGTCAATTGATCAAAGACCGGGCGCGCGGCGTCGAATGACGTCCCGGTCGTGTTCATCGCGGGAGTGAAGTTTTCCGGGCTGCCCTCGGAACAATAGACGAGGGTCTTGGCCTCCGCCGCACCCACCAGCAATGTGGCGGCGAACAGCGCGGCGACGCTCGTTTGAACGATCGATTTCATCAGTCTACTCCTCTCCATCTACGCGTGGAGCCGGACCGTTCGGCCCTTGGTCCCCACGATGAGCGCCGCCGGGGTCGCTAACGGACCCGGACGAACGCCGACGTTCTCTTGGTTCGCGCCGGTTCGTCGCATCAGGACGGATCTGTCCTGGCGATGCTGCGCATGGGGGCAGGGGCTGAACCGATATCGCCCGGGCGCGAGTCAACGCACGGGTGATATCGGCCTTCAGCAGCTTACCTGACGCTGATGAGATACTAAGCTCGGTGGGGACGCAATGGTTTGATCGCTTTGTAAGCGACTTTCCTCTGTGCCGATCATTCCGGCAGATGGCCAGCGCGGGGGAATTCCGGGCGCGGCTACGACGGGTCGGCGGATGCAGCGGTGCGGCGCATGGCCTTGATGCGGTCGGCGAGGCTTTCGGGCTTGCGCAGCGGCGAGGACGGGCGGGTCGGATCGGCCGAAAGCTCGCCGACGCCGGGGATCGGCAACGGGCCGCCGGTCGCCCCGACCAACTGGTCGATCTGCGAGCCGGAGCCCTCGCGTTCGGCCACGATCGACGCCATGCGCGCCGCGACGTCGCCGAGCCGATCGCGCAATTCGGCGATATCCTCCGCATCCGCCGGTTGACCGACGTCGTGGGTGCGGATCGTCGCCAAGTCGTGCGCCAGCCGGTCGCGTTCGTCGACGACTTCGCGCAGCTTCATCTGCAGGGCGATGTTGTCGGCCTCGAACGATTCGATCGCCTTGCGCTCGTTGTCGCCGCCGGGGGCGGAGGCGGTGCGGGCGAGCTTCTTGGCGGCCAACAGCTCGGCGAAGATGCGGTCGGCGCGGTCGCGCTCCTCGGCGACGACGGAGCCGCGCCGCTCGACTTCGGCCTCAAGCGCGGCGATGCGCATCTCGGCGCGGCGGCGCGCCTCCAGTTCGGCGTCGGAGCGCGAGCCGGAGGATTCCAGCCGGGTCTGCAGACCGGCCAGATCGAGGCGGCGATTGTCGAGTTCGCTGGTGAGTTCGCGTGCCCGCAGTTCCAGCGCGGTGATGAGCTCGGACCTCTGCGTCAGCTCGTGCGCCAATTGCTCCAGCCGGTCGCCGAGTTCGGCGATCGAGCCGTCACGGGCGGCGATCTCGTCGTCCCTTGCCGCCAATTCGCCGGTAAGCCTTTCGGCTTCGGCCTCGCCGTCGGCGATCTTGCCGCGCGCCCGCTCGACGTCGATGCGATAGTCAGCATTCTTGTGGCGCAGGTCCGCCACGGCGAGTTCGAGCCGACGCGAGGTGACGGCGAAATCCGCCCGCAACTGGTCGCGATCGGCCTTGATCTCGGCCAATGTCAGCGGTTGCGACGCCTCGATGCGGCGGCGCGTGAGGCGAACCGCCCGCGTCCACAACGCCGGTGCCAGGATGAGCGCGATCAATCCGGCCGACAGGAATCCGAGGGCGTAGTAAAGGGCCGTTTCGATCACGCGCGAAAGCTCCTGGATCGCGTGCGGTTGGGGGTCGACAGACGTGTCCCGCGTCGAGCCTTATCGGATGACGCAGGGTCTGGATAGCACCAATCGATGCCGCGCGCGAATAGGCTCGATGCGCATCTGTGGGAGAAGCGGCGAATCCGGTCCGCCCGGGCCGGCCAACGCCGGCCCCCCACATCGGTCAGAACGGATTCCAGGTGGCCGAGCGGGTGAACTTCAGGTAGCCGAGGTTGGCGCCGAGCCGCAAGCCGACGCCCGCCCTGACCGGCACGACGACGATATTGTCGGCGGCCAAGGCGGTCATGCCGAAGCCGCCGATGAAGTAGACCGAGCCGTCGACACCGCCGAAGCGCTGGTACATCGCCTCGACCGCCGGCAGATTGTAGACGAGCATCATGGTGCGGGCGCCGTCGCCGCCGAAGTCCCAGCCGATCGACGGACCCTGCCAGAACACCTTGTGCTGACCGCGGTCGCGGGTGTGCATGACGCCCTCGCCGTAGCGCAGACCGCCGATGATGGCGCCGCCGCCTTCCTCGCCGAGGATGTAGCCGTTCGGCTCGCCGTAGCGCGACGCGGCCTTCTCGATCACCGTGGCGAGCCCGCCCGACACCGAGCCGAAGAACTTATGGCCGGTTTCGATCAACTCGTTGGTATTATAGGTATTTCCTTGCGCGGCTGCGGGGGCCGTCCCGCCAGCCAGCGCCGTCGCGACGGCGAAGAAGGCAGCAATCAGGCTACGTCCGATCATGGGCAATCTCCTCCATCGACAACTGAAGCAGCTCGACGTTGGTCATCGGTCGGGGACGGCAACAGCCACATCCCCAAACCGATGGTACGCCGGCCGTCGCGCGAAACACGACGCGAATCCGCACGGAGTCTTAACCTTGGTCTCGCACCATAGGACCAGGAGATCTGAGACTCGTAACGGTCCGAATCAAGATGCAGAACTTTAGCCGAATTCGGGCGGAGCTGGAGCATCGACCGGGCGGAGCAGGCCGAATTGCGCCGGCGCTTGCGGTCGCCCTGCTTGCCCTGGGCCTCGTATTGGCGCCGACGTGCCCCCAGCCCGCAAATGGTGCCGAACCGTCGGCCGATCCGCATGCTGCCGTCGATCCGCATGCCGCCAGCGACCCGCACGCGGCGAAGCCGGACGACAAGCTGCTGCCGGAGCCCTTGCCGCCGCGCCCGACCGAATATCCGCTCGGCCATCCGAAAAAGCCGGAGAAGCCGGCGGTGCAGAAGCCCGTCGAAGCGCCGAAGAAGGATCCGCTGACCGGGATGTTGCAGGACATGCCCGCGCCGATCGAACCGAAGACCGGCAAGACCGCGCCGGCCGATGCCAAGGCGGAAGCCGAGACGCAGCCCGAGCCGGCGACCCAATGGGTGGCGCCCAAACGCTACCATTTCCTGACCGACACCTATACCGGCCTGGCGCTCGGCGGCAACGATCCGGTCGCCTACTTCACCGATGGCGTGCCGACGGAAGGCTCGAGCGAGCACGAACTCGACTGGGGTGGCACCACCTGGCACTTCGTCAACGAGGGCAATCTTGCCGCCTTCCAGCAAAATCCGGAGGTCTATGCGCCGCGCTTCGGCGGGCGTTGCGCCTATGCCATGTCGGAGGGCCTGTCGGTCGAGGGCCAGCCGTGGTTCTTCGTCATCCATCGCGACCGGCTCTATCTGTTCGCCAGCGCCGGCAATCGCATCGCCTTCCTCACCGATCCAGACGGCATCGCCACGGAAGCGGTCCGGCAGTGGCCGGACGTGGTGCGCGGCGAGCCGTGACGACGGGCGGAAACATCCTTGCCGCTCGCTTCAGCTGTGCTTGGAAAGTCGGGGCGCTCTCGTGTAACGCTTAGGCTGTGGCTTCCAGCCGATTCGCTTCAGCGCGATCGGTGGCCCGTGCGCAACGGGCAACGAACGGGAGCCAGTCCATTGACCGGAGCTTTGCCGCCATGACGGATGCGTCGGATATCACCGCGCTCGACCTCGCTGCCCTGTTGGCCAGCCGCGTCTGCCACGACATCATCTCGCCCGTTGGCGCGATCACCAACGGCCTCGAAGTGCTGGAGGAGGAATCGAGCGAGGAGATGCGTACCTTCGCCATGGATCTGATCCGCAAGAGCGCGCGGCAGGCCTCGGCGAAATTGCAGTTTGCCCGGCTCGCCTTCGGTGCGGCCGGATCGGCGGGCGCCGAGATCGATCTCGGCGACGCGGAGAATGTCGCTCGCGGCTTCATGGCCGGCGAGAAGGCCAATCTCGAATGGACGGCGCAGCGCGTGCTGATGGCCAAGAACAAGGTCAAGCTGCTGCTGAACCTGGTGCTGGTCTCCACGCACGCCGTGCCGCGCGGCGGCACCATCCACGTCACGGTGACCGGCCCTGCCGACAGGCCGACGTTCGGCCTGCTGTGCCGTGGCACCAATGCGCGCATCCCGCCGAATGTCGAAGGCTTTCTTTCCGGCCAACTCGGCGAGCACAATCCGGATGCCCACATGATCCAGCCGATCTATGCCGGCCTGCTGGCGCGCGCGGCGCACATGGCGGTGTCGGTCGCCAAGGTCGGCGACGACGTCGAATTCCGGGCCGAGCCGGTCGCAGTCGAGGTCTCGCCGGTCGAGGCGTGAGCGCAGAACGACCGTCCGGACCGCGTGCGACGGCGGTTCGGCCGCGGCTTTCCCCCGCCCGCAAGTAGGCTCGGGCAATGTCATGCGTGGCGAGCCGGTGGGCTGCAGGCGGTTTGGCCGGCGCGGCGCTGAGAGTAGATGGAGCGAAGCGGGCCGCCGCCAGTGGAGCGGGATGGCGAAAGCTCCATGCGGTTCGCGCTCTAGTGGAGCGAATTCGACATTTGAGTCCCAGCGCGCGGGGGGAGACGAACTCAAATGTCGAATTCAAAGCTCCACGAGAGTCAATAAGTTGCTAGTGGTCCTTTGACTCCGACATTTGCTTGAGCCCGTGCGGCAAGTGGGGCGCAAATGTCGGAGTCGGACCACTGGGTCCCGCTCTAACTCTTTGATATCGATCGAGTTCGTGAGGCTTGGTCCGACCGGGTCCGAACGCATCCAGCTCTAAGCCTTTGATAGAGCAACGATTCAGCACATCGACGCGTCGCCTCGGCGTTTTCATCTGACGGCGTGCTGCTCTAAGCGTTAACGCATAGAAATTGCCGAATTTCAGAAAAACTGCATATAGTTCACGCCGGCTAACGAAAAGCTGTCCAATTCGGCCAATTTTGCCCCCGGCGGGTTGTCGGGCCCCTGGTTGCGAAGACTTGTCGGAGCTGTCGGTAACTGCTTACAAACTTTCGATAATTCTCTGAAGCCACGCCAGCGGAAGATCGGCGCTTGCGGCGCGGCGTTCTGTGCCCATCATCGTAAAGTGCAGACTTCAAACGGCAATTGTCTCTTAACTGTTTGGCCCGATACTCTCCGATGATGATGCGATAGTCCGCGCCCAAGCGGCGAGTTGCACGAGCGAAGGACAGGGCAGAGGCCATGGATGATCTTCTGCGAGAATTTTTGACCGAGACGAATGAGAGCCTTGATGTCGTCGACGTCGAGCTCGTCAAATTCGAGCAGGATCCCAACAACGACAAGATCCTTGGAAATATTTTCCGCCTCGTGCACACGATCAAGGGCACCTGCGGCTTCCTCGGACTGCCGCGCCTCGAGGCGATCGCGCATGCGGCCGAGACGCTGATGGGCAAGTTCCGGGACGGCGTTCCGGTGACGCCGGTCGCGGTCAATCTGGTGCTGGCCTCGATCGACCGCATCAAAGGTATTGTCGCCGATCTGGAAGCGAGCGAGCAGGAGCCCGCCGGTTCGGACGTCGATCTGATCAAGGAATTGGAGCACATGTCGGAAGGCGGCGCCGAAGCCGCCGCTGCCGCCATGGCCGCCGCCACCGCTGCTGCTGCCGCTCCTGCCGCTCCGCCCAAGGCCGCTCCGGCCAAGCCGGTAATCTCCGCCGAAGGCCCGACGCATACCGAGGGCACGCTGGTGTTCCAGGTGCTGGAACGGCAGTTGCGGCCGGGCGAAGTCTCGCTCGACGAGTTGGAGCGTGCATTCCGCGAAACGCCGGTCGAGGAACGCGGCGACGCCGACGGTCCGATCGTCGTTCGTACCGAAGAACAGCAGGCCAAGGTCGCCGCCAAGACCAGCGCCAAGGCGGCCGTCAGCGAACGTCGCGAGGCGCGCGACAAGGACAAGGATAAGGACAAAGAAGGCGGCGAGGGCGAGGCCAAGGGCTCTGTCGCGTCGCAGTCGATCCGCGTCTCCGTCGACACGCTCGAACACCTGATGACCATGGTGTCGGAGCTGGTGTTGACCCGCAACCAGCTGTTGGAAATCGTGCGTCGGCACGAGGACAGCGAATTCAAGGTGCCGCTGCAGCGGCTGTCCAACGTGACGGCCGAGCTGCAGGAAGGCGTCATGAAGACCCGCATGCAGCCGATCGGCAACGCCTGGCAGAAGCTGCCGCGCATCGTGCGCGACCTCACCCAGGAACTCGGCAAGCAGATCGAACTGGAAATGGTCGGCGCCGACACCGAACTCGATCGCCAGGTGCTCGAGCTGATCAAGGATCCGCTCACCCACATGGTTCGCAATTCGGCCGACCACGGCGTCGAGCGTCCCGAGATGCGCAAGGCCGTCGGCAAGCCGGAGAAGGGCACGATCCGGCTCTCGGCCTACCATGAGGGTGGCCACATCATCATCGAAATCGCCGATGACGGTAAGGGCCTGGATCTCGACCGGATCAAGCAGAAGATCATCGAGAACGGGCTCGCCACCGAGTTCGAACTCGAGAAGATGACCGAGACGCAGATCTTCAAGTACATCTTCGCGCCGGGCTTCTCGACCGCGGCGAAGGTGACCAACGTCTCCGGCCGCGGCGTCGGCATGGATGTGGTGAAGACCAACATCGATGCCATCGGCGGCACGGTGGACCTGAAGTCGGTCGCCGGTCAGGGCTCGACCTTCACCATCAAGATCCCGCTGACGCTCGCCATCGTCTCGACGCTGATCGTCGAGTCCGCCGGCGACCGTTTCGCCATCCCGCAATTGTCGGTGGTCGAACTGGTGCGTGCCCAGTCGAACTCCGAGCACAAGATCGAGCGGATCCGCGATACGCCCGTCTTGCGCCTGCGCAACAAGCTGCTGCCGCTGGTGCATCTGTCGAAGTTGCTGTCGATCACCCACCGGGATCCCAGCCAGCAGTCGAAGTCGGAGGATGACGGCTTCATCGTCGTGATGCAGGTCGGCCAGCAGACCTTCGGCGTGGTCGTCGATGCGGTGTTCCACACCGAGGAAATCGTGGTGAAGCCGATGTCGACCATGCTTCGGCACATCACCATGTTCTCCGGCAACACGATCCTCGGCGACGGTTCGGTGATCATGATCGTCGACCCGAACGGCATCTCCACGGCAATCGGCTCGACCACCGGCTCGTCGGCGGCCGAGGAGCGTCATGCCGAGGAAGAAGAGCGGGCACGCGAACAGGGCGCAGCCATCTCCATGCTGCTGTTCCGCGCCGGCACGATGGAACCGAAGGCCGTGCCGTTGTCACTGGTGACGCGGCTTGAGGAATTCTCCGTCGACAAGGTCGAATCCTCCAACGGCCGTGACCTCGTGCAGTATCGCGGCTCGCTGATGCCGCTCGTGTATTTCGACGAGAACCTGCAGCGCAAGACCGAGGGCAGCCTGCCGATGCTGGTGTTCTCGGATGCCGGCCGCTCGATGGGCCTCGTCGTCGACGAGATCATCGACATCGTCGAGGATCTTCTCGATATCCAGGTCGGTTCCGATCGGCCGGGAGTCCTCGGTTCGGCGGTGATCAAGGGCAAGGCGACCGAGGTGGTCGACATCGGCCACTTCCTGCCGCAGGCCTTCGAGGACTGGTTCCACCGCAAGGAAATGCGGGCCGAGGCGCTGACCCGGTCGCTCTTGTTCGTCGACGACGCGCCGTTCTTCCGCAACATGCTCGGGCCGGTGCTGAAAGCCGCCGGCTACCAGGTGACGCTGGCCGAATCCGCCATCGAGGCGATCAAGATGTTCGAGGACGGCCGCAAGTTCGACGTGGTCGTCTCCGACATCGAGATGCCGGAGATGAACGGCTTCGAGTTCGCCGAGATGCTGAAGCGCAGCCCGCGGTTGAAGCACATCCCGATCCTGGCTTTGTCGGCCAGCTGCACACCTGCGTCGATCGAACGGGGCCGGCAGGCCGGCTTCGACGACTATATCGCCAAGTTCGACCGCGCCGGACTGATCGCCGCCCTGAAGGACGTCACGAACTACGAATACGGAGTCGCGGCATGAGCGCCGATACCAACAGCCTCGTCGAATCCATCCAATACGTCACGGTGCTGATCGGCGGCCAACTGTTCGGCCTGCCCATCGAGCGGGTGCATGACGTGTTCATGCCGGAATCGATCACCCGGGTGCCGCTGTCGCGGCCGGAGATCGCCGGCGTCTTGAACCTGCGCGGCCGCATCGTCACCTCGATCGACATGCGGCGTCGGCTGCACCTGCCGCCGCGTTCCGACGAAGGCCAGGCGATGGCCGTCGGCATCGAGCACAAGGGTGAATCCTATGGGCTCCTGATCGACAACGTCGGCGAGGTGCTGACGCTGCCGACGGCCGGACGGGAACCCAACCCGGTCAATCTCGATCCGCGCTGGGCCCTGATCTCGGGTGGCGTGCATCGCCTGAACGGACAATTGATGGTTATTCTCGATGTCGACCGCGTGCTCGGCGGCATGGCTGAGGCGCATGCCGCTTGATGGCTCAGTGAGCGCGAACCGGTGGAGACTCTCATGAAACAGTGCCTAGTCGTGGACGACTCCAGCGTCATTCGCAAAGTTGCGCGGCGCATCCTGGAAGATCTGTCGTTCGAGATCATCGAGGCGGAGGATGGGCAGGAAGCACTGGAGATCTGCCGCAAGCAGATGCCGGAAGCCATCCTTCTCGACTGGAATATGCCGGTCATGGATGGCATGGAGTTCCTGATGCAACTCAGGAGGGAGCCGTCGGGCAAGATACCGAAGATCGTCTTCTGCACCACGGAAAACGACATCGGCCATATCGCCAAGGCGATGCGGGCGGGTGCCGACGAATACATCATGAAGCCCTTCGATCGCGAGATCGTTGAAGCGAAATTCGCCGAGGTCGGCTTGCTCTGAGTGGTGTGACATGGCGTTTGGTTCAAACGTAGCGCCCGCCGCCAATGGCAAGGCGGCGGTGACGGATCCTGTCCGCGTGATGGTCGTCGACGATTCGGTCGTCGTTCGGGGCCTCATCGGACGCTGGATCGACGAGGATCCTGCCCTGGCAGTCGTGGCAAGCCACCGCAACGGCAAGCTGGCCGTCGACGACATCGCGCGGTCCGAACCGGACGTCGTGGTGCTCGATGTCGAAATGCCCGAAATGGACGGCATGACGGCGCTGCCGCTGCTGTTGAAGCAGAAGCCCAATCTCGTCATCGTCATGGCCTCGACCCTGACCCGGCGCAACGCCGAGATCAGCATGAAGTGCCTGGCGCTCGGTGCGGCCGACTACGTACCGAAGCCGGAATCCAACAGCCGCGTCACCACATCGGATGAATTCCGCCACGAGGTGGTGGAAAAGGTCCGCGTCCTCGGTCAGCGCGCCAAAGCGCGTGCCGCCCGTGCCGCCGGACATGCGGCGCCCGCGGTGTCGCCGCCGCAGGATTTCCGCGCGTTGCGTTCGCTGCCGCCGCAGCATGCGCCGATCGCCAAGGTGGTTCGCACGCCGTTCGCGACGCCGCCGGCTGCGGGGCGCGTGTGGACCACGTCCCCGGCTCCGGTCGTGGGCGGCCGCATGGGACCTGCGGGCATCTCGCTGCGTCCCTATGCCAACGTGCCACCGCGTATTCTCGTCATCGGTTCATCCACCGGCGGGCCGCAGGCGCTGACCAAACTGTTTGGCGACATCGGCCCGGCGATCGGCAATTTGCCGGTGCTGGTGACCCAGCATATGCCGGCGGCGTTCACCGCCATCCTGGCCGAGCACATCTCCAAGGCCGCCGGCCGGCGCGCTGCCGAGGGCGTGCACGGCGAACCGCTGATGCCCGGACGCATCTACGTGGCGCCGGGCGGCAAGCACATGGTGATCGCCAGGGATGCCGGCGACATCGTCGTGCAATTGAACGACCTGCCGCCAGTCAATTTCTGCAAGCCGGCCGTCGATCCGCTGTTTCAGAGCGTGGTGCCGCTGTACGGCTCGGCCATCCTCGGCGCGGTGCTGACCGGCATGGGCCACGATGGCGCCGCCGGATCGAAACTGATTGCCGATGCCGGAGGCAGCGTGATCGCCCAGGACGAGGAATCGAGCGTGGTTTGGGGCATGCCCGGCGCGGTGGCGCAGGCGGGTGCCGCCGCCGAAATCCTGCCGCTCGATCAGATCGGACCCAAAATCATTCGCATTCTCGGTGGAGGCCGCCCATGACACCCGCCGACTACGACTACCTCCGGATCTATCTGAAGCAGCGCTCCGGCCTCGTGCTGACCAACGAGAAGCAGTACCTGATCGAGAGCCGGCTGATGCCCGTGGCGCGCAAGTTCGGGCTCGCCGCCATCACCGGGCTGGTGGTCAAGCTCAAGGAACAGCAGAACGGTCCGCTCGGCGATGCGGTCGTCGAGGCGATGACGACAAACGAGTCGTTCTTCTTCCGCGACAAGGTGCCGTTCGAGCATTTCGGTCAGACGATGCTGCCGCACATGCTGCAGGCGCGCGGGCGCGATCGCCGACTGCGCATCTGGTGTGCCGCCGCCTCGACCGGCCAGGAGCCCTACACGCTGGCCATGTGCCTCAAGGATGCCGAGCCGAAGATCGCCGGCTGGCGGGTCGAACTGGTCGGCACCGACCTGTCGACCGAGGTACTGGAAAAGGCCAAGGCCGGCACCTACAGTCAGTTCGAAGTGCAGCGCGGCTTGCCGATCAACTACCTGCTCAAATACTTCTCGCAGCACGGCGATACTTGGCAGATTGCCTCGGAGCTGCGCGCGATGGTGCAGTACCGCAAGCTGAACCTGCTGGAGAACTTCTCGCAGCTCGGCCAGTTCGACATCGTCTTTTGCCGCAACGTGCTGATCTATTTCGACAATCAGACCAAGATCGACATCTTGAACCGGGTCCGCAAGATGATGCCGGACGATGGGTTCCTGGTGCTCGGCGCGGCTGAAACCGTGGTGGGGCTGACCGAAGCGTTCAAGCCGGTGCCGGACAAGCGCGGCCTCTATCAGGTAACCGGCGCGACGGTGCACGGGACGGCGCCCGCTAGCGCCACTGCGCAGCCGCAGAGTTCAACCTATGCCTCCCGGTTCCAGTTCGCCGCCACAGGGCGGTGAGGCGGAACCGGTCATTGCCAACTTGCGCGGCGCTTTCGGGCGCCGTTTTCTTGTTTGGGAACGCGACCGGGCGCAGCCTGTGACTGGCGGCGGGCCGGGATGGGCGGGAGACCTTGGCAATCGATCGGGGGGGGCGTCGACCAGGGCGCCTCAGCCGCTTTGCCAGGCGTGCCAGGCAGTCCAAGCGGCGATAGCGAGAAACAGCGCGCCGGTGGCCCGGCCGACGATGGCCGTCATCTGATGATGCGTGACGAGGAAGTCCCGGCTGGCACCCGCTGCGACCGCCAATCCGCCATAGACCACGAACTGCGTCGCGACCGTCATCGCCCCCATGACCACGAGTTGCGGGGCCAGCGCGCCGAACCGCGGCGACAGGAATTGCGGGAAGACGGCGGAAACGAACAGATAGGCCTTGGGATTGATCAGGCAGGTCACCAGCCCTTGGCGGAAGGCCTGCCAGCGGGATGTGGCCTTGGCTCGACTGACGTCGTCGACGGCGATCGAGGAGCGCAGCAGCGTCAGGCCGATCCACACCATATAGGCCGCGCCGGCGATGAGCATCAGCCGAAACAGTGACGGCAGCACCGCCAACAGCAGGCCGATGCCGAAACCGCCTGCAAGCGAATGCACCGCGCCGCCGGCCATCACGCCGAATGTGGCGGCGAGGCCGCGGGCCCGGCCGCCCGTCAACGCATTCGCCAGCACGAACAGCATGTCCATGCCCGGAACCAGGATGATGCCGGCCAGGAGCAGGAAGAACAGCCAGAGATTGTTCGAATAGCCCATGCGGTCCGTTGTCGCTGCTCTGTTGCTGCCCGCCGCATGGCTGAGCGATGAGCGACTATGCCCAGGGATGCTGCCGAAATGTGTCAGCAGCGGATGCCGCGAGGCGGGACGACGGTGGTTGACCGTGGCTGCGCGATCCGGCAGCGCACGAGAGTGCATGCGGGCGGTAGACCTGGCCTGGCAATACGTGGCCCGGGCTGATGCGGGCGAAAACGCAAAAACCCCGCCTTGGCGGCGGGGTTTGCGAAGCAGGCATCGTCCGACAGGGCAGGCGGTCAGGCGACGTCGTCGGTGTAGAGGTCGTTCTCGTCAGGCTCGCGCAGCACGTAGCCACGGCCCCACACCGTCTCGATGTAGTTCTTGCCGCCGGTGGCCGACGCCAGCTTCTTGCGGAGCTTGCAGATGAAGACGTCGATGATCTTCAGTTCCGGCTCGTCCATGCCGCCGTAGAGATGGTTGAGGAACATCTCCTTGGTCAGCGTGGTGCCCTTCCTCAAGGACAAGAGCTCGAGCATCTGGTATTCCTTGCCGGTCAGATGCACGCGCTGGCCGTTGACCTCGACGGTCTTGGTGTCGAGGTTCATCGTCAATTCGCCAGTGGTGATCACCGACTGGGCGTGGCCCTTGGAACGGCGGACGATGGCATGGATGCGGGCGACGAGTTCGTCCTTGTGGAAGGGCTTCGTCATATAGTCGTCGGCGCCGAAGCCGAGACCGCGAACCTTGTCTTCGATGCCGGCGAGACCGGACAGGATCAGAATCGGCGTCTTGACCTTCGACACCCTGAGCGTCCTCAAAACCTCATAACCCGACATGTCGGGGAGATTGAGATCCAACAGAATGATGTCGTAGTCGTAAAGCTTGCCGAGATCGATCCCTTCCTCGCCCAGGTCGGTCGTATAGACGTTGAAGTTCTCCGACTTGAGCATCAGTTCGATGCTCTGAGCGGTAGCGCTATCGTCCTCAATCAGCAGTACGCGCATGCCAATCCCCTCGTGTCGCCTGTTCTGGGCTTGGCGCAACGGCCCCATACACAGCCGATGCGAAGGACTCTCTGTCAACCCGACTCAGAAGCCTAACGAGTAATGGTTAACAAATTCTGATTCGCCTCGGCAAGCCAGTTCTGAGGAGATCACCCAAATTTTCTCAAGACGCTGTAAAACTTGAAAGAATCCCCTGTCTCAGACGTTAAAGTGAAACATCAGGATTCGATCGTAAGTGACTCTCGCGAATCACCCTTTGGCACCATCTCGACACATTCAAGTGCGACCCAGATCGCAAGCTCGGTCATAATGTTTGACGATTTCCGTTAACAACGCGTTACCGAATCACTCAAAATCTCCTAACCGCAAAGGAATCTGGCCGCCATGGAAGGTTTGATCCGGGAAATCGACGACCTCGCCGGGGTTGAGAGTTTCGGCCGCGTCATCGGCGTGCGCGGTCTGATGATCGAAGTGTCCGGCCCGTTGCATCGCATGAGCGTCGGGGCGCGGTTGCTGATCGAAAGCGGCTCGCAGGGCGCCGTTCCGGTCGAGGTGGTCGGCTTCGAGGACGGGAAGGCGCTGTGTCTGCCGTTCGGTGCGCTGGAGGGCGTGCGGATGGGCTGCAGGGCGGTGATCGAACTCGGCGATGGGTCTGTGAGGCCGAGCGACGGTTGGCTTGGGCGGGTCGTTAATGCGCTCGGCGAGCCCATCGACCAGCGCGGGCCGCTCGTCTCCGGCGCCCTCGCCATGCCGATGCGGCGCTCGCCGCCGCCGGCCGGCGAACGCATGCGCGTCGGCGAGCCGATCGATCTCGGGGTCCGCGCGCTCAACACCTTCACCACCTGCTGCCGCGGCCAGCGCATGGGCATTTTCGCCGGGTCCGGCGTCGGCAAGTCGGTGCTGTTGTCGATGCTCGCCCGCTACTGCTCGGCTGACGTCACCGTCATCGGCCTTGTCGGCGAGCGCGGCCGCGAGGTGCAGGAATTCATCGAGGACGATCTCGGCGAGGACGGTCTGGCGCGCTCGGTGGTCGTGGTGGCGACGTCGGACGAACCGGCGCTGATGCGGCGCCAGGCGGCCTATCTGACGCTGACCATCGCGGAATATTTCCGCGACCAGGGGGCGGACGTGCTGTGTCTGATGGACTCGGTGACGCGGTTCGCCATGGCCCAGCGCGAGATCGGGCTGGCAGCCGGCGAGCCGCCGACGTCGAAGGGCTATACGCCGACCGTGTTCACCGAACTGCCACGGCTGTTGGAACGCGCCGGGCCGGGGACGGCGGGGCAAGGCTCGATCACCGGGCTGTTCACCGTGCTCGTCGAGGGCGACAACCACAACGAACCGATCGCCGATGCGGTGCGCGGCATCCTCGACGGCCATATCGTCATGGAGCGGCAGATCGCCGAGCGCGGTCGCTATCCCGCCGTCAACGTGCTTAAGTCGGTGTCGCGCACCATGCCGCGCGCCGTCCCGCCGGAACGTCGCAGCCTGATCATCGAGGCGAAGCGACTGATGGCGACGTACGGCGACATGGAGGAATTGATCCGGCTCGGCGCCTACCGGCGAGGATCTTCGCCGGAAGTCGACCGGGCGATCGGGCTCAATCCGGGGTTCGAGGCGTTTCTCAACCAGAGAAAGGATGAATCGACTCGATTGTCTGAAGGTTATGAACTCCTTGCTAAGATT
>JARLIU010000047.1 GCA_031291595.1 Ancalomicrobiaceae bacterium | reverse complement strand
TGGTCGACATCGCCTTGACGGCGCGTGACACCGCGTCGCCAGAGATCTCGGCGTCCTTGGCCGACTGGCGGGCGATCTTTTCGGTCTGCGAGGCGTTGTCGGCGTTCTGCTTGATGTTGGAGGCCATTTCTTCCATCGACGAGGAGGCTTCCTCGGCCGAGGCGGCCTGCTCGCTCGCGCCTTGCGCGATCTGCTCGGAGGCGGAAGAGAGCTGCTGCGACCCCGACGAGACGTTGTCTGAGGCGGCGATCGCGTCCTTCACCACGGCGCGCAGCCGTTCCACCATCCGCTCCAGCGCCTGGCCGAGCGTATCCTTGTCGGACAGCGGCTTCGGCGCCACCATCAGATTGCCCTCGGCGATCTCCGTGGCGATTGCCGCGGTGGCGGAGAGGTTGGCGGTCATGCGTTCCATCGCCGCGATCAGATCCTTGATCTCGTCGTTGGCCTTGTGCTGCACCTGCTTCGACAGATCGCCGATGGCGACCGCCTCGGCCAGTTCGATGCCGCGCTTCAGGCCGCGCGAGATGGTGAGCGACATCCACAGCGCGATGCCGATGGAGAACAGCGTCACGCCACCGATGAAGGAGAGCAGAACCGTCCGCGACGTGGTGTAGAGCTGGTTGGTCGACTCGTCGGTCTGATGCAGGTTCGCATCGATGAGACCGACCATCTTGTCCATCTCGTCGAAGATCTGGTTGTTGAACGCTTTCACGCCGTGCATGCTGAGATCAGCGCCTTTGGCGTTGCCCTCCGTGGTGTTCAAGGTGGCATATTCGAGGATCTGTTTGCGCAGCGGCCAGACTTCGTCGTAGACGGCGCCGATCTTGATGGCCTCCTTGACGACGTCGGCGTTGGTCGAGCCCTTCAGCTTGGCGATGTCGGCCCGGGTATCCTCGTCGTCCTTGGTAACGCGCTTGACGTAGCCGGCGATCTCGGCGGCGTCGTTGCTGAGCACGGCGTTCTTCTCGGCCCGGACTGCGTCGCTGTAGGCGTTCGCCAGGGCGCGGATGTTGTTGATGTCGGTTATCGGCCCGGTGACCATGTTGCCAACCGCGGTATTGAGCGAGGCGAGGTTGCTGATGGCAAGCGTCGCCATGCCGGCCACCATCAGAATGATGACGGCGAAGGCGAGCGCCAGCTTGAGTTTGATGGTGAAACGCATCTCGAGCTTCCTTTGGATCGACGAGTTGCGGCCCTCTTGCACGAAGGGTCGATGAGATCAGGATTTGGGGTGGCGGATGACCTCAGCCTCGGCGGCCGGCTTGCGGCTGTTGGCCGCGAAGATCGCCTTGAGGTCGGGGAAGATGATGACGGAGGAGCCGCGCTTGATCAGGCATTCGATCAGCTCGGTCGGCCAGCGCATGCCGACGCGCGGCGGCGGCTCGCTGTCGGATTTCTTGAGCGTCAGCACCTCGGTGACCTTGTCGGTCCTGAGGCCGACGAGCGTCGGAGTGCCCTCGATATCGACTTCGACCACGACGATGCGGCTGTCGATCGTCACTTCGGCCGACGGCATGCCGAACGCCAGGCGGATGTCGGCGAGCGGGATCACTTTGCCGCGGAAGTTGACGACGGAGCCGACGAAAGCGCGCGCCCCCGGTACCGCGGTTTCCGGCAGGAGATCGAGGATCTCCCGGACGATGGCTGCTTCGAGGGCGAAGGTCTCGCCGGCGATGTCGAACGTCAGCGCTTCGAGTTCGCCGTCCTCGCGCCAGGGCGGATTGGAATGTTCGCTGGCAAGGTTGCTCATCATGCGGTCGCGCGCAACTGCGCCTCCTGCTCACGGCCAGCCGCCACCAGATTGGCGACATCGAGGATCAGGGCCACGCCGCCGTCGCCGAGGATCGTCGCACCAGAGAAGGTGGAGACGTCGTCGTGCAGCTTGGACATGGACTTGATGACGGTCTGGTGGTCGCCGATGATCTGGTCGACGACGAGCCCGACCCGGTCTTCGCCGGTCGAGACCACAACGATCTTCTGGTAGGGATCCGGCTTGCTGCCGGTCGAAAAGATCTCGCGCAGCCGGATGAACGGCACGAGGCTTCCCCTGAGCGACAGGAACGAGCGGCCGCGCGAACGCAGGTCTTCCTCGAGCGACAGTTCGAGGCATTCCTCCACCGCCGGCAACGGAATGACGTAGCGACCCTTGCCGACGCGCACCAACAGCCCGTCGATGATGGCGAGCGTCAGCGGAATCCTCAGCGCGATCGTCGTGCCTTCGCCGAGCCGGGTGGAGATATCGATGGTGCCGCGCAATGAATCGATGGTCTTCTTGACCACGTCCATGCCGACGCCGCGCCCGGACAGATTGGTGACGGTGGCCGCGGTGGAGAACCCCGGCTGCAGGATCAGCTGCAGCACTTCCTGGTCGGACATGACGGCGCCGACCGGGATCAGCCCGGAGGACTCGGCCTTGGCCCGGATCTTGTCGCGGTCGATGCCGCGCCCGTCGTCGGCGATCGTCACGATCACCTCGCCGCCCACCTGACGGGCAGACAGCGTGACGCGCCCGATCTCCGACTTGCCGGCGGCGTGCCGTCCCTCGGGCGATTCGAGCCCGTGGTCCGCCGCATTGCGCACCAGATGGACCAGCGGATCAGCGAGACGCTCGATCACCGTCTTGTCCATTTCGGTCGTCTCGCCGGCGGTGACCAGCTCGATCGTCTTGCCGGTGTCGCGCTGCAGGTCGTGCACGAGGCGACGGAACCGCTCGAACAGCGTGCCGACCGGCACCATACGCAACACCATCATGGTGGTGCGCAGCTCGCTGCACAGCCGCTCCATTTCCTCGCTTACCGTGCGCAACTGCGCGTCGAGGCTCGAAGCGGCGATCTGAGTGAGCCGCGACTGGGCGATGACCAGTTCGCCGACCCGATCCATCAGTTCGTCGAGCCGTTCGGCCGGTACGCGGACGCTTTCCGCCTTGCGGCGGGCCATGCTGTCGGCGACCTCGCTGCGCTGCGACGTTCCGGTGGCAGCATGCACGGGCTTTTCGGCGGCATGGGTGGCGGGCGGCAATGCCGGCTCCGCCATCCGTCCGGCCGCAACCGCGGGGGTGGCGACGGCTTCGGCCGGCGTCCAGGCCAGGATCGGTTCGGCCGGATCGAACGGGCCGAGCTCCTCGATGTTGAGCGACATCTCGTCCATGACGAAGATGAACACGTCCTCGATGTCGGCCCGCGGCCGATCGGTCGTGAGCATCACCACCCAGGAGAGATAGAGATCGGTCGGCTTGATGGCGTCGAGCGGCGGCACGTTGCTGGTATCGACCTGGATTTCCGCATCGCCGAGATCGCGCATTTCGTCGAGGAGGGCGAGCGGGTTGGTGCCGTTGAACAGCGTGTCCGGCGGCAGCGAGAAGCGGATACGCCAGCGGCGCATCTGCGACTTGTCGGCCGCATCGCCGGCTGTCGACGCGACGGCCCCGGCCGCCGGGATCGTTTCGGGTTGGTCGATCGCGGCGGTCGGTTCGGTGCGTCCGCTACCGCCATCGACTGCGTCCTGCAGTTGCTTGAGCAGGGCAGCCCCGGTCGCGCCATAATCGCCGGCCGGATCCTCAACCAGGGCGCGCATGTGGTCGCGCGCCGCGAGTACCGCCATGACCAGATCGGTCGTCGCCGGTGCCAGCCCCTTGCGCACGCGGTCGAATGCCGTCTCGCAATGATGGGTGAAGGCGGCGAGCGCGTCGAAGCCAAACATCGCGCCCGAGCCTTTGAGCGTGTGCAGGCCGCGAAACACGCTGTCGATCAGCGCGCGGTCGTCGAGCCGGTGCTCGAGGTCGAGCAGCCCCTGCTCGATCTGTTCCAACAGTTCGGCGGCTTCGGCGCGGAAGATGTCCAGAGGATCGATCGTGCTCATCTAGCCAATACCCTCGTAACGAGCTTGACCAATTGGTCGGGTTCGAAAGGTTTCGTCAGCCAGGCGGTGGCGCCGGCTGATTTGGCGCGGGTCTTGAGCCCGGCGTCGGATTCGGTCGTGAGGAACAGGATCGGCACGCCGAGCTGGTTCGGCAGGCGACGCATCTCCTCGATCATCTTCAGCCCGTCCATGTTGGGCATGTTGAGATCGGTGATGATGGCGTCGAAACGCTTGGTCTTGGCTTTGGTGAGCCCGTCCACTCCGTCCACCGCTTCGACGACGCTGAAGCCGGCGCGGGTCAGCGCCATGCGGGTTGTCATGCGGACGGAGGCAGAATCGTCGACTGTCAATATTTGCGCGGTCATGGATTTACCTCTTCGTGCAGCCAGAAGCGGGCAGCGTCGCGGTTGGCAGCCGTTAGAAAGCCGCCACGCTCGAGCACACCTCGGACGTTGTCGCCGACGGGTCGCAGTAGAGTGAATGTTTTGCCGTTGCGCTTGGCAGTCAGACGCGCCGATTCGATCAGCTGGACGAAGCTCAGATCTACGGCGACGTCGTTCTTGAACGCGACCCTCACCGGATCATTGCCGGTGAGCGCCTTGGAGATGAGGCCGTGCAGGGCCTGAATGTCGCGGATGGTCAGACTGGACGGCGACGGGGCAGGATCATGACTGGTAGTGGAATGTTCCATGCTGGCGACCTCGTTCTGATGCCAGCACGGTATTGGTGTAGGTCTAAACGATTTCTAAACATTCAAGTATAGTTTTAACCATATACGAAGATGGTAAGTGATTCAAATGACTCAAAGAAAACAATCGTCGATAATTTCGTCCGAATGCGAAAGAGATTTATGGTTAATAACCGGTATATATTCCGGAAGTGTAGTCGCCAGGATGGCGCGGTGCACATCCCGTTCGCTCGCCATGGTATAATGTGCGTATTGATATTCGGAAAATTGCTTAATTAGGGCATTGTCGGTGGCCGCTGGTCCTGCGGCTGCGGCGGATTGGCCGAGGCGCAGCGCGCTGGCGCAAGCTTCGAGGGCTTCGCCGAGCGACTTTCCAAAGTCCAGCTCCGCGACGATGCCATCGATGCGTGCGACGACCGCGCCTCCCTGCCGGGCGATCACCTCGAGATGGCTGCCCGTCGAGGCATTGGCGGCGCGTAGTGTCGCGGCCACGTCGTTGAGTTCGCCGGCGATGTTCGGCCGCGCCTCGCCGCCGGACAGTCGGTCCGCCTGGGTGCGGATATCGGCGACGCGCTTGAGAATGCTGTCGGCGGCATGGCCGAGCCGTTCCGCCGCCGTGTTCATTTCGGTGGCGATGACCCCCACGGCGCGTCCCTTGGCGCCCATGCGCGCGCAGCGCAGGAAGGCGTTGATTGCCAGGCAGCGGATATCGTCGCGCACATTTCGAAGGTTGCCGATGCGCCCCATGTCGTCGAGCAGTTCGGTCGCCAATCCCCACGCCGCATCGCGTGCCTCGACCGCGCGTCGTTGCGCCGCAGCGATTTCGACAACGAGGCCGCGAGCGGCAGTAACGCCCGTCTCGACCGCTTGCATCGGATCGCGCGCCCCCGCCTGGCCCGAATGATCGATCGAGCGATGAAACACCAGGATGGCTTCGGCATCGTGGCCAAGCGAGTGCATCGTCGACACGATCTGCCGTGTCTGCTCGCGGAAATCGGCTTGCAGCGAACGGACGAGGCCGCCGAACAGCTGGTGCGCCGCCGCGTGGAGGCCGAGAAGCTCGGCCTGGTCGCCCCTCTCGGCGAGCACATGGCGCATGCCGGCCTGGACGTGTTCGATCCGCTGCCGCGTGACGTCGCCGATCTGCAGGCTGGACAGCACCGAGGCGACCTTGGTCTTCACCCCGTTGACCAGCGTGGCAGCCCGTCCGGCGATCTTTTCGAGCTCGTGCCGCCGCTGAGCGATAGCGGCGGCGGCATCGATGAGCGTCGTCGACAGGCTGGGGATCGTTTCGGCCATCAGTCGCACCGCGCGGCCGCTCTCTGTCCCGACGCTGTGCAATCGCAACTGGATGTGCTCAAGCCGGGCGGCAAAGCGGTCGACCTCGCCCTCGGCGGCGGCGACGTAATTGGTGATGTCGTCGGCGAAGCCGACGAATTCGTTGCTGCCGGCACCGGTGACGCGCGTCGCCGAGGCGCAGACGCCGATGTATTCGAGGATGGCTTGCATGTCCTTGATCATCGGCGAGATCGACGTGCCGACGTTGGCCATGGCCCCGAGTTCCGCCAGCCGCCGTTCCTCGGTCACCGTCGAGCGGCCGAGTTCGGCAACCGCGTCTTTCAGCCGTTCCGCCGCCAAGCGTGCGCTCTCGTCACTGAACGCGGCAACCGCGCCGTCGAGTGCGGCGAGCAATTCGCCGACCAGATCGTAGGCCGCGGCCAGCGCCGCGCCGCCGGCGAGAAACCGCTGCTCGATTTCGGCCCGCGCCTTCTCGAGCTCGCGGTCGACATATTGGAACAGGGCAGCATCCGACCTGTCGGACGGCACCAGCCGGGCACTGGGAGTGAAGACTGTCATCGCATAGCTCGCTTGGAATTCGACGCCTGATCGGGAGATGGCGACGGGTCGACCCCGTCGGCCCCGACATCGCCTGCTGGCCCGCCGTTGCCGGCGAATTGCATGGCCGGCTGTCGCCTGACCATGATGCTGCTGATCTCGGGCAGGGTGCGCCAAAAGATGTCGACGCAGGCCGGATCGAAGTGCGAGCCGCTGCCGGACAGAATTTCCGTGACCGCCTTGTCCATCGGCCAGGCGCGTTTGTACGGGCGTTCGGAACACAGCGCATCGAACACGTCGGCGACGGCGACGATGCGCGCCTCGATCGGGATCGCGTCACCGGCGAGGCCCGCCGGATAGCCGCTGCCGTCCCACTTCTCGTGGTGGCCGCCGACGATCGTCGCCGCCACCTTCACCAGATCGGATGCCCCATTGTCGAGGATGCGGGTACCGTAGTCCACATGCCGCCGCATCTCCCGCATTTCCTCCGCGCTCAACCGCCCGGGCTTGGCGAGGATGGCGTCGGAAACGCCGATCTTGCCGATGTCGTGCAGCGGCGCGGCGAGATAGATCATTTGGCAGAGATGCTCGTGCAGGCCGAGCCCGCGGGCGATGGTGCGGCTGATTTCGGCGACGCGCGATACGTGGTCGCCGGTGGCGCCGTCACGCATTTCGACCGCCAGCGCCAGCCGCCAGATCATTTCCTCTTCGCGCAGCGCGATCTCGCGGGTGGCGCGAATGACGGCGTCGCGGAGGTCGGCCGCGTGCCGCGCCAGTTGCACCTGGGCACGGCGTAGCGCCAGAAGGTTGGCGATACGGGCCTGAAGTTCGAAACTATCGAACGGCTTGGTGAGGAAATCGTTGACGCCGGCGGTGAGCGCCTCGAAGCGCGTCTCGCGGTCGAGTGCCGACGTCACCATGACGATGGGGATGCCGCGGTAGTTTTCGCGCTCGCGCAGTTGCCGCACCAGCGAGATTCCATCGCCCTCGGGCAGGAGATAGTCGACGATCAGCGCGTCGTATTGGTTGCTCAGGCACTTGTTCCACGCCGCGTTCCATGTGAGGCAGGCATCGATCTCGACGCCCGGCAACTGCCCGAGCGCAACCGTCATCAGCGACAGGACGGAACGGCTGTCGTCGACAATCAGCAGCCGCTCGCCCGGCTCCCAGCAATCCATTCCGTCGAAAGGCAGAGTCTCCATCACGCGGCGTCCACGGACCTAGGCGTTGACGTTACGAATTGTCCATTGTCCGCGCGCTCCGCCATCAAACGGAACGCCTGCGCCGGGCTTACAAACCGAAAACAATGGGCGATGCGTCGATCTTCTTGGCGGCAGGGACGAGGTGGTTGATTGTTCCTGAGTAGCATTCGGAATGACAGTTCGAATCGGCTCCGCAGACGCGCATGCACGACGGCAAGTCGACGCACTCTACTGATCGCCACTGAAAATTCGGTTTATGGCAGCATACGCTCCGGACGCAGTCTGCTTCCGCCGGGCGACGCCCGGACGCAACGGCTTGCAGCCATGCGGTCGATGCCGATCCGGCATCGCCCTTCGGACGTCACGCCCTATGGCGTACCGGCGCCGTCGGCGCGACCGGCCGTGCCCGGTTGGGCGGCATCGCCTTGCCGAACAGGTAGCCCTGGCCGAAGCGGCAGCCGAGCGCGACGAGCCGCTCGGCCTCGTCCGGCGTCTCCACGCCCTCGGCCGTAACGGCCAAATCCAGCCCGGTCGCGAGCTGCAGAATCGCGGCGACGATAACGGCGATGCGCTCGTCGTCGGCAATCTTCGCAACGAAGCTGCGGTCGATCTTGATCCGATCGATCTGCAATTCCTGCAAGTGCTGCAGGCTGGAATAGCCCGTGCCGAAGTCGTCGAGCGCCACGCGGATCCCGCATAGGCGCAATTCGGACAGCACCTTGCGGGCAAGCGCGAAGTCCTGCACGAGCGCTCCTTCGGTGATTTCGAGTTCGAGCCGGCGCGGCGGCAGGCCGGCATCTGCCAGCGCGGCCATGACGCTGAGGCCGAGACCCCGGTCGCGCAGCTGGATTGGCGATATGTTGAACGAAAGATAAACGCGTTCGGGCCAATTGCAGGCGTCGGCGCAGGCCCGGCGCAGCAGTTGGTCCGTCAGCTCCCGCATCAGCCCGAGTTCCTCGGCCAGCGGGATGAAGCGCGATGGCGGCACGGCTCCGAGCGTCGGATGGGTCCAACGCGCCAGCGCCTCGTAGCCGACGATCGCAGCGGTCGTGAGATCGACGATCGGCTGATAGTGCGGCTGGATCGCCTCCATGTCGATGGCGAGCCGCAGGCAGCGCTCCAACTCGCTGCGTTCGAGGAGATCGGCATCCATAGTGGCTTCGTAGAAAGTGTAAGCCCAGTAGCCGCTGGACTTGGCACGGCAAAGTGCGACATCGGCGCGCCGGACCAGATCCTCGGCACCGGTGGCGCCGTCCGACGACAGGGCGATGCCAATGCCGATGCCGATGTGGTGGGCCGGACGGTTGACCACGATCTGCCTGCGCATCTGCTCGACGATGCGGGTGGCGATCAGCGTGGCTCGATCGATCGACGCATCGCGCTCGATCACTACGGCGAATTCGTCGCCGCCGAGACGCGCCAGGAAGCCGGCAGTGCCGACCGCCTCCGACAGCAGCGCGCTGATCCGCTGAAGCAGTGCGTCGCCCTCCGGACGGCCGAACACGTCGTTGACGGTCTTGAAGTTCTTCAGATCCATCATCAGCACGGCCTGCCGTTCGTTGCGCCCGTAGACCGCGGCCAGCATTTCGACGAAGGCGCGCCGATTGGGAAGTCCGGTCAGCGGATCGCCCAGCGTCAGCCGCAACGCCTGCTCTTCGGCGGCGATCCGGCGGACAATCTCGCGCTGCTGGGCGCGCATGCGGCGAACGGCGAAGACGGTGAGCGCCAGACTCATGCACAGAACGGCGAAGATCAGATCGTCGATGAAGATGTCATCATGCTTTTCGGCAAAGCTGATCAGGTTTTCGAAGATCTCGAACCGCCAGGAGATCGAGGAAATGGCAACTGCGACCGTCAGGCAGATGGCGATGTCGCGGCGGATGTCGGATGCCCAAATCGCCCCCCAGCGCCGGACGGCGGTGCGACGGCCGAGAAACTGCATGTTCGGACCCCCTGCTCTGTCCGCGCAGCCTCGATCCCGCGGCCTTAATAAATTCGTAGATCAATATGTGAAAAACGCCGATAGGCTGTCGGCCCAGCTGCAAACGTTGTCGAACTCGCGGGCAGCGTTAATTGCCGATTTATGCAACTACTGTAATTTGGACCTGCCATCAGATGACGCTATGTAGAACGACAGAGTCAGATGATCGCCGATGCAATGCGTGCAGAGACAGGGCCTTCTGCACAATATGAGCTTGGCTTGAACAATAGTTTACCCGGGACGCCGTGACAGATTGCTTCTGCGGCGGGCGCCGTATGCCAAGCTGCCGATGGGCGCCTGCCCTATCGCCGCGACGCCTGGGGGATGCGCGCGGGCTGGAAGCTGCGCGGCTCGTCGGCCAGCGCCGCCCGGTCCCGCTCGTCGTCGAGCACGATCGGCCGGCTGAAGTAGAAGCCCTGGGCGCAGCGGATCCGCGTCGCGGCCTGCAGGTAGGCGAGTTCCTCGAACGTCTCCACGCCTTCGACCACGATCGACATGCCGAGCGAGTGGCCGAGCGATTCGATCGCCCTGAGCACGGCCTGGCTGCGCGGCCGCTTGTGCACGTCGGTGATGAACGAGCGGTCGACCTTCAGTTCGTCCGCGGTGATGTCGGCCAGCGCCGACAAGGACGAATAGCCCACGCCGAAATCGTCGACCGAGACCCGCGTGCCGATTTCGCGCACCATCGGCAGGATATTGCGCTGGAAGTCGCCCGACGACAGGAAGGCCTCCTCGGTAATCTCCAGCATGTAGCGCTTGGGCGCTCCGGTCCTCTCGATGGCGTCAACCAACTGGCGCATGAACTGCCGGTTGCTCGCCTGGACCGCCGCCACATTGATGCTGATCGACGTCGCCTCGCCGAACGACTGGTTGATGCGGTCGATGGCGCGCCGCGTCTCGGCGAGGATCATGAAGGTGACGTCGTCCATCAGCCCGAGTTCGAGCGCCAGCGCGATGAAGTCGCCCGGCGCGCGGATGACGCCGTCCTCGTCGCGCCATCTCAACAGCACTTCGACGCCGGTGATCGCGCCCGAGCGGAAATCGACCTTCGGCTGGTAGGCGCACAACAGCCGCTTGTCGCGGATCGCCAGCCGCAGCCGCTGCTCGGACTTGGCTTTCTCCGCCGCGGCATGGGCGATGGTCGAATCGAAAAACCACACCCCGCCCTTGGCCGTAGTCTTCGAGCGGTACATGGCGCTGTCGGCGTTGGAGCGCAGCACCTCGTAGGAATCGCCGTCCTTCGGATAGATGCCGACGCCGAACGAGGCCGACGACAGGATCTCGAAGTCGTCGACATAGTGCGGCTTCTTCAGGCGTTCGGCGATCCCCCCGACGATCGCCGCCGCCTCGTCCGGGCTGGAGACCGGCGACAACAGCAGCACGAATTCGTCGCCGCCGGCCCTTGCCAGCATGTCGGAGGGGCGAAGCCCGCGCGAGATCCGTTCGGCGATGCGCACGAGCAGCGAATCGCCGATCGAATGGCCGTAGTAGTCGTTGATGTGCTTGAAGCCGTCGATGTCGAGGAAGGCGAGTGCGAACGGGTCGCTTGCTTCGGCGATGAGTGCGGCGACGCTGCGCTCCATCAGCCGGCGATTGGGCAGGCCGGTCAGTTCGTCGAAATAGACGCGAGCCAAAAGCTCATGTTCCCGCCGTGCGGCATCGGTGACGTCGAACGACACGCGCACGGTCACCGGTTCGCCGGCGTAGGTCCGCTGGTGCTCGTCGACGCGCAGCGTGCGATCGCCGATGAGCAGCGTCCCCACGGCCGCGCCGGCGACACGCTTGCCGGCGTCATTGGCGAATATGACGCTGCCGTCCGCCCGGCCGATCCACAGGCCGACCGGCAGGGTCTGCAGCATCCGCTCGAGCTCACTGTGTCGCTGGTCGTCGGGGATGAGCTTCACTGACTGCGCGGCTGCATGATGGGCTCGATGCGGGCTTGCGGCACCGATGGACCGCGCCCGGCATGTCGAAGGGCACGTCCGGCAATTGTGCGGCGGTTGCGGTTGGGGCGGCCGGATGTCCCACGCCGGTCTACCACGGTCTCGGCGACGAATAGCTCGGCACGGCCGGGCCCGGCGCCGGCGGGGCCGGTGCCGGCGGTGGCTCGGCGGTGGCCCTGAGGCCACGTTCGATCGCGGAGACAGTTGTCGCGACCGGCGTCTGGCTCGGCTGGACGGCGGGCGGCGGCACGTCGTCGAGGCATGTGGTGACCGATTGGCGCATCATCGCGCCGCGCCAGCGGTCGATCACCGACTTCACGAAGCTCGCCCGGTCGAGTTCGCCGATCTCGCCGAACTGCGAAACCGAGGATTCGCTGCGCGGCAACAGCGCGTCATCAAGCTGGAGGAACGAGAAGCGCGCCGGCAACGGCATGCCTTCGCCGAAGCCGACGACTTCGCCGGTGCCGAGCGACGGGACGAAGCCGAGCAGATCGGCTCCGGCGTCCGAGACGGCCGAACGCAGCAGCGTCTGGTCCTGGTCGTTCACCATGCGCATGGCAAACAGCGTTGAGCACTGCGAGATGATGGTTGGATCGAGCTCCGCCGGGCGCTGCGTCACCAGCGCCAGCGAGACGCCGTACTTGCGCCCTTCCTTGGCGATGCGGGCGAGCGCGCGCCGCGCCGGGGCGAAGCCCTGGGCGTAGTCGGCCGCGGCATAGCGGTGTGCCTCCTCGCAGACGAACAGCAGCGGCAGCGCGCCGTCGCTCCACAGGCCGAATTCGAATGCCAGCCGCGAGATCAGGCACACGACGGCGTCGACCACTTCCGACGGCAGGCTCGCCAGTTGCAGCACCGTGACCGGCCGCCCGTCTGGTTCGAGCCGGAACAGCTGCGACAACAGCATCCCCATGGTGTCGCCGCCAACATTGGCGTTCTCGAACATGAAGGCGTAACGCGGATCGCCCTTCAACAACTCGATGCGCGTCATCAGCCGATGGTAGACCATGCGCGTGGAGCGGTTCTCGAGCTTGCCCATGCGGTCGTCGATCAGCGACAACAGGTCCTGCAGCAGGTAGGGCACCGGCGTATCGACGGTGAAGGCGGTCTGGCGCGCCTCGCGCCGCTTCAGCGCGAGGCGATCGGTGGTGGTGCGCATCTGCTGGTAGGAGCCCTTGGCGATCGGAATGAGCTCGGCAAGGACCTCGATTTCCTCCGGCACGGAGACGCGCCCGCCGTAGATCACGTCGGTGAATTCGTCGAAATTGAACAGCCAGAACGGCAGCTTCAGATTGCGCTCGTTGATGATGTTGGCCTTGTCGCCGAAGCAGCGGCCGTATTCGTTGTGCGCGACGAGCAGGAGGATGCGGGTTTGCGGGCGGGCGCCGAGAATGGCGCGCAACATCACCGCGACGGCGCTCGACTTGCCGACGCCGGTCGAGCCGAGGATGGCGAAATGTTTGGTCAGGAGGTTCTCGACGTCGATATGGGCGGCGATCTCCGGATCCTGGCTCAGATGCCCGACCGCGATCATCCGATGGCTCGACGGCGCGTAGATCAGCTGCAGGTCGGCTGCCGACATCAGCCGCACCGGATCGCCGATGGTCGGATATTCGCCGACGCCGCGGCGGAACTGCGCCGCGCGACCGGGTGACCGCAAGATCTCGCCCATCAGTTCGATGCGGGCGAGCGCTTCGCAACCCGTCGCCTTGCAGTCCTCCAGCCCGCGCCGCGTCACCTCGGCGACGAGCCCGATGATGGAATTGGCGCCGGTGTCGACGGCGAGGAACTTGCCGACGGTCGGACGGGTCACCTCGCGGCCGTAGGTATTGGCGGCGAGCCCAACGTAGGCTTCCGAGCCGCGCACCGAGATCACATTGCCGACCACGCCGACGCTCAAGGGTCCATTGCGCTCCAGCACTGCCCGTCTCCTGCCTGTTAACAATCTGCCAATAATCTAGATAATCTTGCAGCGAAGATGAGCCGCATGTCTTTCGATTTGGTTGCCCGGCCCTCAGATGAAGCGGCTGTTAGTTAATCATGGTTTAATCCTGCAGACGCTGTGTTGTCTGAATATCTCGTATAATCATCGGAAATGAAGAATAAAAGTGTCTGGTATCGACAAGAATGATGTGCACGTTCGGTCATGTGGCCGCGAATACGCAGTGTCTGCTGGATGATGTCTCGGTCTCGTTCGGATTGTTCCGACGATGCGCTGCCGAAAATCCGGGCGATGGTGAGCGGGCATTCACATAGATGCCTGACGATGGCCTATTCGCATGCAAATATAACAATTTGTCTGGACTAGACTGCGGAAATTGCTGAAGCGGCTAATCGATCCGGCGCCGT
>JARLIU010000285.1 GCA_031291595.1 Ancalomicrobiaceae bacterium | reverse complement strand
GCCGCGCCCGGTGATGACGCCGCCGGTTCGTCCGGCCGCTCCCATTGCACCGCAGGCCGCGCCGCTCGCCCCGACGCCGATCGCCGCTTCGCCGGTCGGGCCGAACCCGCTCGCCCCGAGCCCGATCGCGCCGACCCCCGCGGCGCCGGCTCCCGTTGCTGCTGCCCCCATAGCTGCGGCCCCCATCCGCCAGGCGCCGGCTGCCGCAACGCCGTCCCCAGCGGCATTGTCGCCCGCGCCGACCTCCGCCCCCGCCTCCGAGCCCATTTCCTCGCCGCGCGTCGCCTCGCTGCAGCCATTCCAGATGAAGCAGCCGGCGACCGGCGTCGAGGAGACGTCGCTGATCTCCGGCGCCGGCAGGGCGGCCGACCCCGGCAGGATCCCCGCCGCCAAGGCTCCGGAGACATTCGAGCCGACCGTCGGCTGGCTGGTGGTCGTCAAGGGGCCGGGGCGTGGTGCCTCGCGACCGATCGTCGCTGGCCGCAATGCGCTTGGCAGCGCCAGCGACCAGCCGCTGTCCTTCGGCTACGGCGATCAGGTGATCGTGCCGCGCGGTCATGTCTTCGTCGTCTACGACGAGGAAGCCCGGCAGTTCTATGTCGAGGACGGCAAGCAGAAGGAGATCGCCCGGCTGAACGGCAGGCTCCTGACCGAGACGCGCGAACTCAGCCATGGCGACGACATCCGCATCGGTTCGACGACGTTCCGCTTCGTCGCGCTGTGCGGCCCGGAGTTCGACTGGGCGGACGATGCCATGCCGAAACCGTCGGCAGAGCCGGCCCTCGCGCCCAAGCCACAGCCGGCTGCCGCTTCAGCGCCGGCCTCCTCGACCCCGTCGACCCCGTCGCCAGCTGCTTCCGCCCCGTCAGCGCGTGCGCCGGCTGCGGCGACGCCGCTGACCGGTTCGGTGTGGGGCGAGCCGGAAGTGGCACCGGCGGCCGAGCCTGAACCCGAGCCCCATGCCGAGCCGGCCGCGCCGACGCCGTCCGGTTCGCATGCCTCGCCATTCGACGACTTCGCCGGCTTCCGCCCGCCTGAGGACAAGGAGCGGTGAAAGACGATCTCGGCTCGCCCGAGCGATCATCGGTGCGAAGCCGGCCTTAACCCTTCAGCCCCAGCCAGCGGTCGACCGCCTCAATGGTGTGGCCGCCGATGGTGCCGTCGATCGGGTCCTGGAACACGCCGCGATCACGCAAATACGCCTGGAACGCCTTGCGCGTCTCCAGGCTCCATTCGTCGAGGTGCAGTTCGCCGACCGTGCCGCGCGACTGGGCGACGGCGTTGTCGGGGCCGTAGATCTCCGAGAGGTAGGTGACGAGAAAGCGCAGCGCCTCGGCGGTATCGCGCGGCACACCGCGACCGCCGTCGTACATCAGGCTCAGGTATCTGTAGGCGTTGACGTCCTTCATCTCCACATCGCGGCGGAAGGCCTCCAGCGCTCGGCCGTACCAAGCCTGCGCCTGCGCCGGGTCGGGCGTCACCGGACGACGATTGAGCCGGCCCTTCTCGTAGGCTTCGCCCAACCGGTACATGGCGGCAGCGTTGCCGCGCTGGGCGGCCTCTTCCAACAGCCGCAGCGTATCGCCATCGCCCTGGATGCCGAAGCGGTCCGACCCGGCATACAGCAGGCCGAGCGCCGTCGTCGCCTGCACGAAGCCGCGCGAGCGGGCGAGCTTGAAATAGCGTTCCGCCTCCTGGTCGTCCTGCGGACCGCCGATGCCGCGGTTGGCCATGACGGCATAGAGATAGGCCGCCGCCGCATTGCCCTGGTCGGCAGCTTCCTTGTAGGTGGTGCGCGCCTCGTCGACCCGGCCGTCGCGTTCGAAGGCGCGGCCGAGTTCCATGCGGACCCGCAGCGAATTGGGGGAATTGTCGGCGGCGCGCTGGCAGGCCGGCACCGCGCGGGCAGGGTCGATCAGTTCGATCGGCTTCGGCGTGACGCCCTTCGGCAACTCCGGATCGAAGGGGAAACCGGCTTCGCGGTCGCACTCGTTGGCCGTTCCCCCGGTCAGCGGCGCCGGCGGCACCGGACCGCAGGCGCGGGTGAGATCGGCGACGCGCCGCCCGCTCGGATCGTAGACGCCGGAAACGAGGCCGGGCGACGCCGTCGTGCCGGTGATCGAGGAGATCAGCACGCAGGAAAGGTCGTTGCGGTTGAACACCCAGCCCTGGCAGTTCGAGCCGGAGCGGCACATGAACGCACATTGCTCCGGCAGGGCCTGCGCCTGCAGTTGAAACGTCGTGCTGGCCCCTTGCGGCGCGCAGGAACCGGGCAGATCGCGGTAGTTCGGGCGCTGTGCCTCCGACTGCTGGATGCGGCGCTTGGCCGCATCGATCACCGCCTGGGCCGGGCCCTTGAACAGGCCGGCGGTGCGGCTGGGATCGGGGATGGTATCGGTCACGGCGGTCGCCAGCAGGCAGCGGCGGTCGGCGTGGACGAAGGAGAAGGCGGTACAGCCGTTGGTATCGCGGCAGATGGCCTGGCAGTCGTCCGGCGATTGCGCGGTACGGGCGCGATCGTTGGCGACGGCGGTGCCGATCACGTCGAAGCCGGGAAACGTCTCGACATCGCCCTTGGCCTCGCGTTTGGCCGCTGCCTCGTCGATGCGCTGGGCGAGTTTCGAATCGGCGACGTCGGCAAAGGCCTCGGCGCCCGGCCGCGCCCGGATCGCCTCGATGTCGGAGAAGCGGGAGCATTCGCCGTCGGCAAACGAGGCGGCGACGCAGGTCTGATCCTCGGTACAGCTCTGCCGGCACTGGCCGGCGTCGGCCACGGCCGAGCGCCGGGGGGAGGCCGCGGTGAATTCGATGCCGGTATAGCCCTTGAAGGTGCGCGTCTTCGCCAGCGTGGCGCGGCGGATCTGCTCGGTCAGCTGGCCATCGGCATCGTCGATCTCGGTGATGAAGCCAACGGCGGGCTTGGCCGTCTGCGGCGTCACCTGGCTGTGCAGCCGGCAGGCGCCGACGAGACCGGCGAAGCTGTAGGCCTTGCACGTCTGGTCCGACAGGCAGGCGAAGCGGCATTGCTCCTGCGTGACGACCGGCTTCGCCGTCGCCGTGCCGCCGGCCAGCGTCACACCGTCGATATGGCGGAAGGTGAAGCGGCGCTTGCTCTCGGTCTCGATCGACTGTTTCAGCGTCTTCAATCCTGCCCAGTCGGAGCGCAGCGTCAGCTTCCGCTCCGGGTCCGGAGTGATGCCGGTGACGTCGCCGTAGAGGCTGCAGCTGCCACCTCCCACCGAGAAGCCGCGACACTGCTGATCCTCGGCGCAGGCCGTACGGCAGGCATCCGGCGTCGCGGGTGCGGGCGAGGGCAGGGCGAGTTCCTTGCCGACTGCGCCAAAGCTGCCGAGATCGGAGAAATCGACTTTCGGCGCCGGCGGCTGCACCGGTGCGGCAGGCGCGGCTTCCTTCGCCGGTTCCTTCTGCGCCTCCTTGGCCGGCGCGGCCGCCGGCGGCTTCGGCAATTCCTTCGTCTGGTCTTTTGGCGCCTGGTCTTTCGACGTCTGGTCCTTCGGCGCCTCGCGCGGCTGCTTCTCCGCCGTCACCAGCGGAATCTGCACGGCCGGAGGCTTCTGTGCCTCGACCTGGGGCGGGCCGGAGCTGCCGACGAGGCGGTGCATGAGCGCTGGATCGAAGGTGGCGACGAGCGCGCCCGCCATGACGATGGCCGCGATGAGCGTGGCAAGCAGCAAGCCGTAGTGCCGGCGCGGGCGCAGGTCGACGGTGCGGTCGTAGTCAACATGCGGCGCGTCGTACTCGGGCGACCCGTACCCCGTCGGGCGATCGTAGCCGTGGACGCGCGCATCCATGGTATCGATCGCCGCCACGGCCGGCAGCATGGGCGGAGCTGCCAAGCTACCCGGCGGAAGCGGCGCCAGCATTTGCGTCGGCAGCAGCTGCGGCGGCGCAATGATGCCGGTCGGCGTATCGAGCCAGCCGAGGGCGCGCCGGAGTTCGCCGATCGTCGTCGGCCGCTGGCGATAGTCGAGCCGCAGCGCCGCATCGATACCGGCGAAGAAGGCCGACGAATAGCGTCCCGGATACAGCGCCACGTCGCGGGCCGGAACGTAGGGGTCGGCCGGCGGTCCGGCCAGCGCCACCTCGTGCGAGCGCTTGAGTGGCTTGACCGGCGGATGGTCGGAAATCGCCCGGTATAAGACGCCGCCGATCGAGAATATATCGGTGTGGCGTCCCTGCAGCCGGCTGTCGTCGCCGGTGAGCTGTTCGGGCGGAGCGTAATTCGGTTGGGCGAAGGCGGCCGAATGGCCGCGATCCGTGTCGAGGCCTTCGCCTGAGGCGCCGAAATCGACCAGGACGGCCGAGCCGTCGGCCCGGACCATGATGTTGCGCGGTGTCAGGTCGCGGTGCATGCCGTCGCGGCCGTGGATGTAGTCGACGGCATCGAGCACTTGCTCGAAGATCGGGCGCAGTTCCGCCTCGCTCGGCGGCGTTGCGCGCCTAAGGAGCCAATCGTCCAGGCTCTCGCCGGAGATGAACTCCATGATGAAATAGCAGGTGTTGTTGGCCCTGAGGAAATTGATGCCGCGCACGATGTTCGGATGCTGGTAGCGCGCCGTGAGCTTGGCCGCTTCCTGCTCGAATTTTTTCAGCGCCTGCTCGTAGGATCCGCTCGACACGTCCGAGTGCAGCAGCACGACATTGCCCTCGCGCGAGGCAAAGCCTTGCGGGAAGAACTCCTTGACCGCCACCGTGATACCGGTCACCGGATTGGTCGCGGCATAGGTGATGCCGAAGCCGCCCGCCCCCAGAACGCGGTCGATGACATAGCCGGAAATGTCGGTTCCGCATGCGAGTGCAAAAGGGTAGCTGCGGGAGTTCATGCACGTCTCTCAAATCGACCGTCGCTCGGCCGGGTCGCCCGGCGGCGTTCGACAGCGCTCACGGCCGGCCCGGCGCCGCTGTCCTGCAGGACCACTAGCAACTTTTCCAATCGCATGCAGCCGTCATTTTGCAAGGCGCGTGCCGGTTTTCGCCGCCGACCGTCGGCATCAGCGCGATCATCGCGACACTCGCAGGCTGACGCCGGGCCGCCGGACCGCGACCGGACCGCTGCCGGATGCCAAATCAGTGCGGACAAGACATGTCCTTTCCATGGCGGATCGGCGGTTTGCTGCGGCAACGACGCATGCATGCGCATCGGCGAGGGTCTTGCGTCCGAACCGGCTTCGAGGGAAAGTCCTTGCCGGTGCTGATCCGACGCTAAAGGCGTGGCCGTGAGGCTCTTTCCATGCGGTTGCTTTCTTGCCGCCGAGAAGGCAGTGTCGTCGGAACCTGGGGGGCGCTGGGGGGACTGAAAGCGTGAGCGGACATCGGCTTGGCCCATGTCCGGTCAGCCCGAGCACCTGCGGGCAGGCACAACTGGCCGGCGGTCGGAGACGCCCCTGCCGGAGACGCGATTTCGGGTGGATGGGGATATTCTTTGCATTTTGAATTCGCATCCGACCAGATCCAGGGAAAGCGGGCGGCGCAAGAGGATTCGCTCGGCGCATTGATCCTCATTCCCGCCAATGCGTCGTCGGGGGAGCGCCAGCGCTCCGGTCGCGCCGAAGAACTCGTGCTCGTCGTTGCCGATGGAATGGGCGGCCATGTCGGCGGGCGCATCGCCTCGAGCCTGTCGTCGCAATCGTTCCTCGATACCGTCGACGGCACCGAGGGCGACTGGCAGGAGCGGCTTGAACAGGCGCTGCTCGCCGCCAACGACGCGCTCAGGGCGCAGACCGACACGGATCCCGATCTCGTCGGCATGGGCTCGACGCTGGTCGGCGTGATCCTCAACCAGAATGGCCTGGGCTGGGTCTCGGTCGGCGATTCCGGGCTGTATCTCTGCCGCGGCGGTGAACTCCTCAGGCTGAACGAGGACCATTCCTTCGGCTTCTACCTCGACCAGCAGGCCCGTGACGGCATCATTCCACAGGAAGTGGCGGCGCTCGACCGGCGGCGCAACCAGTTGTTCCACGCCCTTCTGGGCGATCCGCTCGACCACTACGAGCGCTTTCGCGGCTTCCGCGTACTGCGCGACGGCGACCTGATACTGCTCGCCTCCGACGGGCTGAAGACGTTGAGCGACGAGCGCATCGCCGCGATCCTGTCGTCCGAGCCGAAAGCGCTGGCCGAAAGCCTGGTCCGCGGTCTGCTCGCCGCCGTCGAGGCCGAGAACTTCGCTCGCCAGGACAATACCTCGCTGATCGTCGTCCGCGTGCACGATCCGAACCCCGAACCGGAGCGGACCTGGGTGCCGCAGCGCGCGGCCGACCCGCCGACCGAATCGCCGACGACCAAGCCGCTCCGTCCGGCCGAAGCTGCCGCGCCGGCCAGGGTGCCGCCACCTGTGCCGGAACCCGGCGGCGGCGAGACGCCGACGACGCGCATACCGCCTCCACCGCCGCCGAAGTCGGCGCCGTCCCAATCGCCGCCGCCTCTGACGCAGGCGCCGAACCCGCCGCCGCCGTCGGCGCAGTCGGGTGCGCCGGGCCGGGGGCAGGGCGGTCCCGCGCCTTGGTCGGTGATGCCGACCGCGACGCCGCCATCAGCTCCGGTCCCAATGCCGACCTCCGCGCCCACGCCAGCACCGATTCTTGCGCCGACGCCGCAGCCGGCCCGCCCGCCGGCTCCCAGCCGCAGTGCGCATGGCCTGTTGATCGCCGGGTTGGCCGTGATGGCGCTCGCCATCGTTGCCATTCTGATGTGGCGGATCTGGCCGAAATAGTCGGTTTTCCCCTGTATACCTCGACCCGCTGGTTCGCCCAATCGATCGGCCAGGTCATCAATTGGGCATGGCTGCCGTGTTACTGGCTTGTCAGCCGGTGATCCAATGTTACATTAGACCCCGACAGAAGAACTCGAACAGCGCTGCGCGCTGCCCCCTTTGATGGTTCGGGCGGCTGCTTGGCGGCGCGGAGATAGTGCGTGGGGTCTGAACGTGACGATCCGCCGGTCGCGGGTCGTCTGAACCCCGTCAATTCGACCGAAGCTCCGGCCAAGCATCGCCGGCGCAAGAGGCGGGGAAAGCGCAGCCGGTGGCCCTATGCGGCCGCGGGCCACGTGGGTTTGCGCGCCGACGACGGCAAGTCTGCATCCGACAGTGACGGCGTCCTGCCCAAGCCGGCCGGCAAGCCGGGTCTTGACCGGGCACGCGGCGCCAGCCGTGATGGCGGTCGTGAGCCCGGTCATGAAGGCGCGCACGACAGCGGCCGCGAGCGGCCGGCCGCTTCGGCGGTTGCGAGCGCGGGCGAGGCTCGCCATAGCGCCCAGCCCTGGGGCGATCGCCCGATCCGCCAAGCCAATGCGCACCACACGATGGTGCCGCCGCCGGGCGGACCGCTCGATCCGGGGCCGTTGGTACCGGAAAGCCTCGATGATTTTGACCCGGCACCGCTGTACGAGCGCGTGCCCTGCAACTCGGGGCCGTGCGATCCGCTGTCCGAGGCGCTGGGCATGCCGGGCGTGGTACCGGCCGGGCGTATCGGCCGGCGCACCACTTGGCGTCCGGCCGCCGAATTGGATGGGGCCGCCGGCGACGACGATCTCTACGCCGCGCTCGATCTCGGCACCAACAATTGCCGGCTGCTGGTCGCCGAGCCCAACCGTGCCTCGTTCCGCGTCATCGATGCGTTCTCCCGCATCGTGCGCTTGGGAGAAGGCATGTCGGGGTCCGGGCGGCTGTCGGACGCGGCGCAGTCGCGCGCCATCGAGGCGTTGCACGTCTGCCGCTCGAAGCTCGAGGCCCGCGGCATCCGCCGTGCCCGGCTGGTGGCGACCGAAGCCTGCCGCATCGCCGAGAATGGCGCCGATTTCATCGCCCGCGTCGAGGCCGAGACCGGTCTGGCGCTCGAAGTCGTCACGCGCGAGACCGAGGCGCGGCTGGCGGTCGCCGGTTGCGCCAATCTGGTCGACTGGCAGGCCGACGGCGTCGTGCTGTTCGACATCGGCGGCGGCTCGTCCGAACTGGTCTGGCTGGACCTGACGCGCCAGCGCGCCGGCATGGAACTCGCCCGCCACATCCGCGCCTGGACGTCGCTGCCGGTCGGCGTGGTCACGCTGTCCGAACGCCATGGCGGCGTCTCCGTCGACAGCTCGACCTTCGAAGCGATGGTCGACGACGTCGATTCCATGCTGCATCGGCTGGTGGAAGGCGAGGCGCTGTCGGAAGCGCTCGACCGCGGCAACTTCCACATGCTCGGCACCTCGGGCACGGTGACGACGCTGGCCGGCGTGCATCTGGGGCTTCGCCGCTACGACCGCCGCCGGGTCGACGGCATCTGGCTCGGCGCCTGCGATGTCGATGCGATGATCGGCCGGCTGTTGGCCATGAGCTTCCAGGAGCGCGTCGCCAATCCTTGCATCGGTCTGGATCGGGCCGACCTCGTGCTGGCCGGCTGCGCCATTCTCGAAGCCATCCGCCGGCGTTGGCCGTGCGATCGCCTGCGCGTCGCCGACCGTGGCCTGCGCGAGGGCATCCTGACCGAGTTGATGGCCGCCGACGGCGTGTGGAACAAGCTTGGTCCCGAATTTCCAGGATTTGGACAATTGCGATGACCGACGACAGCAGCTCGACCCCGCGCCGCCTCAAAGTGAGGGTGAAGACGGCCAAGCGCCGCACGCCGTCGTCCAATCGTTGGCTGCAGCGCCAGTTGAACGATCCCTATGTCGTGCGCTCGAAAGCGGATGGCTACCGCAGCCGCGCCGCCTACAAGCTGATCGAGATCGACGACAAGTTCAAGCTGCTCGCCCCCGGCAACCGCGTCGTCGATTTGGGCTGCGCGCCCGGCGGCTGGCTGCAGGTGGCGGTCGCCCGCGTCGGCTCGACGGACGGCGCGCCGCGCGTCGTCGGCATCGACTACCTCGATGTCGATCCGGTTCCGGGGACGGTGATCCTGAAGAAGGACTTTCTTGACGACGACGCGCCGGCCGCACTTCACGCCGCGCTCGGCGGGCATCAGGTCGACGTGGTCCTCTCCGACATGGCGGCGCCGGCAACCGGTCACAAGAAGACCGATCAGCTGAAGATCACCTATCTCTGCGAGGTCGCCATCGATTTCGCCCGCCGCACGCTCCGCCCCGGCGGCCATTTCGTCGCCAAGGTGCTGCGCGGCGGTACCGAGAACCAGCTTCTGGCCGAGCTGAAGCGCGACTTCGCCATCGTCGCCCATGTCAAACCGCCGGCGAGCCGCTCGGATTCCGCCGAACTCTATGTGCTCGGCAAGGGGTTTCGCGGACGGGCGCAAGACGCTGCGGCGGAGCCTGAGGCCGGAGAGGCCTGAGCCCCGGTGGTGCCGGCGGCGTGCGACGATGGCCGAGCCGTCATCACGTGTGATTGATCCGAATAATTCGATTCAAATCCATTGAACGCCGGCAATGGCCGAGATATTGTTTCATGCTATATGTAGTTTTCCCAGTGATCGACGTAAAGAACTAGTAACAAGATCATTGGAAAGTGGGGGGTAATTTGGCCAATGCTGCCGGACCCGCGGGTCGGCAGCTTGCCGTTGGGCGAGAGGGTTCGATGCCAGTGACCGTTTTTCGAAGCGATCCGGGGATGAAATCAGCGGCGCGGTCGTCCGTCATCGGCAAATCGCCACTCTCTGGATCGGAAATCCAGACGTGGCCGGAAGCCGAGATCCTCAAGACGTGCCGGTCCTCGGTGCTGCGGCACGGCTATTCCCGCTGGCTGGCGCTGGCAAAACGCGGTGTGACGCCGTTTCTGAAAGATGTCTACGGAAGCGAAGAAGAGGCGCAGCTCGACGACGCGATGCTTCTGCTGCAGCAGGGCAGCGACTTCGTCTACGTCCACCAGGGGCGGACTTCGGTACAGAAATATGGGAAATGCTTCCGCGGCGTTGTGCTGTCGACGATCAACGGCAACATGACGAACTCGTGGTTGAACATCTACAATGGCACGCTGCGTGACATGCGGCCGAAGTACACGCAGTTTCGCGCCGATTTCTCGCCAAAGCACGTGCGTTGGGAGCGAATCGTCCTGCCTGTCGTTTCAGACGGCGAGGAAACGGCAAAATTCATCATGACCTATTCCGAGCCGTTGGACGACAAGCTTGACGTTCTCTCGGCGACGTTCGACCGGTCGCCGATCGGCATGATCGCCGCGGCGCGCGCGGTCGGCGAAAATCGCTCGCTCGACGAGGCGGAAATCTTGCTGATCAATGGGCGCGCGCGCAGCATCCTGAATTTGTCGGACAGCGGCCTGGCTGTCCGCACGGTGGCGGATCTGCGCAGTTGGATCAAGGACGTGGTCGGCTGGGACCAGGTCAGCAAGCCGAACAACGATTCCGGCAGGGCGACGCTTCTGTTCCGCAGCGTCAACGATGAGCGCAAGATATCGGTCATCGTCGAACCTTACGAGTACTTTGTTGTCTACCACTTTCTCGAGGTCTGACGGCGGGTCGATCGAAGATCGGCGCAGACTATCCGCCTAGTGGAGCGAATTCGACATTTGAGTCCCAGCGCGCGGGGAGAGACGAACTCAAATGTCGAATTCAAAGCTCCACTAGAGTCGACAAGTTGCTAGTGGTCCTTTGACTCCGACATTTGCTTGAGCACATGCGGCAAGTGGGGCGCAAATGTCGGAGTCGGACCACTAGTCCGCCCCTGAGCGAGCCGGGGTCCGTCGACAGAGTGGATCCGCGCATCGGCGCAATCTGCTCGAACAATCCCGAACCGAAAAGCCCCCGCACGTCCCGATCGGGGCATGCGGGGGAACCTGAGTTCGGCCGGACTGGTTTCGCGCCGCCGTCGACACGGCTCCGACGCGTGCGCGTATCGGTCTCGCTTCAGCGCGCTACCTTGATTTTCTTGAACTTCGACACTTGCTCGGTAATCGCCCGCTCCACCGGAAGTCGCTCCATGCTCGAAGCGCCGTAGAAGCCGTTGATGCCGGGCATGCGTTGCATCGCCCTGGCGACGTGTTCCGGCTCGTCGAACGGACCGCCGTGGCAGATCACCAACAGGTCCGGACGGACCTTGCGCGCCGCAGCGGCAATCCTGAGCGTCGTGTCGATCGCTTCGTCCAGGGAAACGGCGGCCGAGGCACCGATCGATCCTCCGGTCGTCAATCCCATGTGGGCCACGATGATGTCGGCACCGGCCTTGGCCATGGCCTGCGCCTCGTCCTCGTTGAAGACGTAGGGGGTCGTGAGCAGATCCAACTCGTTGGCGAGGCGGATCATCTCGACCTCCTTGGCAAAACCGAGCCCGGTCGCCTCCATGTTGGCGCGCATCTTGCCATCGAACAGCCCGACGGTCGGGAAGTTCTGCACGCCGGAGAACCCCAGCTCCTTGATCTGGCGAAGAAACAGCGGCATCTGCCGGAAGGGGTCGGTGGCGTTCACGCCGGCCAGCACCGGGGTATGCTTGACGACCGGAAGCACCTCGCCCGCCATCTCCAGCACGATCTGATTGGCGTCGCCGTAGGCAAACAGCCCGGTGATCGACACCCGCCCGGCCATGCGATATCGGCCGGTGTTGTAGATGACGAGCAGATCGATGCCACCCGCTTCCTCGCACTTGGCCGAGATGCCGGTTCCGGCGCCGCCCCCGACAATGGGAATCCCTGCCTTCGCCTGCTCGTTGAGTTTCCGCAGGATGTCTGCCCGTGCAATGGCCATCGGATCATGTCCTTTTGTTCAGCATTTGCAGCAGCGTGTTCGCCGCCAGTTCAGAGAATTCCGGATCGTTGACGTTGTGATCCACCAGCGTGACCGGAATGTCCGGGCGCAATTCGGCGCGCAAAGCGTCGACGAAAGCCTGATCCGCCTCGGGCCACCAGAACGGTTTGCCCGGCGCATCCACTTCCGAAAACCCCTTCATCGGCACGAGAACCGCCACGGGCCCCTGGGCCGCGTTGAGCCTTTCGGCGAAGATCCGCCCGATCGCCGCGTTCTCGTCCGGGTTCGTCCGCATCAGCGTGACGTTGGGATTCCAGTGATGGAACTTTCGCCCGGCATAGCGCGGCGGTACGGTTTCCGGCGCCCAGAAGTTGCACATATCGATGCACGCCGGCGTAACCACCTGCGGAATGCCCGCCCGGCCCGCCGCTTCAAGCCGCGTCGGACCGGCGCCCAATACCCCGCCGCACACCTCGTCGGCCCACTCGGTGGTCGTGAGATCCAGAACCCCGGTGAAGAACCCTTCGCCGACCAGCCGCTCCATGGTGCGCCCGCCCGTCCCGGTGGCGTGAAACACCAGAACCTCTAAGCCCTGGTGCTCGATCAGCGCCCTGGCGTGGTCGACCGCTCGCGTGGTGTTACCGAACATCGACGCCGCAACGAGGGGACGCTCGTCGACCGCCGCCGGATGTTCCGACCGGTTCGTCACCATGCCGCAGATCGCGGCGGCCGCGTTGGCGTAGATGATCCGGCTGATGCGGTTGAGCCCGGAGACATCGACGACGGCGGGCATCATGATGATGTCGCTGGAGCCGACATACGGGCTGGTGTCGGCCGAGGCGATGGTCGAGACCATGATTTTCGGCACGCCGATCGGCAGCGGCCGCATCGCGCTGGTGCCGAGCGCCGTTCCACCGCCACCGCCCATGGAGATGATGCCGTCGAACCGCCCTTGCTCGAACACGCGCTTCACCGTCGCCGGCAGCAGTCGCGTCATGACGTCAAGCGCCATGCCACGGTCGAGGCCCCGCAGCGTGCCGAGCGATTCCCGTCCCTCGGCGCAAATCTCTTCGGCGCTGACATCGGGAGGAAATGCCGGCGTTCCCGATACGCCCGCGTCGAAGACCAGAGTGCTGCAGCCATGCTGCTCGATTTCCGCTTTCAAAAAGGCAAATTCCGCGCCTTTCGTGTCGAGCGTCCCAACAATCGCCACCGTTTTCACGGAACCTTCTCCCTTAAACTCCGAGATACTTTTGCCGGAGCGCCAAGTCCTCGAGGAACGCGCGCGCGGGCGACTCGTAGACTGTTCGGCCGCTCAGGATCACGTAGATGCGGTTTGCCAGCGCTTCAGCGACGTGAATGTTCTGTTCGACGAGGAGAATGGCGAGCCCTTCGCGCTGCAGTGTTCTGCAGGTTTCGATCACCCGTTCATTGGCCACCGGCGACAACCCTTCCGATGGCTCGTCCAGCAGCAGGATGCGCGGGTTGGTCACCAGCGCCCGTCCGATCGCCAGCATCTGCTGTTCGCCGCCGCTCAGCCGGGTGCCGCCGACATTTCGGCGATCCCAGAGCTCGGGAAACAGGTCGAATACCCGCTTCGGCGTCCATTCGTCCGGCCGATGCTCCGCGCGATAGGTCAGGACGAGATGCTCCTGCACGGTCAGCGACTCGAACAGCCGCCGACCCTGCGGCACGTAGCCGATGCCACGCTCGGCGATCTGGAACGGCTTGAGGCCGGTCACGTTGCCGCCGTTCAGCACGACGCGGCCGGAACTCGGCGGCGTCAGTCCCAGGATGGCGCGCAGCAGCGTGGTCTTGCCCATGCCGTTGCGTCCGAGCACCGTGACGCACTCGTGCCCGACCATCAGCGAACAGCCTTGCAGCACATGGCTGTCGCCGTAGGAGGCGTGCAGATCCTCGAGCAGGAGGACCGGATCGGCGGCCGGGAGCTCAGACATGCATCTCTCCCAGGTAGATGCGCTGCACCATCGGATCGCGCCGGATCTC
>JARLIU010000284.1 GCA_031291595.1 Ancalomicrobiaceae bacterium | reverse complement strand
CGACCGCGATCGAGTCCGGCGGCCAGGTGGCGCTGATGGCGCCGACCGAACTTCTCGCCCGCCAGCATCTCAGGTCGCTGGAGGCCCCTGCCCGCGCCGCCGGGTTGGAGATCGCGGTCTTGACCGGCCGCGAGAAGGGCCGCGAGCGCGAGGCGACGCTGGAAGGACTGGCATCGGGCCGCATCCCGCTCGTGGTCGGCACCCATGCGCTGTTCCAGCCGGGCGTCAGCTTCGCCGATCTCACACTGGCGGTGATCGACGAGCAGCACCGCTTCGGTGTCGAACAGCGGCTGAAATTGGCGGCAAAGGGCCGCGACACCGACCTCCTGTTGATGACCGCGACGCCGATCCCGCGTTCGCTGATGATGACGTATTTCGGCGATGCCGATTCCTCCCGAATCACCGAAAAGCCGGCCGGCCGCCTGCCGATCGAGACGCGCACGGTATCGGCCGAGCGCATCGGCGAGGTGGTGGAGCGTATCGGCGCGGCGATTTCGCTCGGCGCCAAGGTGTATTGGGTCTGCCCGCTGGTCGAGGAGAGCGAGGAAATCGACCTTGCCGCGGCGACCGAACGCGCCGGCGACCTGACACGGATCCTGGCTTCCCGGTCGGATCTTCAGTCGTCTGCGTCGCTGTCCGGCTCCATTGTCGGCCTGGTGCACGGCCGGATGAAACCGGACGAGAAGGACACGGCGATGCGCGACTTCCAGGCCGGGGTGACGCGGGTGCTGGTCGCCACCACCGTCATCGAGGTCGGCGTCGACGTGGCGGATGCCACCATCATGGTGATCGAACATGCCGAACGCTTCGGCCTGGCGCAGCTGCACCAGTTGCGCGGCCGCGTCGGGCGCGGCGACAAGCCGTCGACCTGCCTCCTCATGTATAAGCCACCGCTCGGCGACATCGCCAAGGCACGGCTCGCGATCATGCGCGACACCGAGGACGGCTTCCGCATCGCCGAGGAAGATCTGAAACTCAGGGGTGGCGGCGAACTCCTCGGCACCCGACAGTCGGGCATCCCCGGCTTCCGGCTTGCCCGGCTCGATCTGCACACCGAATTGATGGAAGTCGCCCGCGACGATGCCCGACTAGTGCTGGCGCGCGATCCAGACCTTGCCTCGCCGCGCGGCGAAGCGCTCAGGACGCTGCTCTATCTGTTCGAGCGCGACGAAGGCGTCCGGCTGATCCGGGCGGGCTAGCGGTCCGACTCCGACAGTTGCGCCCCACTTGCCGCACGGGCTCAAGCAAATGTCGAATTCGCTCCCCTAGGTCGCGCCGGCGAGCCGGTCGAGGTTGGCGATCAGTCGGTCGAGCAGGGCGACGAATTGCGCGATCTCCTCGTCCGTAAACCCGGCCATCGCATCGCGATTGCCTTGGAACAAGGTCGCGATCGCCTCCGGCAGGCGTGCTAGCGCGAGCTGCGTCAGTGCGATGCGACTGCTGCGCCCATCGTCGGGGTCGGGGGTGCGGCGGATGAGCCCGTCCCGCTCCATGCGAGCGAGCATCTGCGCCATGGGGGGCTGTTGGATCTGTGCGAACCGCGCCAGATCACGTTGCGTGTCGGCCCGACCGGTTTCGAGAGCGACCAGCACCGGCAGATGGCCGACTCCGAAACCCAACGGCTTGAGCCGAGCCTCGCTCAGCCGTGCGAACCCGCGCGCCGCGAGGCCGATCAAATGTCCCGGCGTCGAGAGAACGTCGGCGTCCGCATTGCTCGCTTGCATTATGCGCCTCCTGTTATATATGTGCATATATAAATGCCGATTTCTTCCCGAGCAAGCCGCGGCGACGCCGCTGCGCCGCGCTTCCGAACTTCGTCAAAAGGAGCAAGCCAATGACTGACGACATCGCGGTTCTCAAGGCCATCTATCACTGCTTCAACGCGCGCGACATCGACGGTGTGCTCGACGCACTCACCGATGACGTCGCCTGGGCCAATGGCATGGACGGCGGCCACGTCCACGGCCGCGCGGGCGTCCGCGACTACTGGACGCGTCAATGGGCCATCGTCAGCCCGCAGGTCGAGCCCTTGAGCTTTACCAGGGGTCCGGATGGATCTGTTGTCGTCGAGGTCAATCAATCCGTGCGGGATCTGCAAGGCAGGCCGCTGCAACATCAAACGCACGGGCTCAAGGACAAGACGGTCGGTCACGTCTTCCACTTGCAAGATGGCAAAATTGCCCGCTTCGATATCCGGGACGATCACTGAGCAGCTCGGCGACGTTTGGCCCAAAGCGGCCGTGCATTCTGCACTCACCTGTTTGCACGGTCGAAGCCATTGAAATTGCACGGCTCAGACGGCACGACACACATCTTGCACTTCGAATGAAATGGCTATTGATGCTTTCTTGGGGCAATAAGGCTACGTCACACCGGAGACTGCCTTGCCCGAGTTTTCGATTTTCGCTCTCGGCGTTGTGCTGCTGACCGCCTCCCTGGTGGCGATTGTGTCGCGGCGGCTGAGGATGCCCTACACCGTCGGACTGGTGATCGCCGGCATTGCGCTCGCGCTCTTGCCGAACGCCGTTGAATTGCCGCTGACGCGCGATCTGATCTTCGACGCCCTGTTGCCGCCCCTCATCTTCGAGGCGGCATTGCATTTGAAGTGGCACGACTTTCGTCGTGAACTTCCCTTGACCGCAACGCTGGCATTTCCGGGTGTGGTCATTGCGGCAGCCGTGGTCGCGAGCGGCATGCATTTTTTGATCGGTTGGGGTTGGATCGGCGCTGCGCTGTTCGGCGTCCTGATTGCCGCGACCGACCCCGTTTCCGTCATCGCTTCGTTCCGCGAGTTGAACGTCGAGCGTCGCCTGAGCAGGCTGGTCGAGACCGAGAGCCTGTTGAATGATGGCGCCGCTGCCGTAGGCTTCGCGCTGCTGCTCGCGATCGCCGCGGGAGGGGCGATTACCCCCACCGCGCTGCTTGGCTCGCTGATTTGGACCGTGGCCGGAGGCGTGGTTATGGGCCTGCTGGTCGCAGGCGTTCTGCTGATCGTTGCCGGACGGATAGACGATCATCTGGTGGAAATCACCCTGACGACCATCGCCGCCTATGGGTCGTTTCTGCTGGCCGAACACCTCCAGATGTCGGGCGTGCTGGCCTCATTGTCTGCCGGGCTGCTGGTCGGCAATTTTGGCATGATGCGTTCCATCGCGGAAACCAGCAGAGGGCATGTGATGGCCTTCTGGGAATACGCAGCCTTCCTGGCAAATTCCATCGTGTTCATCTTGATCGGCAGTCAAGAAGCGCACCAACACCTGGCCTTTGTCGCTAAGGCTGCCGCAGCCGCCATTCTGCTCGTGTTGGCTGGGCGAGCGCTTGCGATCTATCCGCTTTGTGCCGTTTTCAGCCGAAGCACGTTGCGGATCGGCAGCCGATACCAGCACGTTCTCGTCTGGGGCGGATTGCGCGGCGCCCTTGCGCTTGCGCTTGCCCTGGCATTGCCGGCGGATATCCCCGAGCGCGAGGAATTGATTGCCGTCGTCTTCGCCGTGGTCGCCTTTTCCATTTTCGTGCAGGGCCTAACCATGCCGTGGCTTATTCGTCGTCTCCGGCTCTCGGCTTCACTCCCGGAGCAGCATGAAACGCACACGTCTTGAGCGCCGGCGGAATGAACCACGACGCGCATCCGAAGACCGAGGGTATCGACCAGGGCGTGGATCTTGCGCCCTATCACCTTCAATCCAGTGTCGCCTTGGAGCCGCTTCACAAGCCGGCGCGCTCAAAATCGTATTTGCTGCAGTTTCAAGTGTCCAGCGCTGCAGAATCATGCGTCCCCCTTCAACCCGCTTCCGCGATTCTCCTCCATCGTTCCCTAATTTCCCTCGATTGATATCGATCATGTGCCCTGAGAACATAGGAAAAACACTGCTCCGATTTCCATTTTTAATCAATTGCCTGAAAGCCCCTTGCCAAATAGAACAAAATGAGTACATTGAATTTGATTTTGGCGCAGCCGCGCCGGTGCGATAAGGAGAGTGTGACGATGGCACAGGCTTCACTCCGCCTCGTCGAGGGAGATGGCATGGACAAGGGCAAGGCACTCGACGCGGCTTTGGCGCAGATCGAGCGCTCGTTCGGCAAGGGCTCGATTATGCGGCTCGGGCAGGGCAAGGTGGTCGAGATCGACACCGTTCCCACCGGCTCGATCGGGCTCGACATCGCGCTCGGGATCGGCGGATTGCCGCGCGGCCGCGTCATCGAGATTTACGGGCCGGAATCCTCCGGCAAGACCACGCTGGCGCTGCATTGCGTCGCCGAAGCGCAGAAGAAGGGCGGGGTCTGCGGCTTCATCGATGCCGAACATGCCCTCGACCCGATCTATGCCAGAAAGCTCGGCGTCAATCTCGATGACCTGCTGATTTCCCAGCCCGATACCGGCGAGCAGGCACTGGAGATCTGCGACACGCTGGTGCGCTCCGGCGCACTCGACGTGCTGGTGATCGATTCGGTCGCCGCGCTGACGCCGAAGGCCGAGCTTGAGGGCGAGATGGGAGATTCGCTGCCGGGGTTGCAGGCGCGGCTGATGAGCCAGGCGCTCAGGAAGCTGACTGGCTCGATCTCCAAGTCGAAGACCATGGTCATCTTCATCAACCAGATCCGTCAGAAAATCGGCGTCATGTTCGGCAATCCGGAGACGACGACCGGCGGCAACGCGCTGAAATTCTACGCCTCGGTCCGCCTCGACATTCGCCGTATCGGCGCCATCAAGGACAAGGACGAGATGATCGGCAACCAGACCCGGGTGAAGGTGGTCAAGAACAAGCTTGCCCCTCCGTTCAAGGAAGTCGAATTCGACATCCTGTACGGCGAAGGCGTCTCCAAGGTCGGCGAACTGGTCGATATCGGCGTCAAGGCCGGCATCGTTGAGAAGTCGGGCTCATGGTTCTCGTTCGAGAGCCAGCGCGTCGGCCAGGGCCGCGAGAACGCCAAGCAGTTCCTGCGCGATCATCCCGACGTCGCCCGCCGCATCGAGGCCGGCATCCGTCAGAACGCCGGGCTCATCGCCGACAAGATCCTGCCGACGGGCACGGCCGAGGACGAGGACGGTCCGGTCGAGGAGTGAACCGGGAAACGGGCTGCCGGGTGCGATCGGCCGATCGGCAATGGTCCGATCGGCTGCGCTGCCGGGTTGGGGGCGGGCGGCGTCTCATCTCTGTCCGCCGCGCCCCGGGGGCCACGGCCGCGTCAGGCCTTGCCCGGCGGACCGGCACGTTCCCCGGGGACTCGATCAAAACGTCATCGCGACCAGGGGTGCAACCGTCGCAATGCGGCGACGCCGGTCGAGGCGTGCGGTAAAGCATGGCGAAATTCGGGCGCAAGGCCCGGGCCTTTCTGGACATGGGGGGCATCCACCGTTAAAAGCCAACGAACATTCGCATCGGTCAAAGGGTCACCATGAGCGGCGTCGGCGAGATCAGATCGGAGTTCTTGAGGTATTTTGCGCGCGAGGGGCATGAGGTGGTGGCCTCCAGCCCCCTGGTGCCGCGCAACGATCCGACGCTGATGTTCGCCAATTCGGGCATGGTTCAGTTCAAGAACCTGTTCACCGGCGTCGAGAAGCGTCCCTACGTCAGGGCGACCACGGCGCAGAAATGCGTGCGCGCCGGCGGCAAGCACAACGACCTGGACAACGTCGGCTATACCGCACGGCATCACACGTTCTTCGAGATGCTCGGCAATTTCTCCTTCGGCGACTACTTCAAGGACCGCGCCATCGAATTGGCCTGGACTCTGATCACCAAGCAGTTCGGCTTGCCGGCCGACAAGCTGACGGTCACCGTCTACTCCGAAGACGACGAGGCCTTCGGACTGTGGAAGAAGGTCGCCGGGCTGCCGGACAGCCGCATCATCCGCATCCCGACGTCGGACAATTTCTGGCAGATGGGCGATACCGGTCCGTGCGGACCGTGCTCCGAGATCTTCTACGATCACGGCGAGCATATTCCCGGCGGTCCGCCCGGATCGGCGGATGCCGACGGCGACCGCTTCATCGAAATCTGGAATCTGGTGTTCATGCAGTACGAGCAGTTCGGCGACGGCATGCGCAGCCGTTTGCCGCGCCCGTCGATCGACACCGGCATGGGGCTCGAGCGCGTCGCCGCGGTGCTGCAGGGCGTGCACGACAACTACGACATCGACCTGTTCAAGACGCTGATCGGCGCCTCGGTCGATCTCATCGGCGTGCCGGCCGAGGGGGAGAGCCGCGCCAGCCATCGCGTCATCGCCGACCATCTGCGCTCGATGTCCTTCCTCATCGCCGATGGCGTCTTGCCGTCGAACGAGGGCCGCGGCTATGTGCTCAGGCGCATCATGCGCCGTGCCATGCGCCATGCGCACCTTTTGGGCGCGCGCGATCCCGTCATCTACAAGATGATTCCGACGCTGATCGGCGAAATGGGTCTCGCCTATCCGGAGCTGCAGCGGGCCGAATCGCTCATTGCGGAGACGGTGCGGCTGGAGGAGCGGCGCTTCCGCCGGACGCTCGAACGCGGCTTGAGCCTGCTCGACGAGGCCTCCGGCGCGCTGCAATCGGGCGACGTGCTCGACGGCGAGACGGCGTTCAAGCTTTACGACACCTACGGCTTCCCGCTGGACCTGACGCAGGATGCGCTGCGTGCCCGTGCCATCGGCGTCGACACCGATGGGTTCCAGGCGGCGATGGACCGGCAGAAGGCCGAGGCGCGGGCCTCCTGGGCGGGCTCGGGCGAGGCGGCCTCCGAGGTCATCTGGTACGAAATCCGCGAACGGATCGGCGCAACCGAATTCCTCGGCTACGACACCGAGGTGGCCGAGGCGGTGGTCTCGGCGATCGTGGCCGATGGGGCCGAGGTATCGTCGCTTCCGGCCGGCGCCAAGGGCTCGGTCGTCGTCAACCAGACGCCGTTCTATGGCGAGTCGGGTGGCCAGGTCGGCGATGCCGGCGAGATCAGCTTCGAAGGCGGCGTGTTCCGCGTCGACGACACGCAGAAGCTCGGCGGTGGCCTGTTCGTGCATTCGGGCGAACTCGTCTCCGGCACGCTTGCGGTCGGCACCGCCGTTCGTCTCAAGGTCGATCACCGCCGTCGCGCCGCCATTCGCGCCAACCATTCGGCGACGCACCTGCTGCATGAGGCGCTCAGGTCCATTCTTGGCGATCACGTGGCGCAGAAGGGCTCGCTGGTGTCGCCGGAGCGGTTGCGCTTCGACATTTCGCATCCAATGCCGATCTCCGAGACCGAGCTCGCCAGGGTCGAGGATATTTCCAACGGCGTGGTGCTTGCCGACGAACCGGTGACGACGCGGCTGATGGCGGTCGACGATGCGGTCGCCTCTGGCGCGCGTGCGCTGTTCGGCGAGAAATATGGCGACGAGGTACGCGTCGTCTCCATGGGGCGCTGGCCGGAGGGCGAGCACGCCGGCAAGACCTTCTCGGTGGAACTGTGCGGTGGCACGCACGTGGCACGCACCGGCGAGATCGGGCTCGTCACGGTGCTGTCCGACTCCGGCGTCGCGGCCGGCGTGCGCCGCATCGAGGCGCTGACCGGCGAGGAAGCCCGCCGGCACCTGAACGAGCAGGATCGCCGGGTGCGCGATCTGGCCGGCCTGCTGCGTTGCCCGCCGGCCGAGTTGCCGCAGCGCATCGAGGCGCTGGTCGAAGAGCGGCGCCGGCTCGAACGCGACCTCAACGACGCCAAGAAGAAGCTCGCCATGGGCGGTGGCGGGACGGGCGACGGTGCCATCGCCGTCGGGTCGTTCAAGCTTCTGGCGCGGTTGGTTACCGGCATCGCGCCGAAGGACCTGAAGGCGCTGGTCGACGAAGGCAAGAAGCAGGTTGGGTCCGGCGTGGTGGTGTTCGTCGGGATCAGCGAGGACGGCAAGGCCGGCATCGTCGCCGGCGTTACCGAAGACCTGACCGGCCGGTTCAACGCGGTCGATCTGGTCAAGATCGGCTCGGAAGTGCTGGGCGGCAAGGGCGGCGGCGGCCGGCCGGATCTGGCCCAGGCCGGCGGGCCCGACGGGTCCAAGGCCGAGGCGGCGCTGGCGGCGGTGCGCGAAACCATCACTGCGGCGGCCTGAGGCAGCGGATCGGTATCGACTGTTCGTCCGGGGGCTGCGCAACGGCCCGGGGCGGAGCCCAGATGGGACTTTCCGTTCGCTTCCGTGCATAATGGTGG
>JARLIU010000283.1 GCA_031291595.1 Ancalomicrobiaceae bacterium | reverse complement strand
TCGCGCGGGTGCTGCGGCACGCCCCGCCGATCGAGATAGCCAGGGGCGGCGGCACAGGCGAATCGCTGCTGCCTCGGCCCGATCGGCACGGCGATCATGTCCTGTTCCAGCGCCTCGTCGTAGCGCACGCCGGCATCGCACCCCGACGCCACCAGGTCGACGAACGTATCTTCGGCAGTGATTTCCAGCCGGATGTCGGGATAGGCGGCCATAAATCCCGGCAGGATCGCGGGGAGCACCAGTTTCGTCACCGCCACCGGCACATTGAGCCTCAGGGGCCCGGCCGGCCGGTCGCGAAAGCCGTTGACAACATCGAGCGCGGCGCCGACTTCGGCCAGCGCCGGCCCGAGCCGGTCGATCAGGCCCCTGCCCGCTTCGGTGGCCACGACGCTGCGCGTCGTCCGGTGCAACAGCCGGACGCCCAATTGCGCCTCCAGCCGCCGCACCGCCTCGCTCAAGGCCGAAGCGCTGGTGCCGCTCGCCCGCGCGCCGTCGCGAAAGCCACCCGCCCGTGCCACCGCGACGAAGGCGCTCAAATCCGCAAGATTGACCGACATTGTTCGTATATCCGCACAGTATGTGCCGATTGTATCGGCTTATCCGGCAATCCCGCAACCTCTATGTTGGCAGCTTCGGCAATGAGGGAACCTCCCATGAGCAATCTCGACACATCCGGCAGCTTTCGTCTCGGCCATCGCGACGTGCACCGTCTCGGTTACGGCGCCATGCAACTCGCCGGTCCCGGCGTGTTCGGCCCGCCGAAGGATCACGATCAGGCGATCGCGGTGCTGCGCGCCGCCGTGGCGGCCGGCGTCGACCACATCGACACCAGCGACTTCTACGGCCCGCATATCACCAACCAGCTGATCCGCGAGGCACTCGCCCCCTACCCGGCCGATCTCGTCCTCGTCACCAAGATCGGGGCCAAACGCGGCGCCGACGCCTCGTGGCTGCCGGCCAACGCGCCCGCGGAGCTCAGGAGCGCCATCCACGACAATCTGACGAACCTCGGGCTCGAGCAGATCGAGGTGGTCAATTACCGCAATATCCACGGCGTCCATGCGCCCGAAGACGTCGACATCACGCCACAGCTGCAAGCGCTGGCCGAGATGCAGCGCGACGGCCTGATCCGCCACATCGGGCTGTCCAACGTCACGGCGCGGCAGGTCGAAGACGCGCGCAAGCTCGTCGACATCGTCTGCGTGCAGAACCTGTACAACATCGCCAACCGCTCCGACGACGCGCTGATCGACGCGCTGGCCAAGGATGGCATCGCCTACGTGCCATTCTTCCCGCTCGGCGGCTTCTCGCCGTTGCAGTCCGCCACGCTCGAGACCGTCGCCAAGCGCCTCGATGTCACGCCGATGCAGCTGGCGCTCGCCTGGCTGTTGCAGCGCTCGCCCAACATCCTCCTTATCCCCGGCACCTCGTCGCGCGTCCACCTGCGGGAGAACCTGGCCGCCGCCGAGATCACGCTGGACGAGGCGGCGATGCGGGAGCTGGACGGAGTGGCCGCAAAGGCGGCTTGAGGACGGTCTTGGATTAGTCGTCCGAATACAGACCTTCGTCATTGCGGGCGGAGCGAAGCAATCCAGAAAGCCAAGAAGAAAGTCTGGATTGCTTCGCTCCGCTCGCATTGACGAACTTATATGCAAGACATTCCAAGAGTGCATCCGTCGGCCAGGGGTAACTTGACCGATCCCCCTATTCGTCTCATTTCATCATCGCCTCGGCTTCCGACCGCAACGCCTGGCGCGAGGCATCGCGCGAATAGAACATGTGCCCGCCGGGATAGACGACCAGCTTCACCCGGCCGTGGCCGGCATAGGCGGGCAGTTGGTCGAGCAGCATCTTGGAGCCGAAATACGGGGCCACCAGATCGAACAAGCCGTGTGCCACCACAAGCTTCAGCTTCGGATCGCCGGCCAGGATCTGCCGCAACTGTCCGATCGATCCCGGCGGATTCGGGCCATGTTTCCAGTCCCAGGCATCGTTGACCGCACTGTTCAGCAACTGGTAGGACCCCTCGGGCCGCCAATTGAGTCTCGTTCTGGTCAAGTCGACGACGGCGCTGGTCAACGGCGCGATGAGCGGGTCCCCCGACGGGTCTTCGAAATGGTAGAAGCTCGAATCCGGGTAGGGATCGATGCCGGAGACCGACGCGTCATAGGCGCCGGTCACTCGCCCGTTGCGCCGATCGAATTCGCGGCGGAACTCGTTGGCGTCAAGTCGCCCGGCCAGCCGCCGCGTCACCGCCCGATCGAGGCCGGTCAGGTCTGCCAGCCGGTCCGCGACGCGATTGGTGGCGTCGGTATCGACCTCCCCCTTGACCAGATCGATGAGGAAGTCGGTCGCGGCATAGTGCTCGACATCCGCCATGTCGGCGCGCGTCACCGGCGCCTTGGCCTCGCGGGCCACCGCTGCCATGGTCGGCAGGCTGGCGACATAGTGCAACAGGCTCGTCCCGCCGTATTCGCGGAAGTCGATGACGGGCGAGATGAGGATCAGGCCGCGGACGCCGACGCCTTCGCGTGACTGCAGGTAGCGCACCACCTTGGGGCCGCGAATGCCGCCGTAGCTTTCGCCGACGACGAATTTCGGCGAAGTGAGCCGATTGTGCTGTTCGAGCCAGCGACGGATTGTCAGCGCGATCGAGCGGGCGTCGCCTTCGACGGAAAGATAACGCTTGCGCACCTCTTCCTTCGATGTGGCGAAGTGGCTGTAGCCGGTGCCGACCGGATCGATGAACACGAGATCGGTGAAATCGAGCCAGGTCTCGGCGTTGGGATGAAGCTCCGGCGGCGCCGATGCCGACAGCGCCTCTCCCGACATGGCGATGCGCCAGGGACCGGTGTTCCCCAATTGCAGCCAGGCCGAAGCCGAGCCCGGTCCGCCGTTGAAAAAGAAGGTGACCGGCCGCGTCGCCGTATCCTGACCGTCGAGCTGATAGGCGGTATAGGCGATATCGGCTTCCGGCTCGCCTTTGTCGTCGGCGAGCCGGATCGAGCCGGCCGTTGCGGTGAAGGCAAGCCGGCGATCCATCAATGCGATCGTCTGATGCGTGACGGAATCGGCAGGTAACCGCCCCTTCTCGGCGGCCGGCGGATCGACACCCTGTTCGTGCGGCGACTGCGCTTGATCGCGCCGGGGTTGCGGACCCGGCGACGGGTTGGCCGGCTGTGGCGCCGCCTGAGTTTGCTCGGGCTGCGGCGCCGAAGGTGTCTCCTCGGCCGCGGCGGCCGACGACAGGAGGAGAACCAGGAGGGCGATCGACGTCAAGGGCCTTCCCAACAGCAACGCGGCCATGATCACTGCCTTCCAGATTGTGCCCCGGCCCATTGATCCTCGGATTCGTGTCAATGATGCGACCGGATGCGGCCAACCACGGCAATCATCCAGGACAGCCAACCTCGCCCTTCCCCTTTTGCCCGTTCCGTGTTACCAGCCAGCGCCAACTTGAAATGAATCGTCGAGCCGGGCCGGAATCGCGAGAGCCGCGATTGCCGGGGCGGTGTCGTTTCATTCCGACGGGCGCTTATCTGCGCCGATGCTTGAATTTCCGTGCGAGCCCGGTCTCCCCGGCCCCTCGCCCGACCGGCCGCCGGACGCCTGCCCGTCCCGGCTCCGGCAACCCGATACGGAGTTGGCCATGGCGAATTTCTACGAGCCGTCTCACAGCCGCGAGGCGCTCACCTTCGACGACGTGCTGCTGCTTCCCGGCCATTCCGAGGTGGTGCCGTCCGAGGTCGACATCCGCTCGCGCATCACGCGAGAAATCGAACTCAACATTCCCCTCATCTCCTCCGCCATGGACACGGTGACCGAAGCCCGCCTGGCCATCGCCATGGCGCAAGCCGGCGGCATCGGCGTCATCCATCGCAACCTGACCCCAGAGGAGCAGGCAGAGCACGTCCGGCAGGTGAAGAAATTCGAATCCGGCATGGTGGTCAACCCCTTCGTCATCGGCCCGGACGCGACGCTCGCCGACGCGCTCGACATCATGAAGCGGCACCGCATTTCCGGCGTTCCGGTGGTCGAGGGCGGCGGCACGGGCGGCCATCATCTCGGCCGCCTGGTCGGCATCCTCACCAACCGCGATGTCCGCTTCGCCTCCGATCCGGGCCAGCACGTCTACGAACTGATGACGCGCGACGAACTGGTGACCGTGCGCGACGGCGTCGGTTCCGAGGAGGCGAAACAGCTGCTGCACCGCCACCGCATCGAAAAGCTGTTGGTCACCGACGCGGAAGGCCGTTGCGTCGGTCTGATCACGGTGTAGTACATCGAGAAGGCGCAGCTGCTTCCCAACGCCTCCTAGGACGCGCAAGGCCGCCTGCGTGTCGCCGCCGCCACCTCGACCGGCGAGGACGGCTTCGAGCGCGCCGAACGTCTGGTCGACGCCGGCGTCGACCTCGTCGTCGTCGATACAGCCCACGGCCATAAGCAGCGCGTGCTCGACATGGTCAGCCGCATCAAGCGGCTGTCGAATTCGGTGCAGGTCGTTGCCGGCAATGTGGCGACCGGCGACGGCACCCAGGCACTGATCGATGCCGGCGCCGACGCCATCAAGGTCGGCATCGGCCCGGGCTCGATCTGCACCACCCGCATCGTCGCCGGCGTCGGCGTGCCGCAGCTGACCGCCATCATGGACGCGGTCGCCGTGGCGCAGAAGGCCGACGTGCCGGTCGTCGCCGACGGCGGCATCAAGTTCTCCGGCGACCTCGCCAAGGCGCTCGCCGCCGGTGCGTCGGCCGCGATGATCGGCTCGCTGTTCGCCGGCACCGAAGAGAGCCCCGGCGAGGTCTATCTGCACCAGGGCCGGTCCTATAAGGCGTATCGCGGCATGGGCTCGGTCGGCGCCATGGCGCAGGGCTCCGCCGATCGCTACTTCCAGGCGGAAGTGCGCGACGCCCTGAAGCTGGTGCCCGAAGGCATCGAGGGTCAGGTGCCTTACAAGGGCCCGATCGAGGCGGTGATCCACCAGTTGACCGGCGGCCTCAAGGCGGCCATGGGCTATGTCGGCGCCAAGACCTTGACCGATTTCACCGAACGGGCCCGCTTCGTCAGGATCACCGGCGCTGGCTTGCGCGAAAGCCACGTGCATGACGTGTCGATCACCCGCGAAAGCCCCAACTATCCAGGGAACACCTGATGCGCGACGGCGGACGGCGCCGGCCCTCGATCAGCGCCAGAAAACGGGAACCCGCATGACGTTCGCCGAGAAACTGCTCGTCGCCGCCTTTCTCTGCCAGATTGTGTGGACGTTCCTCGTCGCGGGCATGATGGCGCGCGCCCGCTTCGGCGCAGCCGCCGCGGGTCGCATCAAGGGCGATATCGCGCTCGGATCGACCGGGTGGCCCGACGACGTGCGCAAGGTCTCGAACAATTTCGCCAACCAATTCGAGACGCCGACGATCTTCTACGCGCTGGTCCTGCTGGCGCTGCATCTGCATGTCGCCAGCCTCATCTACGCCGCGCTCGGCTTCCTCTATCTAGCGTCGCGCATCGGTCATACGTGCGTTCACGCCACCAACAACGACGTCGTCCAGCGCAGCCGCGTCTTCTCCATCGGCGTCGCGGCCCTCTTCGCCATGACGGCCATCATCATCATCGACCTCATCTTCGGGATCCAGATCTAATGCGCGACGGCGGACGGATCGAGGCCGCGATCGCGGTGCTCGCAGACATCGAGACCCACCACCGGCCGGTGTCGGAGGCGCTGAAGGATTGGGGCGTGAAGCATCGCTTCGCCGGCTCGGGCGATCGCGCCGCGATCGGCAACCTCGTCTATGACGCGCTGAGACGGCGCTCGTCGTTCGCCCATATCGTCGGCGATCAAAGCCCGCGCGCCGCGATCCTGGCCGCCTATGCGATCGGCTGGGGCCGCGGGGTGGAGGCGCTCACCGCCGCGCTTGCCGAGCCGCATGCGCCCTCGCCCCTCAGCGACGATGAGGCGGCAAGGCTTGCCGCTGCCGACGTGTCGGACGCGCCGGAGCATGTCGCCGCCGACCTGCCTGAATGGCTGATGCCGTCGCTTTCCCGGGTCTACGGCATCCGCCTCGCCGAGGAAGGCCGCGCCCTGACCGAGCGCGCGCCGGTCGACCTGCGGGTCAATACGCTGAAAGGCGATCGCGGCAAGGCTTTGAAGCAATTGGGTGATCTGCCGGTCACGCCGTCGCGGCTGTCCCCCGTCGGCATTCGCGTCGCCATCGGATCCGGTCCGGCCCGCGCGCCGCATGTGGAAAGCGAGCCGGCGTACTTGAAGGGGCTGATCGAGATCCAGGATGAGGGCTCGCAGATCGCCGCCCTCGTCGCGGCACCGACGGGCGACGGTCAGGTGCTCGACCTGTGTGCCGGCGCTGGCGGCAAGTCGCTGGCGCTCGCGGCGCTGATGGGCGGCAAGGGCCAGATCTACGCCTACGATTCGGAAAAGCGCCGCATGCACGATCTCTACGATCGTACCGCTCGGGCGGGAGCCCGCAACATCCAGCCGCGTTCGCCGGGCAGGGACGACGTGCTCGCCGATCTCTTGGGAAAAATGGACCTCGTCCTGGTCGATGCGCCGTGCTCGGGCACCGGCACCTGGCGCCGCCGGCCCGACGCCAAGTGGCGGCTGACGGAGGCCTATCTGACCACCCGCATGGAAGAGCAGGACGCCGTGCTCGACGATGCCGCCGGCTTCGTCAAAGTCGGTGGCGGCCGGCTCGTCTACATCACCTGCTCGGTGCTGGCGGAGGAGAACGAGGACCGCGTCGAGGCGTTCATGCGCCGTCATGCCGGCTTCGGCATCGTCGATCCGCTGGAGCGCCTCGCCAAGACCGATGCGGCGACCGCCGCCAAGCTCAGGCCGTTCGTGCATATCGACGAGCGCATCGGCCCGGTGTTGCGCCTCACGCCGGCAACGGCAGGAACCGACGGCTTTTTCGTTGCGGTGATGGCGCGGGATTGAGGCAGGCAACGACGCGCTATCTTGGCTTTCAGCCCTTGGTCATGCCGGACCGTTCGGATATCGCCCCTTGCCTACCCCCCCCTCCTGCCCTTCGGGCATCCTCCCCCACAAGGGGGGAGGACGATGGGGCAAGAACGAGCCTTGACGCGACCGGTGTGTGTGCGGCTCCATCTCCTTCCCCCCTTGTGGGGGAAGGTGCCCGAAGGGCGGATGGGGGGTATCCTGGCAAAGACAATTCGGGACATTGGAAGCTCAGTCCATGTGCGCGCAGCATGAGCATGGTCCGGAGAGCCCGGCGCGACCGTCGTCGCCGCCGCTGACGTTTGCCCGCCCGCACGTCCTGCTCGCGCGGCTGCTGATCCGCCTCTACCGGCTGACCCTTTCTGCGATCCTCGGCCGCTCCTGCCGCTATCTGCCGACCTGCTCGGAGTACACCGAAGAGGCCATCGCCCGGCACGGATTGTGGGCCGGCGGCTGGATGGGGCTCCGCCGCATCCTGTCCTGCCATCCGTGGGGTGGCTCGGGCTTCGACCCTGTCCCCGATGCGCTCCCCCTCGCCTATCGCTGGTGGCGGCCGTGGACCGCGCGGTGAAATACTTGACAAGAACGTATCATGAACATATATATCTTGGGGATCATTCCGACAACCTGGTACGGAGATAGCGGAGCCTGCTGGCCTAAGTTGGAAGACTCAGGCAATGTGCCGATACATGCTAAACTGTTATACAATCGATGAGAGAGCTGTCATGATGCGCCTAACCATTGCCGGTGCTACCGCTGGAATGCATCCGAGCGAGCAGCTAGTGACGATCACGACGCGGGATGGCCGCGAAGAGTTGTTTGTGGATGGAAGCCAGATCGAGCAAGATTCCATTCCCGTGGGATTTCCTGTTGGACGTTCAAATGGTCATGTGCTTGTTGAATTGCCTCGGGAAACAATGCGCGGTAATTGGCGGGTGTGGGTAGATCTGAAGCAATTGACGGAGATGTAGCGTGATTCTGACGGATAGGGAGATCGGTATATCGCTAAGTTCTGGTCTGATTGACGTGACTCCAGAACCCGACGCCAGTGCCTATTCGTCGACCAGCCTCGATCTTCGCTTGGACCAATATCTACAGATCTTCAAACAGCGCATCGATGGCGTCGAGACCACGGTCGATCCTGGGAAGCCAGGGTATTCATTTGCATCCGCGCTTACAGCATTGGCAGAGAAGCGGGAGATTACTGCAGACGGTTACATTCTTCCGCCACAACAACTGGTTCTCGCCTGGACGAAAGAAAAGATCGGACTGAAACCGACCGCGCGACTTGCGGGCAGAGTCGAAGGTAAGAGTTCTCTGGCACGGCTCGGTCTTGCAGTCCACATTACAGCGCCAACCATCCACGCTGGATTCAGTGGCCAAATCCAATTGGAGATCATTAACTTCGGCCCTCTTCCGATCAGGCTTCGTTCAGGAATGAATATCTGTCAGCTCATTTTTGAAACGACTCTCGGAGTTCCTGAGAAAGGCTATCAGGGGCAATTTGCCGGACAACTGGCTGCACGGTGACCGTCGTCGTTAATGAGGCAAGCACAAGCTCAGCAAGGGCTTGTGGGTGGACGATTGTATCCTCAATCAGTATAGAAGCGCTTCTCGAATCGCTTACCCGGAGAGTGGCCGGGAGTGAGCTTGTAGGAGCCGTAGCCCATGAATGCCCCGATGATTTCCCTCACCTTCCCCGATGGCGCAGTGCGCGAGTTCGCCAGCGGCACGACCGGTCTGGCGGTCGCCGAATCGATCGCCAAGTCGCTGGCCAAGAAAGCCATCGCCATCAAGCTCGACGGCCAATTGGGGGATCTCGTCGACCCGATCACCACGGGCGCCCGGCTCGAATTCGTTACCCGCGATTCGGATGAGGCCTTGGACCTCATCCGCCACGATGCGGCTCATGTCATGGCTGAAGCCGTGCAGGAATTGTTCCCCGGCACGCAGGTGACCATCGGCCCGTCCATCGAGAACGGCTTCTATTACGACTTCTATCGCACCGACGGAGCCGGCAATCCGAAGCCCTTCGCCATCGACGAATTGGGCCTGATCGAAGCCAAGATGCGGGAGATCATCGCCCGCAACAAGCCGTTCACCAAGGAAGTCTGGAGCCGCGACGAGGCGAAGCAGGTGTTTGCCAACAAAGGCGAGACCTTCAAGGTCGAGCTGGTCGATGCCATTTCCGCCGATCAGACGATCAAGATCTATCGTCAGGGCGACTGGTTCGACCTCTGCCGCGGCCCGCACATGGTGTCGACCGGCCAGATCGGTACGGCGTTCAAGCTGACCAAGGTGGCTGGCGCCTATTGGCGCGGCGACCACAACAACCCGATGCTCTCCCGCATCTACGGCACCGCCTGGGTGTCGGACAAGGACCTCGCGGCCTATCTGACCATGCTGGAAGAGGCGGAAAAGCGCGACCACAGGAAGCTCGGCCGCGAACTGGACCTGTTCCATTTCCAGGAGGAGGGCCCGGGCGTGGTGTTCTGGCACGGCAAGGGCTGGACGGTGTTCCAGGAACTGGTCGCCTACATGCGCCGCCGTCTGAAGGAGGACTACCAGGAGGTCAACGCGCCGCAGGTGCTCGACAAGGTCTTATGGGAGACCTCGGGCCACTGGGGCTGGTACCGCGAGAACATGTTCGGCGTGCAGTCGGCCGGCGACGAGGCCGAGGACAAGCGGCTGTTCGCCTTGAAACCGATGAACTGCCCCGGCCACATCCAGATCTTCAAGCACGGGCTGAAATCCTACCGCGATCTGCCGATGCGGCTGGCCGAATTCGGCGTCGTCCACCGCTACGAGGCGTCGGGTGCCATGCACGGGCTGATGCGCGTGCGCGGCTTCACCCAGGACGACGCGCACATCTTCTGCACCGACGAGCACCTGGCCGAAGAGTGCATGAAGATCAACGAGTTGATCCTGTCGGTCTACAAGGACTTCGGCTTCGACGACATCATCGTCAAACTGTCGACGCGCCCCGACAAGCGGGTCGGCTCCGACGACCTTTGGGATCGCGCCGAAGCGGTGATGACCGAAGTGCTGGAGCGCATCGCTTTAGGATCCGGCGGCCGCATCAAGACCGGCATCAACCCCGGCGAGGGCGCCTTCTATGGCCCGAAGTTCGAATACACGCTGAAGGACGCCATCGGCCGCGAATGGCAGTGCGGCACCACCCAGGTCGACTTCAACCTGCCGGAGCGCTTCGGCGCCTTCTATGTCGCAGCCGACGGCTCGAAGCAGGAGCCGGTGATGATCCATCGCGCCATCTGCGGCTCGATGGAGCGCTTCCTCGGCATCCTGATCGAACACTTCACCGGCAACTTCCCGCTCTGGCTGGCACCGGTGCAGGTGGTCGTCGCCACCATCGTGTCGGATGCCGACGACTATGCCAAGAAGGTGCTGGCGAAGCTGAAGCGCGCCGGCCTCAGGGCCGAGACCGATCTTCGCAACGAGAAGATCAACCTCAAGGTGCGCGAACATTCGCTGGCGAAAGTCCCGGTCATCCTTGTCGTTGGCAAACGCGAGGCGGAAGAGGGCAAGGTGGCGCTGCGCCGCTTCGGCAGCCAGGAGAACCGGATCGTCTCCCTCGACGAGGCGCTGGCGGTGTTGACCGACGAGGCCGTGCCGCCGGACGTCAGGCGGGAACGCGAAGAAGCTTGACTTGTAGCGTCGGGGGCCGGATGGCCCCCGATCAACATCGTCACGCCGATCGAGCGTCCGCAGCAGCCGAACTTACACGTGCCGTCAGCCCCAGGCATAGCCGCCGAGATGCTCTCACGCGTCTGATCGGCCGCATCCTGTTGCCGCGACCCAAGCGGCGACCATGCGACCGATCAGAGGAATATATTCCTATATCCTGCATCCCCGAGCGGCCGTTGAGCGCGGCGTGGGCCAAGCAGCCATGACCGAACCGCCATCGGCACGACAACTCACAACGCCGACACCGCTGCCTTTCTGCGCTGATCGACCTTATCTTTGCCAAAGCGGAGTGGTCCAAGGCACGCGCCACGTAGGCCGGTTGGGAGAGGTTTTCGCGATGATTTCTTTGACGGTGCTGGCGCTCATCCTCGCCATTGTCTGCTGCATCCACGTCGTCCGGACCGGCCGCGAATTGTTTTGGCTCTATATCATCCTCATCCTGCAGCCCATCGGCGCCATCGTCTATCTCGTGGCAATCATCTTGCCCGAACTCATCAGGGGTCGCGGATCGAAGTTCGGGCGAGCGGCGATCAATATCCTCGATCCCCGGCGCGCCTATCGCGAGGCCGAGGCCGAAGTCGAGGCGTCGCCGACGGTGTTCAACCGCATGAAATTGGCCGAAGCTGCCGGCGATCTCGGCAAATACGACGAAGCGGCGGCGCTCTATTCCGCCTGCCTCGAAGGCATCCATGCCGACGATCAGGTTTTGATGCTGCGCTACATCGGATGTCTGGTCGAACTGAAGCGATATGGCGAGGCATTCGACATGCTGGAGAAGCTCGGCGACATTGGCGACGCCGGACGCATACCGAACGCCACTCTGCTGATCGCCCGCACCAATGACGGACTGGGCAATCGCGAAGCAGCCGAGCGCGCCTACTCCTATGCGGCGGAACGGCTGGCGGGGATCGAGGGGCTCGCCCGCCGCGTCGATTTTCTGGTCCGCGACGGCCGCCGGGCCGAAGCGGATGACTGCATGGCGGCGCTCGACCGACGCTTCCAGCGCATGCCCAGGACGTTCCGGCGCGAGGAGGCCAAATGGCGCGATCTGGCTGTCGCCGCGCTGAAGGCGGGGCCACTCGCGGCGACCGCGGCGGACGACCGGACTCGCTGACGCTGCCTCACTTCGGCAGATCGTCCGGACCGGTGCCGCCATAGACGCTGGCGATGCTGTCGTCCGGCGCCCCGGCGATGCAGAGGCCCGCCGAGAACAGCGCCTTTTCGGTCAAGCTGTGGTGCTCGCCCCCTCGCGCCGCCGTCTCGATGTGCAGGACCTTCTTGCCGGCGGCCGCGAGCTTGGCAATGAAATTGGCTTCGCTCTCCGGCGGCACGACCTTGTCGTTGGGATCGTTCATCACGATCAGCCGCAGATCGGCCTTGGCCGCTAAGGCCGTGACGTCGCCGGCCGGATCCCAATGCGCCCGCTTGCCCTCGCGCCGGATCGTGATGCCGAAGGTCTTGGCGAACAGCGCGAAATCCAGCGGCGCCGAGGCGATCACCGCGCAGCCGACGTCGTCGCGCGCCGCCGCCACTGCTTCCGCCAGGATGCCGCCGCCCGACTGACCGACGAGGTGGAAGCCGGTCAACCCCTCCTTCGCCTTGATGGCGTCGAGCGCGGCACGCGTCACCTCGATTTCGAGCCGGGTGCGGCGGTTGCCGTGCCAGCCGGAGGAACCGTGCATACCCATGCGGGCGAAAAAGATCACCGGCGTCTTCAGTCGCCGCGTCCACACCCCGGCCGCGATGTCGAGATAGCGCGGCGCTCCGGTCAGGTAGCCGGGATCGGCCTTGAGGTTGCCGTGGCCATCGGTGCCGAGCGCATCGCCATTGAAGAACACCACTGCCTCGCGGCCTTTGAGCGCTTCGCCGCCGGTGTAGTAGCGGATGCAGATGCCGTCGCCTGCGACGGTGACGAACACGGCTTGGCCAAGGCCGGAGCACTGCGCCGCCGTCATCGTCGTCCCCTGGATGAGATCGCGCGCAGAAAACGTCTCCGCCGCCTGCACCGGAGCTGCGACGCCCCCCAGCATCGCGCCGAGCGCCAGCGCCAGCCCGAGCGGACGGCCGCACCGGGCCATGCTTGACCGCCGCCGCAACGGCGCAAACAGATGCGGATGCGGCTTTGTCATGCGGACCGCTCCCGCACCGGCTTGGTGCGATCCGGCAGACCATCCACTCCCCCGCGCCAGATCAGCGGCGACACGCCGAGCATCGCGCCGCCATGTCCGATCGGCACGGCGGTGTGCCCGCGCGGCCCGAGATCGGGCTCCGGGGTCGGATCGGTCGGGTCGACCGGCCGGACTTGCGGCACCCGCATATCCTCGCCCGGCAGCGGGCGACCCTGCCGCTCGGCGCTGCCACGCGTCTCGGAGCCGTTCGGCTGCAGCCGCTCGTCGATCATCGGTGCCGGGATGGGCGTGCGCAGCGGCTGCGGCGCCGGCGTCAGCACCTGCTCCTGCGGCAAGCGCGCTGGCGGGCGCAGGTCCGGCGGTTGCGGCGCCGGCAATCGCAGTTCTTGCGGCAACGGCGCCGCCGGGCGCCTGAACGGCTGCGGCATTGCCGGTTGCGTCCGGGCGGGAGCCAGGTTGCCCGCCTTCGGCATTTCGCCAATCGGGCTCATTTCCGACATATGCGGCTGGGTGACGACGGTCTTGGTCAACAGCGACGCGATCTCCGTATCAAGCGCCCCGTGCGCGCAGGCGATTGCCGCGCGGATGCCGTGCAGCGCCAGATCATGGTGCGCCGGATCGGTCGAGTTGACCCCGATCCGGCGGAAGGCGACGCCCTGCGCCTGCAGCGCCTTGACATAATGTTCGGTCGACTGCGGCGGCACGCGCTGGTCCTCGGCGTCGGTCAGGATGAAGAAGCGGAAATCCGGCCCCGGCCGGATGTCGCCCACATGATCGATCGGATCGTAAAGCGTGCCGTCGTGCGTTGCCTTGACCTTCAGCCGGCCGGAGACCCAATCGTTGGTGGCGAGCACGCCACTCGACGAAATGGCGCAGCCGATGTCGTTGCGCATCGCCACCAGCGCGCCGAGCAGCAGCCCGCCGCCCGACTGGCCCACCACGTCGAAGGTGGAAATCAGATGCCGCCGCTTGATCTCGGCGATGGCGGCCGAGACCAGCGCCACTTCGCGCGGCGTATGACGCAGCTTCAACTCGTTGCCCGACGAGCCGAGCGTGCCCGGACGCGCGAGATACACCATCGGCCCGCCGTAGTCCTTCGACCGCACGTCGGCGATGCGCTGCATGTCCTTTGGGCCGATCTCGTCGTAGCTGGCATCGACCGTCGGCTGGCCGTCGGCGCCGAGATAGGTGAAATCGCCGTTCATGAACAGCAGCGCCCGCGCGCCCTGCCCGCCAGCGGCCGAATAGTAGTAGCGGATGCACTCCGGCGAGCCGACGTTGGTGACCCACACCGCGAATGGCATCGCCAGGCACGTCGGCTCGTCGATCGTCACGCCGGCAAGAACGTCGGCGCGCGAAAACCGCCGCTCGCCCGGCACAGGCGTCGCCACGGGTCCCTCGGACTTGTCGCTCGGCGGCAGCGCGGCCTGCACGTGCGGCTGAACCTGCTGCAACTGTGGTTGCACCTGTCGCGCCGGATCGCGCGGCCCGATGCCCTGGCGCTCGTCCGTCACCGTCGACGGCGGTTCGCGGGACGGCAGCCGTAACGGACTCTGCTCCTGCACCTGCGGCAGCGGCGCCTGCCGTGTCGCCTCGGTGGACGCCTGTGGGCGCGGCGGCTCGAACGGCGGCGCAAACGATGGAACCGTCGGGGGGGCGGCGCTCAACGGCGCGGCCTCGCGCGGCTCGAAGGCCTGCGGTCGCGTCTGCGGCGTCGGATTGGGCGATTTCACCATCGGCGACCGTGTCTCGCCCGGCTGCACGGCGGCCAGCTGTTGCGCCAGAGCAGCCATGATGGCACGGTCGCTCTCTCCGAGGCCGCAGCGGATGCCGGCCTCGATGATGCGGCGGCCGCGCGATTCCGCGTCGCCGTTCGGCAGCTTCAGCGCCAGCGGCTGCAGCCCGGCGTCGCGCGCGGCGGCAACATAGGCCGATACCGCGCCTTCGATGCCGGGGCGGTCGGCCGCATCGACCATGGCGATGAGCCGCAGCCCTTTGCTTGGGCGGAACGTCCCCAGCGCCTGGATCGGATCGTTCAGCCGGTTGAGGAGGATCGGATCGATCGCCGACTGGTAGACGGCGAGGAAGGTGAGGCGCGACAGCGGCGACGACCCGGTCACCGCGCAGCCGATATCCTGCCGCTTGACGCCAAGGGTGGCGGCGATATTGCCGCCCTCGCCGAGGCCGGCCAGATCGAAGCCGTCGAGTGCGTGGCGATCCTTGATTGCGTCGAGCGTCAGGTCGACGAGGTCGACTTCGCGCCGAGTACCCGATTCCATCACCTCGCGGCCGGAGGAGCCGAGGGTGCCGGGCCGGGCGAGGATGATGACCGGGCCACCGTAGCGGCGCGACCAGCCGTCCGCTTCGGCGGTGAGGCTCGAGGGCGACAGCGCGGCATATTCGGCCGGCACCTGGACGCGGCCATTCGAGCCGACCAGGGTGAAATCGGCTGGGAGAAACACCAGCGCCTTCGATTTCTGTCCGCCGGCGTCGGAAAAATAATAGCGGATGCAGGCCGGTCCTCCGGGCGCATTCGTCACCCACACCGCCGTCGAAGTGGCATTGCAGCTGTACTCGCCGACCGTCTTGCCGTTGACGAGATCGGCGACGGAGAAGCGCTCGACACCTTCCTGGGCCTCAGCGGCAACAATTCCGGCCAACAGCAGACAGACGGCGGCAAGCCACAGCCGCACCGCAACGCGCGGCGTGTTTGGCAACGCCCGAACAACGGACGGCACGATCCGGCGGGATTCGAGGCGTCTTGTTCCGACTGCCATTCCCTCTCCCCGAGTTCGCCCGCCCCCCGGCACAGCCGTCTCGGCCGAATTGCCGCAGTCTTCCAGGTTCCGGTCCGGCCGAAGCGCCCGCCAGCCGACAGATTCCCCCAGCGCGCGGAAAACTGCAACCCGGATCGCACGCTATCCCGCAACCTTCGCGCCGGCCGGCAGTGCAGCCGGCGACGAGCCGGGACAAAACAGCAACTTGAAATTCATCGGCAAGACCGCAGTCCGCACCGTTCAGCCGAAATTTCGACCGACCCCGACCGCCGACGCTCGGGCCGCGCGCCGAACTGCGCACCGGACCATCGGCTGCCGATCGCGGCAGCCGCAAGAACGTGCGGCATCGCGTCAACCGAAAGCCGGTTCCTGCCTTTCCAACGGCACGTTACGCCATGCGTGAAAGGCTGGCGAGGTCGCGGCTAGTGGAGCGAATTCGACATTTGCTTGAGCACATGCGGCAGGTGGGGCGCAAATGTCGGAGTCGGACCACTAGGACCATGCGTCACAACAACAGGTTCGCGTAGTTCGGGTCGTCAGTCCCGCCACCACGGCTCGGGCGTCAACCGGCCGGCAGCGGCCTCGATCACATGGCCGAGGGTGAACAGCGCCTCTTCGCCGAACGGGCGGCCGATCAGCTGCAGTCCCAGCGGCAGGCCGGTCGACGACGTGCCGCCCGGAACCACCATGCCCGGTAGGCCCGCAAGGTTGACCGTGACGGTGAAGACGTCCTGCAGGTACATTTCCACCGGATCGCCGCCCGACTTCTCGCCGATGCCGAAGGCCGGCGACGGCGTGGCCGGAACCAGCACCGCATCGATGCCGTCGTTGAACGCCGCCTCGAAGTCGCGGGCGATCAGCGTGCGCACCTTCTGCGCCCGCACGTAATAGGCATCGTAGTAGCCGGCCGACAGCACATAGGTGCCGAGCATGATGCGGCGGCGCACCTCCGGGCCGAAGCCGGCGGCGCGTGTCCGCTCGTAGGTATCGACGATGTCCTCGCCCGGCACGCGCAGACCATAGCGGACGCCGTCGTAGCGCGCGAGGTTGGAGGAGGCCTCGGCAGTGGCGATGATGTAGTAGGCCGGTAGCGCATAAGGCGTGTGCGGCAGCGAGATCTCGCGCACGTTGGCGCCCGCCGCCTTCAGCCATTCGATGCCCTGGTCCCACAACGCGGCGATTTCCGGCGACAAGCCGTCGACGCGATATTCCTTCGGCACGCCGATGGTCAGCCCCTTGACCGACTTGCCGACCGCCGCCGCATAGTCCGGCACCGGCGTATCGACCGACGTCGTGTCCTTGCCGTCGACCGAGGCGAAGGATTTCAACAGGATCGCCGCATCTTCCACCGTGCGGGCAAACGGACCGGCCTGATCGAGCGACGAGGCATAGGCGACGATGCCCCAGCGCGAGCAGCGGCCGTAGGTCGGCTTGATGCCGACGATGCCGGTGAATGCCGCGGGCTGGCGGATCGAGCCGCCGGTATCGGTTCCGGCCGCCCCAATGGCGAGATGCGCCGCGACAGCCGCCGCCGAACCGCCGGACGAACCGCCCGGCACCAGGGGCGTCGGGTCGGCCGAGCCATCGGCCCCCTTGCGCCGCCACGGGTTGACTACCGGGCCGAACGCGCTCGTCTCGTTCGAGCCGCCCATGGCGAATTCGTCGCAGGAAACCTTGCCGAGCAATACCGCGCCATCGGCCCACAGGTTCGCCGTGACCGTCGATTCATACGGCGGCACGAAGCTGCCGAGGATGTTCGACGAGGCGGTCGTCTTCACCCCGTCGGTGCAGAACAGGTCCTTGACCGCCAGCGGAATGCCCTCGAGCGGCCCGGCCCGGCCATTCGCCAGCCGCTCGTCGCTTTTCGCCGCCATGGCGAGCGCCTTGTCCGGCGTCTCGGTGGTGAAGGCGTTAATCCCGCGCGCCGCCTCGATCGCCTCGATGTGGGCGCGCGTCAGTTCGACGGCCGAGAACGACTTGGCCTTCAGCCCGTCACGGGCCTCGGCGAGGGTCAGTTTGGTCAGGTCAGACAAGGGATTGGTCCTTGGGCAGAACGGTCCTTGGACGGACGGCCGGGTTGGGCCGCCGCGAACGGTACGGGCGCGTCGCGCTATTCCACGACCTTGGGGACGACGAAGAAACCGTCTTCGCTCGAGGGCGCATTGGCAACGATCTTGGCGGGATAGCCGCCGTCGGTCACGTCGTCCTGGCGCATCTTGATGCGCATCGGGCGGACCGAGGTCATCGGCTCGACGTTCGACACATCAAGGCTCGCCAATTGTTCGACGAAACCGAGCATGGAATTGAATTCGGCGCCGAGCTTTTCCACTTCGGCAGGATCGACGGCAATGCGCGCCAAGTGGGCGACGCGCCTGATCGTAGCGGCATCGACGGACATTGTTTGCTTCCGGGCTCCCAGAGCAGGATGCTTGCAGATGGATGCCCCGAGCGATCCATCTGAAAACATCCTGCGCTACTCATAGTTCAGAGCGCACATCCAGCTGTCACACGCTTCCATGTGGCAGCATCGCGCTCTCGCGCAACGAGCCCGCCTTCTAGCACCCGGCCCCTCCCCGGCGCAATGCGGGATGCCGACCGCCGTGGTGCATTTGGAGGCGGCCGGGCCTGCCGACGCGTGGCCGGAGCGCCCGGACCGATCGCGGCGACCGGCAACGCCCGGGTGCGACCGATCCTCAGGTCGCAGTGCTCAGTCGCTGCAGGATGGCCTTCAGCCCAGGCTCGATCACTCGCTTGGACGCCTCTTCGAGCGGCACGGGCACGATCTCGCGCTCGCCCTTCTCGGGAAATTCGTCGAGTTGGCCCTTGACCGCCATCAGGAACACGTCGACGCCGCAGATGTGGAACCCGTCGGCGATGCGCTTCATGTAGCGGTAGCGGCCGAACGGCTTCGGGTCGACCTCGCCGACGAGCCCGGCCTCTTCATACGCCTCGCGCGCCGCGGCTTCATGCCGCTTCAAGCCTTTGATCGGCCAGCCTTTCGGAATGACCCAGCGGCGCGTCTCCCGCGACGTCAGCAAATAGACCCGGCATTCGCCGTTCTCGCCGACGACCAAAGGCAGCGCTGCCACCTGCTGTTTCATTCCGAAATCCTTTCAATCTTGCGAGTCACCTGCGGCGCACCGATTCGAAATTGGGGTCCGGTGCATACATTACAATTCGACTAATTGATTTACGTTAAAATCCTTATCCCACAAGCCCGTTTTTTATGCGCCGGGTTAGTATTCACGGAAATCGTGCAGACCGCAAAAACGCGGTTGCAGTCCTGTCGGACTTGGCATCCGGCAGCCGATCGGCTAGCGATTCCATTGTGACATTTGCCTGTCCATCGGACAAGCCGAGTACAGATGCCGGGCTCGAGGCTCCACCAACAACTATTTGACTCCAGTGGAGCTTTGACTTCGATACTTGAGACTGGGCAAGCCGCGAATTCGACTCAGGCGTCGAAGCCGCTCCACTAGGTCGATTGCATGACAGATCCTGCGCTCCCGCTCATTGATTTATATGAAGCCCTGCCTGCGAAAACGCGGCTGATGGGGCTCGATCTCGGGACGACGACCATCGGTCTGGCGCTTGCCGACCTCGGCCATCGCATCGCCACGCCGCTCGAAACCATCCGGCGAGTGAAATTCAAGAAGGATGTCGAGATCCTGCTGGCGCTCGCCGCCAGGCAAAGCGTCGGCGGCTTCGTCATCGGCCTGCCGTTGAACATGGATGGCAGCGAGGGTCCGCGCGTACAGTCGACGCGCGCCTTCGTGCGCAATCTGGCGCCGCTCACCGCCCTGAAAGTCGCCTATTGGGACGAGCGCCTGTCAACGGCCGCCGTCACCCGCACGCTGATCGAGGCCGACACCAGCCGGGCGCGGCGCGCCGAAGTGGTCGACAAGCTCGCCGCCGCCTTCATCCTGCAAGGCGCGCTCGACTGGCTCAACCGGCTGGAACGGTTGGGGGACAGGTGAGAGCGGGCGCCCCCTCGTTTTCCCCATACGGCTTCGTCATTGCGAGCCGTAGGCGAAGCAATCCAGAAGATTCAGCGAGTTAAGTCTGGATTGCTTCTGCTCGCGCTCGCAGATGACGGCACCTGTTGGCCTGGCCTCAGCCGGCCGCCTTCTTCGGTTTCGCCGCCACCTTGGCGCCGGTCTTGGCAGCACCCGCAGCCTTGGGCACGGCTGCCTTCGCAGCCGGTTTGGTGCTAGGGGTCTTCGCCGTTTTGGCCGGGGACTTGGCCGCAGCCTCGGCCGCGGGGAACGGATCGCTGTCGTCGGCTGGATCGACCTTGGCCTTGGCCGTCTTGGCGGTTTTCACCGCCTTGGCCGCCGGCTTTGCCGCGGATCGCGCAGGCGCCTTCGCCCCGCGCACCGGTTTTGCCGGGGCCTTGGCCGCACGCTCGGCCAGCAGCGCCACGGCGATCTCCATGGTGACGGCAAGCGGGTCCATCGACTTCGGCAGCGTGGCGTTGACCCCGGCATGCGCGACATACGGCCCGTATTTGCCCGGCATCACCTTCACCGGCCCAGCCAGGATCGGATGCTCGCCCAGTTCCTTGAGCGCCGCCGGCGTGCCGCGCCCGCCGCCCGCGCGGGCCTTCTTCTCGGCGATGACGGCGACGGCCCGGTTGATGCCGACCTCGAACACTTCCTCGACGCTGGCCAGATTGGCGTAGGCGCCGTCGTGCTGCAGATAGGGACCGAAGCGACCGATATTGGCGGTGATCGGCTTGCCCGTCTCCGGATGCACGCCGACCTCGCGCGGCAGTCCCAAGAGCTTCAGGGCCGCTTCGAGATCGAGGGTAGCCGCATCCCAGCCCTTCGGCAGGCTGGCGCGCTTCGGCTTTTCGCCCTCGCCCAACTGCACGTAAGGCCCAAACCGCCCGGCCCTGAGCGACACCTCCAGCCCCGTTTCCGGATCGGTGCCCAGCACCTTGACGCCGTCGCCGCCGATCGCCGCGGTCTCTTCGGCCTCGATGCCGTTCGCCGCGAGCTGGCGGGTATAGCGGCATTCCGGATAGTTGGAGCAGCCGACGAACGAGCCGAACTTGCCGAGCTTGAGCGACAGTTTGCCCGTGCCGCAGGTCGGGCAGATGCGCGGATCGCCGCCGTCGGCCCTGGCCGGGAAGATATGGTCACCGAGGAGGGTATTGATCGCCTCAATGACGTCGGTCATGCGCAGTTCCTTCGTCTCGGCGAGCGAGGCGCTGAACTGTTCCCAGAAGACGCGCAGCACGTCCCGCCACGGCAACTCGCCGTTGGAGACCTTGTCGAGGCTCTCTTCCAGGTCTGCGGTGAAATCGTATTCGACGTAGCGGCTGAAGAACGACTGCAGGAAAGCGGTGACCAGTCTGCCGCGATCGTCGGGAATCAGCCGGCGCTTGTCCAGGACGACGTAATTGCGATCGCGCAACACCTGCAGCGTGGCGGCATAGGTCGAGGGACGGCCGATGCCGAGCTCTTCCATCTTCTTGACCAGCGTCGCCTCGGTGTAGCGCGGCGGCGGCTCGGTGAAATGCTGGTCCGTGGTGATCTTCTTCTCCGACAGGGGATCCTTCGCCGCCATGGCCGGCAGACGGCGGTTCTCCTCGTCCTCCTCGTCGTCACGGCCTTCGGCCAGCAGCGCCAGGAAGCCCGGAAAGCGCACCACCGAGCCGACGGCCCTGAGATCCGCCCGCTCCGCCCCCTTCGAGGCGACGATCTCGACGGTGGTGCGTTCCATCACCGCCGATTCCATCTGGCTGGCGACGGTCCGCTTCCACACCAGTTCATAGAGCTTGGCCTGTTCCGGTTCGAGGAAGCGGGCGACATCCTTCGGCCGGCGGGAGAGATCGGTTGGGCGGATGGCCTCGTGCGCTTCCTGCGCGTTCTTCGCCTTGGCGGTATAGTGCCGCGGCTTCTCCGGCAGGTACTTGTCGCCGAAGTCCTCGGCAATCACCTTGCGAATGCCGGCGATGGCTTCCGGCGCGATGTCGACGCCGTCCGTTCGCATATAGGTGATCAGGCCGATCGACTCGCCCCCGAGATCGACGCCTTCGTACAGCCGCTGCGCCACCTGCATGGTGCGTGCCGCCGACAGGCCGAGCGCATAGCTTGCCGATTGCTGCAGCGTGGAAGTGGTGAACGGCGGATAGGGGTTGCGGCGGACGGGCTTGGCTTCGATGCTCGCCACCGAATAGCTGGCGCCCTTCAGCAGCGCCTCGATACGGCTCGCCTCGCCACCGTTCTTCACGTCGCGGGGCCCGAGCTTGGCACCGGAGAAGCCGACGACGCGCGCGTCGAACTCATCGGCTTTCGGCGTCGCCAGCCGAACGAGAATCGACCAGTATTCCTGCGGCAGGAAGCGCTCGATCTCGGCCTCGCGGTCGCAGATCAATCTGAGCGCGACGGACTGCACCCGGCCGGCAGACTTGGCGCCGGGGAGCTTGCGCCACAACACCGGCGACAGATTGAAGCCGACGAGATAGTCGAGCGCCCGGCGCGCCAGATAGGCATCGACCAGCGGCACGTCGATCTGCCGCGGATTCTTCATCGCCTCCAACACCGCCTGCTTGGTGATGGCGTTGAACACGACGCGCTCGACCGTCTGGTCCTTGATCGCGCGTTTGTCTTTGAGCACTTGAAGAACGTGCCAGGAAATCGCCTCGCCTTCGCGATCCGGGTCGGTGGCGAGAATGACGCGTTTGGCGCCCTTCACCGCACGGGCGATGTCGGCAAGTCGCTTGGCGCCCTTGCCGTCGATCTCCCAATCCATGGCGAAGTCCTCGTCCGGCCGGACGGATCCGTCCTTGGCGGGCAAGTCGCGCACATGACCGTACGAAGCCAGCACCTCGTAGTCCGAGCCGAGGTACTTGTTGATGGTCTTCGCCTTGGCCGGTGATTCGACGATCACGACATTCATCTGTTCGCCGCTTATCCAGGTAGATCCGCGTTCACCCCACCACTCGACGCAAGCGTCCCGGCAGGCACCAAACACCTCCGGCCGACCACCGGACGAATCCGGTCGGACGGCTGAACGAGCTTCCCCGACCGAATGATTGAGGGTCGTGCGGTCGAAGGCCCATGAATTGGACGGTGCCGGGCCCGCGGTCAAGTGCGCTGTTTTCGATTTCGCCGAACGGGTATGTAAAATTCAACTTGCAATTGTTTGACGAACATGCAACTATCTATAGCATGTTAGGTGTACATCAACAATCAATAGTTGTATCGCCGCAGCCTCAGGTCGTCGACCCTTCGAACGGCGATTGCGCGATTGACATCCCGGGCCCCCAAAATGACGAAGACCCCCCTCAAGATGACCGCCCCTCAACTCGAAACTGCCACGCTCATCGAGCGCGAAGCATCGCGGCTGCGCGAATTGGCGATGAAGTCCGAGTTGAAATTTCTGGCCTATCTCATCGACATGGCGCGCGAAGAAGCCGCGAACTATGCCCATGCCGACAAGCCGCTGCAGCATGACCCTCACCCATCGGGGTCGTCGCACTGAGGCTCGGCCCGGTGTTCCGTCGGGTGCAACCCAAGCATACACGAATTGTAGCAGATAAAATCAGCGCGCGAAACGCGCTTTCGCGCCCATCGGTCGAATGGCCAATCCCGGCGTCCGGCGGCTACAACCCATGGAAGGCGTAGTCGACGATGCCGCGGGCATCGTAGCGGCCGTCAAGCATACCGTAGGTCGCGCGCCAGGGTCCCGACAGGCGCGTATCGAGGAAGGCGTCGGTGATCGCCCGCGGCGAATAGCGATGCAAGGCCGCCGCCGCTGCCGCCAGCGCCAACTGTTCGGCGAGGATGCGAGCCGAGCCGCGATCCTCCTGGCAGGCGGTCGCCGCGGCGCGGATGACTTCGGTGGAGACGGCGCCGCCGCGCCCGAGTTCGGTGGTGAATTCGGCGAGCGGCGCATCGAGCGCTGTCGGATCGGCGGCAAGCACGTCGATGAGATCGAGCGCCAACACGTTGCCCGGCCCTGCCCATAAGACGTTCGCCGGCGCGTCGCGCAGGAATTTCGGCATGCCGCCCAATTCAACATAGCCGTTGCCGCCGACGCATTCCATCGCTTCCGCCGCCACCGCGACGCCGGTCTTGGCGATCCAGTATTTCGCCGCCGGCAATACCACGCGGAAATAGGCCGCCTCCTGCTGGTCGGTCGCGGCCAGATCGCGCGCCTGGGCCAACCGCATGGCAAGCACCGTGGCGCCGGCCACGTCGAGCGCCATGTCGGCCAGCACCCGCGTCATCAGATCGAGATCGACCAGGCGTTCGCCGGAGACGGCACGATGCCGGCAATGGTGCACCGCATGCGCCAAGGCTGCCCGCATCTGGCCGGCCGCAATCACCGTGGCATCGAGCCGCAGCCGGCTGAGCGCTTCGCCGATCAGCGTCGGCCCGTCGCCCTCCCCGCCCAACAGATAGCCGTCGGCATCGGCGAGGTCGATTTCGGCCGTCGCCGTGACACGCATGCCGAATGTGTCCTTCAGCCGAACGAACCGCATCGGATTGGCCGAGCCGTCGGTCCGGAACCGCGGCACCAGGAAGGCCGACGGCCCGCCAGGCGCCTCGGCGAGGATGATGGCCGCATCGCTCGCCGGCGCCGACAGGAACCATTTGTGGCCGATCAGCCGGTGATAGCCGGCCGCCGACGGGGTCGCCGCGGTCGTCGAATCGAGCGGCTCGACGCCGCCCTGCTTCTCGGTCAGCCCGACCGAGATCGTCACTCCCGCCTTCTGCTCCAGCGGCAGCGGCCGGTGGTCGTAGCGACCGGTCGCCAAGCCGTCGATCCAGGCCTGCGCCGCATCGCCGCCGGCCAGATCCAAGACGCCGCCTGCCGCATGCGAGGCGGTGAAGGCGGCGAGATGTCCCGGCTCGGTCTGCGCGGTCAGGAACAGTCGGGCGGCGCGGTGCGATTCGGCATGCGGCGGCGCACCCTGACCTTTGGCAGGCGGGGCGCCGAGCCCGGCCTCGGCCGAGCGGCGCATCAGCGCGTGGTAGGCGGGATGATGCTCGATCGTATCGATCCGGCGGCCGCTCGCATCGTGGATCAGCAGCGTCGGCGGCGACTTCAGCGCCAGTCGCGCCAGTTCGCGCGCCTCGAACGAGCCCCAGAAGGCGCCGTGCGCCATCAGCGCCTTTTCGGCGCTCGCATCGAGCGTATGATCGAGCGCTCCGATGAGCACGGGATCGGACTCGAGCGCATTCACCACGGGGAACGGCGGCGGCTGATTGAAGACATCGTGCGTGTCGAATCTCGACCCGGACATCCAGGCGGCCTTTCGCTCGATTCGGGTTTTTCGGCAAATGTCAGCCTAGCATGGCTAAAAGCCGAAGGCGCGAGGGTAATCCTGCGTGCACATCAGCTTAGGGTTCTGCACAGATGACGGGAATGGCGGCGCCGGGGCTGGGCCGGCTCGGCTTCCCGACAAAATAGCCGTGGAGCCGGCCGTTACCTGCACGCTGCCCCTTGTCCGCATCCCGGTTCCCGCCTATAGGACCGTCTTCGATGGACACGACCGAACCGGCGGGCGGGCCGGACTTGCCGCCCGGGATCTTCCCTCAAAAGCACCTCCTCGGGATCGAGGGGCTGAGCGCGGGCGATATCAACGCCCTGCTCGATCGGGCCGAGGGCGAGATCCTCGTGTCGCGCCAAGTCGAGAAGAAGAAGAACGTGCTGCGCGGCCGCACGCAGATCAATCTGTTCTTCGAAGCCTCCACCCGCACCCAATCGTCGTTCGAGATCGCCGGCAAACGTCTGGGCGCCGACGTGATGAACATGTCGGTCGCCTCTTCGTCGGTGAAAAAAGGCGAGACGCTGATCGACACGGCGCAGACGCTGAACGCCATGCGGCCCGACATCCTGGTCGTGCGCCATCATGCCGCCGGCGCGGTGCATCTTCTCGCCCGAAAAGTCTCGTGCTCGGTCATCAACGCCGGCGACGGCGCGCACGAGCACCCGACCCAGGCGCTGCTCGATGCCCTCACCATGCGCCGCCACATGGGCGACATTTCCCGGCTGACGATCGCCATCTGCGGCGACGTGCTGCACTCCCGCGTCGCCCGCTCCAACATCATCCTCCTCAACACCCTCGGCGCCCGGGTGCGGGTCGTCGGGCCGTCGACGCTGATGCCGAAGGGCATCGAGCGCATGGGCGTCAGCGTCCATACCTCGATGCGCGACGGGCTGAAGGATGCCGACATCGTCATGATGCTGCGCCTGCAGCGCGAGCGCATGGCTGGCTCCTTCGTGCCCTCGGTCCGGGAATACTTCCGCTACTGGGGGCTCGACCAGGAGAAGCTCGCCTTCGCCAAGCCGGAAGCGCTCGTCATGCATCCCGGGCCGATGAACCGCGGCGTCGAGATCGACCCGGAAGTCGCCGACGGACCGCAGAGCCTCATCGCCGAGCAGGTGGAAATGGGCGTTGCCGTCCGCATGGCGGTGTTGGAAGCGCTCGCCGAACACCTGCCGAATTATTGAGCCGGTCCGGCCCGCCCGAGACCCCCTGCCCGACGCAGACCGGTGCCGCAGCCGCCGCATTCGCCGAAGCGAGAACCGCCCCATGCCCGTGACCACGCCGAACCGCCGCTTGACCGATCCGGCCCGCCCGACCGTGTTTTCCTCCGCCCGCGTCATCGACCCGGCTCGCGGGCTCGACGCGCCCGGTGCCGTGCTCGTGGCGGAAGGCCGCATCATCGCCGCCGGACCGGAAGTGTTGAACCAGGGCACGCCCGACGGCTGGGAGATCGTCGATTGTGCCGGCAAGATCGTCGCCCCCGGTCTGGTCGACATGCGCGTGTTCATCGGCGAACCCGGCCACGAGCACCGCGAGACGATCGCCTCGGCATCGCGCGCCGCCGCCGCTGGCGGGGTGACCACCATGATCACCATGCCGGACACCGATCCGGTGATCGACGATCCCGCCCTGGTCGATTTCGTCATGCGCCGCGCCCGCGACACGGCGCGGGTCCGCGTGCATCCGATGGCGGCGCTGACCCGCGGGCTCAAAGGCAACGAGACGGTGGAGATCGGGCTGCTGTCGGAAGCCGGCGCCGTCGCCTTCACCGACGGCCGCCAGTCGGTGTCCTCGGCGCTCGTCATGCGCCGGTCCCTGCGCTACGCTAGGGATTTCGGCGCCCTCATCGTGCACCACGTCGAAGAGCCGACGCTCGCCGCCGCCGGCGTCGTCACCGAGGGCGAGTTCGCCACGCGGCTGGGCCTGGCCGGCATCCCGCGCGAAGCCGAGATCATCATGCTCGAGCGCGACATGCGGCTGGTGGCACTGACCGGCGGCCGCTACCACGCGGCGCAGATCTCGACCTCTGACTCCGTCGAAATCATTCGTGCGGCCAAGGCGCGCGGCCTCGACGTCACGGCCGGCGTCTCGGTGGCGCACCTGACGCTGAACGAGCTCGACATCGGCACCTACCGGTCGTTCCTGAAGCTGTCGCCGCCGTTACGCGCCGAAGAGGATCGTCTGGCGGTCGTCGCCGGCCTGGCCGACGGCACCATCGACGTGGTGGTCTCCAGCCACGACCCGCAGGACGTGGAGATGAAGCGCCACCCGTTCGCCGAGGCCGGTTCCGGCGCCATCGGGCTGGAGACCCTGCTGCCCGCCGCCATGCGCCTCGTCCACAACGGCGATCTCGACTGGCTCAGGCTGTTCGCCGTGCTGGCGCTCAACCCCGCCCGTCGGCTCGGGCTCGACGTCGGCACCTTGTCGCCCGGCGCGCCGGCCGCCCTGATCGTCGTCGACCCCAACCTCGCCTGGGTGGTGGTCCGCTCGCAGCTGAAGTCGCATTCGAAGAACACGCCCTATGAGGAAGCCCGTTTCGAGGGTCGTGTGGTCAGGACGATCGTCGGCGGCGAGACGGTGTTCGAGGGCTGATCCCGGACGCCAGGGCCGGGCCCGCTCCACGTCAACGACCGCCCGCAGAAATGGCGCGGCCGGCGGCGGACGACCGGCCGTCAGTGGCGGCGGGGCTGTGTGCCGGCGCTGCCGTGGCCGCTCCTTGGGCTGCCGCTTTTTGCCACGACCGCGACCTCGCGTCCCGACCATCCTTCAGGCGGGCTCACGCTCGTGGCGATGTTGAGCGATTGGGCGGTTGCCGGGGAGACGTAGTAGAGCTTCTCCGGCGGCGCCTTGGTCAGCAGGCTGGCCGCCGTTCCGACGCCAAAGCTGTAATAGTCGGCTATCATCAGCGCCGACGCAGCGCCGGAGTAGTGGTTTGCGTCCATACTGAGCTGATTGTTGCCTTCATGGAACGCCAGACCCCACCTGCCCCACGGTCCGACGCCGTCCTGGATCGCACTCGCATTGACATAGTGCCGTTTGACGCCGCTGATGAACAGCACCGTGCAAGCGCTGGCACAGATCGAGCGGTTGGCGTCGATGACCGTTGTCAGCCCGTCGGCGCGGATGACATTGGCGATCTCGTCGGCCGGATCGAGCTTGCCGCCGGAGCTGTTGAGGTCGACGATGCGGATCTTGCCCTTGAGCGGCTGGTAGAACTCGCGGAACTTGACCCCGTCGCCCGATTTGATCGGTCCGGCCATATGCAGCACATTGCCGCTGACCGAAAATTCGAGCGCGTGAGCAGGCAGGGTGCCTGCCACTGCCATCGCGCACAAAACCACTGCCAGGCGCGACGCGCCCGTCTTCAGCATGGGCATCATCAGGTCACTCCAAATGCCACCGACACGATAGGTTGCTTTGCCTGAGGCGCCACACCTGCCAGACAGCCTCACCTTGCAATCGACCTGCAGCTCACGCAATTAGATTTTCAACCTACGCGAGCCAGCCGAAGCAATCCGGCCGGCTCGCGCCTGGCGCAAGGCCCTCCGATCAGCGCGCCGCGACCGGCAGCGGCTTGGTGCCTTCGGCCTTCACCGCCTGGAGCGCATTCGGGTCGAGGCCGAGCGCCGCCAGAATGCTCGGGGCCACCGAGGTGGTGGCAACGGCCGTCTCGACCGTGCCGGCGGCGATGCCCGGGCCGGCGACGACCAGCGCCACGTGCCGGTCCGGGGTGAGCGAACCGCCGTGCTCGGCGATCTTCGACGCATTGGCCTTGGTGATAATCACGCCCTCGACCGGCTGCATCATCACGTCGGGCATGCGGCCGTCGGTGTTCGGATCGTTGAAGAATTCGCTCAAGGAAGCGCCCTGGTAGACCTTGGCGACCGAGAACTCGGCCTTGCGGTCTTCCAGCATCTTGGCGACGGCCGGCGCTTCCGCCTGATTCTTCAGCCAGATGTAGGCGGCGGCATCATAAGTCGTATGGGCGATGCCACCCGGCGCCGCCGCCTCGATCGCCTTGGTCAGCGCCTTCTTGTCGAGGATCTTGCGCAAGCTCGGATCCACCGGCGATTGACCGTGCTTGGCCGACACGATGACCAGCGTCTTGTCGGCAATGCCGGCGTTGGCCAGCGCATCGGCGAACTTGCCAAGCGAGGCATCGGTATGGGCGAGCGCCTCGGCAAGCCCGTCCGACGGCGTGAACGCCGCGTCCTTGTAGCCGACGCCCTTCAGCTTCTGCGCCACGCTGACCGCCTGGAAATTCAGACCGAGGATGGTCGGCACCGGCGCGGACCCGGTACCGGCATGATCGTGGCCGGCGATCTCGTTCAAGACCGCAGCAACCTTGGTGTCGTCGTAGGCCTCGGTCTTGGCAACCGAGTCGGTGACGTCGTCGGCCGCGATCTCCGGCACGAACAGGTCGTCGACACCCTTGCCGGAGGGACCGTTGACGAGGTCGTAGGCCGGATGCTTGTCCGACCAGGCGGTGCGTCCGCCGGCAGCCTTGATCACCTCGAAGATGGTGTTGACGCGCAGATACTGGTGCGGGAACAATGGGGCGCAAGCCTTCGCCGGATCGCGCGGCAGCTTGGCCTCGTCGATTGTGGTGGCGACGTCCTTTTCGTTCTTCGAGGCGGCCTCGTCGAACACCACCTCGGCGCCTTTTTGCGTGCAGTCGGAGCCGGGCGGCGACAAGGCGCGGTCGAAGCTGTCGTCATAGAGGACGCCGGTCGATTTGGGCGTGCCGCCGGTGAGGAACGACAACAGGCCGGGGAAACTGTCGGCCGGCGCCGGCGTCATCGCCTGACTGTAGACCGTCCCCTTGGCGACGAGCTTGCCGAGCGCCGAACCCGGATGCGCCTTGGCGTAGAGCGCCAGGTCTTCGGCATGCAGTCCGTCGATGCTGACGAGCAGCACATGCTGCACCGGATGCCCGGCGTCCTTGAACGTCGTGGCGGCGGCAGGCGCGGTCAGCGCGGTGGCGACCGCAAGGCTCGCCATGCCGCGAAGCAGAATTGAACGGATCATCGTCTCGACCTCCCTCATAGACGCATTCAGTTCCGCGTAGTGGCCGGCCGTGACGCGTGCATGACGGGCGGCGCCGATCGTCGCATTGGGGGTCCGATTGCTGCCGATGGACGCCGCACGCCCACTCGGCTACCAATGCGCCACGCCGGCACCCATCAGAAGCGCCGGCCCGAAACTGCTGGTGCTGCCATGTCCGCCTACGATCCCATCATCCGCGTTGCCGTCCTGATCGGCTATCTCGCCGGCTCGATCCCCTTCGGCCTGCTGTTTACGTGGGCGGCCGGCCTCGGCGACGTCCGCGCCATCGGTTCGGGCAACATCGGCGCCACCAATGTCTTGCGAACCGGCAACAAGCCGCTCGCCGCGGCGACACTGCTGGCCGACGTGCTGAAGGGAACGGTCGTCATCCTGGTGATGCGCTACACCTGGGGCGAAGGGGCAGCGATCGCCGCCGGCATCGGCGCCTTCATCGGCCACATCTTCCCCGTCTGGCTGCGGTTCAAGGGCGGCAAGGGGGTTGCCACCTACATCGGCGTGCAATTGGGGTTGTATTGGCCGGCCGCCATCGCCTTCTGCCTGATCTGGCTGGCGACGGCATGGCTGTTCCGCATCTCCTCGCTGGCGGCGCTCACCGCCGCGACACTGACCCCGATCGGCGTGCTTGCGCTGTCGGTCACGCTCGCGGCCGGCGGCGAGGCGCCGTCATCCGCGCCGCAGGTGAGCCTCGGCGTCGTGCTCGTGGTGCTCTCCGCCTTCGTGTTCTTCACTCACCGCGCCAATATCGCCCGGCTCATCGCCGGCACCGAATCGCGCATCAGCCTGGGAAAGAAGCCCGCCGCCACCGAATCGACCAAGCCGGCCGAACCGACCGACCCCGAGTGACCGTGCCTGGGATTGTGGCGGAATGATCAGGGATTGCAATTCCTTGGGCCAGGGTTGAATATCCCGGCGATCGCCCGCCGCCGGACTGCCGCATGCCGCCCTTCCCTCCCGCGCACGTCCTCGATTGTCGGCCGGAGCGCCTCGCCCGGAGCGCCGCGGCATGAGCGAGGATCGGCCGCTCCCCGGCGCCGCCGGTCTGGCGCTATCGGAGGCGCAGCGCCGTGCCTGGCTGCGGCTGATCCGCTCGGAAAACGTCGGACCTGTGACCTTCCGCGCCCTGGTCAATCATTTTGGCTCCGCCGACAGGGCACTTGATGCTCTCCCCGAACTTGCCCGCCGCGGCGGCGCCAGGAGCCGCATTCGCATCGCCGGCAACGACGAGATCGACCGCGAACTCGAAGCCGCGCACCGGCTCGGCGCCCGTTTCGTCGCCTTGGGCGAGCCCGGCTATCCCCGCTACCTGCGCGCCATCGAAGGTCCGCCGCCGCTCCTCGCCGTGCAAGGCGGCGTCGGCCGGCTGGGGCTGGGGTCGCGACCGCCCGGCCTGTTCGATCCCGGCCTGTTCGACCGCCCGACGGTCGCCATCGTCGGCGCCCGCAACGCCTCGCTGGCGGGGCGGAAATTCGCCGGCATCCTCGCCAGCGGCGCCGGCGAAGCGGGATACGTCGTCGTTTCCGGCCTGGCTCGCGGCATCGACGCCGCCGCGCACCAGGCGGCGGTTTCGACCGGCACCATCGGCGTGCTCGCCGGTGGGCTCGACAAGCTCTACCCGCCCGAACACGCTGGTCTCGCCGCCGATATCGTGGCGAAAGCCGGCGCCCTCGTCTCGGAAATGCCGTTCGGCTGGGAGCCGCGCGCGCGCGATTTTCCCCGCCGCAACCGGCTGATCTCCGGCATGGCGCTCGGCGTCGTGGTGGTCGAGGCCGCCGCCCGCTCCGGTTCGCTGCACACCGCCCGCTTTGCCGCCGAACAGGGCCGCGACGTCTTCGCCGTGCCGGGCAGCCCTTTGGATCCGCGTGCGGAAGGCTGCAACGAGCTGATCCGTTCGGGCGCGACGCTGATCGCCTCGCCCGAGCATCTGATCGAGGCGCTGAAACCCATGGCGGAGTGGGAGCCGCCAGACGCCTCCGCCTCCGAGCCGAGCTACGAACCGGACGACGACGGTGCGCGCGACATGGACCGGGCGCGCACGCTCGTCGGCGAGGCACTCGGCTTCACCCCGACGCCGATCGACGACATCATCCGCGCCACCGGTTTGCGGCCCGCCGTCGTGCAGCTGATCCTGTTGGAACTCGACCTCGCCGGACGGCTGGAACGCCACGGCTCCGGGCTCGTCGGGCTGGTAGGATAGGCGCCGGCAGCAGTCGAGTGCAAGCTGCCGATAATATCCAAAACGCCGGCTCTCCTTGATCCCCACCGGGCGCTACACTATGTGCGCCCGATAACCGGATGCGATTCCTTGGCGAGACGCCCCAAACCCCCTTCCCCCTCAGACACCGCGGCCCAACTTGAAGGCGCCGCTCCGCTGCCCGATGCCGCGACGTCTGCCGCGACGGAGCCGGCCGCGACGGAGTCGGCGCCCGTTGCCGATCCGGCGACCGACGTCCCGCCCGCTGCCGCGCCCAATCGCCGGGCCCGCCGCACCGCCGCCAAACCGACCGCTGCCACGTCCGCCAAGGCCGAGGCTCAGCCGGCCGGAAAGTCCAAGTCGGCCAAATCCACCGCGCCGCGCATCCCCGGCGAATTGCCGAGCCGCGACGAACTGGTCGCCTTCATCGCCGAGAACCCCGGCAAGGCCGGCAAACGTGAGATCGCCCGCGCCTTCAAACTGTCCGGAGGCGCCAAGATTGCGTTGAAGCGGCTGCTGAAGGAACTGACCGAGGTCGGCACGGTGGAAAAGCACCGCAAGCGGCTGGTGCCGGCCGGCGAACTGCCGGAGGTCGTCGTCGCCGCCGTCACGACACGCGATGGCGACGGCGAACTCCTGGCCGTGCCCGACGAATGGGACGAGGACGAGGCCGGACCGTCGCCGAAAATCCTGGTGCTGCCGGACAGCATCCGCCGCAGCGGCCCGGCCGCCGGCGTCGGCGACCGGGTCCTCCTGAAGATCGTCGAGCGCCATCGCAAGGGCGAGGAGGCGCCCTACGCCGCCCGCATCATCCGGGTCTTGGAAAAGCGCCCGGCCGCCGGGCTCGGCATTCTGCGCGTCGGCCCGGACGGCAACGCCAAGGTCATACCCATCGACAAGAAGTCGAAGGAATATGCCGTCGCCGAAGCCGACCTCAAGGACGCCCGCGACGGCGATCTGGTGTCGGTGGATGTCGCCCGCCTGGGCCGCTTCGGCCTGCCGCGGGCGAAAGTGCGCGAGGTCATCGGCTCGATGGCGACCGAGAAGGCGGTCACCGAAATCGCCCTCCTCACCCACGGCATCCCGCACGTGTTTTCAGCTCACATCTTGGCCGACGCCGCCGATTGCCGCGAGGCGACCATGGCCGGGCGCGAGGACTGGCGCAAACTGCCGCTCGTCACCATCGACCCGCCCGACGCCAAGGACCACGACGACGCGGTCTACGCCGAGCCGGATACGGCAAGCGATAATCACAACGGCTTCGTCCTCACGGTGGCGATCGCCGATGTCGCGGCTTACGTCCGTCCCGGCACCGGCCTCGACCGGGAGGCACTCAGGCGCGGCAACTCGGTGTATTTCCCCGACCGCGTCGTGCCGATGCTGCCGGAACGGATCTCCAACGACTTGTGCTCGTTGAAGGAGAAGGTCGACCGGCCGGCCATGGCCGTCCGCATGCGCATCGGTCCGGACGGGCATAAGATCGAGCACTCGTTCCACCGCATCATGATGCGCTCGGCCGCCAAGCTGTCCTATCAGGAAGCGCAGTCGGCGATCGACGGCCATCCGAACGCCCATACCGAGACGATCGTCGACGGCGTGCTGAAGCCGCTATGGGCCGCCTATGCCGCCTTGAAGCGCGGTCGGGAAAAGCGCGAGCCGCTCGATCTCGACTTGCCCGAGCGGAAAATCCTGTTGAAGCCCGACGGCACCGTCGACAAGGTCATCGTGCCGGTTCGCCTCGATGCGCATAAGCTCATCGAGGAATTTATGATCCAGGCGAATGTCGCCGCCGCCGAGACGCTGGAGAAGGCACACACGCCGCTCGTCTATCGCATCCACGATGCGCCCTCGCCGGAAAAGATCGAGGGCCTGAAGGATTTTCTCGCCACGCTCGACGTGAAGCTCGCCTCGAAGGGCGGCATCCGGCCGTCGAACCTCAACCGCATCCTCGAGCGGTTTTCGGACACCCCGCAAGCCGGGCTGGTCAACGAGGTGGTGCTCCGGTCGCAGGCGCAAGCCGAGTACAATCCCATCAACATCGGCCATTTCGGCCTGAACCTCCGCCGCTACGCGCATTTCACCTCGCCGATCCGTCGCTACGCCGACCTGATCGTGCACCGGGCGCTGATCCGCGCGCTGCGCCTCGGCTCCGACGGGCTCCCCGAGGCGATGGACGCCAAGCTGGAAGCCATCGGCGCCGAGATCTCCGCCGCCGAGCGCCGCGCCATGCTGGCCGAACGCGAGACCATCGACCGGCTGATCGCCCGCCACCTGGTGGACCGGGTCGGCGCCGAATTCCGCGGCAAGGTGTCCGGCGTCACCAAATCCGGCCTGTTCATTCGGCTGGACGAAACCGGTGCTGACGGATTCATCCCGATCTCGACGCTGGGCGAGGAATATTTCGTCTACGATGACAAGACCCATTCGCTGATCGGGTCGCGAACCGGCGAGACGCATCGGCTCGGCGATCTCGTCGAGGTGCGGCTCGTCGAGGCGCAGCCGTTTGCCGGGGCGCTGCGCTTCGAACTGTTGAGCGAAGGCAAATTCCAGAAGCCGCCGCGCGGATTGCGCGACATGGGTGCCCGCAGCCGCAGCGGGTCCGGACATGGCCCGCGCGCCAGGGCCAGGCGGTAGGCGGTAGGCGGTAGGCAAAAGGTTGCATGGCTGCGGAGCCAGATTGTCGGTCCGGCGATCTCGGAATCCGCCGCACCCGCTCTACATGCCCGCTGAGCGCATCCCGATTGATGCGACGCCGGATCTGCTGCGGCAGCGAGGCAAAACGACAACAAGGGGTTCCGATGCCGGTCCGCTATGACGAAATGGCCGCCATATCCGGCGACACAGACCCGAGCGCCCTGCCGAAGCGCGAACTCGGACTGGCGATCGGTCGCGGTCTGCGTGGTCGCTGCCCGAACTGCGGCAAGGGTCGCATCTTCAAGGGCTACACCACCGTCAATGCCGAATGCACGGCCTGCGGCCAGGAACTGTTCCACCACCGCGCCGACGATTTCCCGCCCTACATCACCATCGTCATCGTCGGCCATATCATTATCGCCGGCATGTTCCTGGTCGAGCGCGCCTGGCATCCAGCCGAATGGATCCACCTGGCGATCTGGCTGCCGCTGACGCTGATCCTGTCGCTGACGCTGCTGCCGATCGTCAAGGGCGGCGTCATCGGCCTGCAGTGGGCGCTCTACATGCACGGCTTCGATCCGCGCCGTGGCGAAGACGTCGCCATCCCCGATCCGGCCGGCAGCCTGAGACGCGACTGATCCCCGGCTTGCGGCGATGTCCGACGACCTCCTGCAACGCCTCAATGCCGTCGACCGCTCGCACCGGCACGCCAATCTCAGGCCGAAGGATGCGGCGACGCTGATGATCCTCGATCGCGCCGCGGGCGGTCCGGCGCGCGTGCTGATGGGACGTCGCCATCGGCGCCACGCCTTCCTGCCCGGCGCCTATGTGTTTCCCGGCGGCAAGGTCGATGCTGGCGACAGCCGGGTGCGGCTCGCCGACGACTATCATCCGGCGGTGCTGGAAAAGCTCATGTCCGACATGAAGGGGCGCAGGACGGCGACGCGGGCCCGCGCCTTCGGCGTGGCGGCCTTGCGCGAGACGTTCGAGGAGGCCGGTCTGTTCGTCGGCCGCAGGCGGGCCGATGGCGAGCCGGCGGCGGCCAATGGCCTTGCCGCCTTCGCCGCAGCCGGAGTCGTGCCGAGCCTCGCCGCCTTGCGCCTTGTTGCCCGCGCCATCACCCCGCCCGGCCGGCTGCGGCGGTTCGACACCCGCTTCTTCGCTGTCGCCGCAGCCGAGATCGCCGGCGCCACCGCCGATGGCCTCGGCCCGTCTGGCGAATTGGAGGATGTGGCCTGGCTGAGCTTCGAGCAGGCCGGCCGGCTGGACCTGCCGTCGATCACCCTGACGGTCATCGCCGAACTGCAACTGCGGCTCGAGACCGACGCCGAACTCGCCCCCGACGCCCCGGCGCCGTATTACCGCTGGCACGGTAAGGGCTTCATCCGGTCGATGCTTTGATCGGCCGCTGCGCCGGGCGGCGCGGACGTGACCTGAGCCGGAGTCGCGTGAGTTTTGCACGACAGGTTTAAGGCAATAGGCGGTGGACTTTTGCCGCGCATCCACTTAGAGGCTTCACCGGACGGACTTTCGGACGCAGCGCGGCCGAGTGGCCTGCGATCGCGCGCATTCCGCCCGGAGTTGGCGGATATCGACGGTTTGGGAGAGCGAATGAGGCCAATGCGCCATGTCGAGTAGCTTGCCCGCCCCCGAGGCGGCCTTTCACCGGACTCGGGTCCTTGCCCTCGCTGCCATGATTTCGTCCGCCGCGGCCGTCGGTGCCGGCATCAGCCTGGGGCTGCCGCTGCTCTCGCTCGTCTTGGAAGCGCGCGGCGTCTCGGGATCGCTGATCGGCCTCAACACCGCCATCGCCGGCGTCGCCTCGCTCGTCGTCATCCCGTTCGTCACGCCGCTCGCCGCCCGCATCGGCGCCTGGCGACTGCTCATCGGCGCGCTGCTGACGACCGGCATCTCGTTCTACGGCTTCCACATCGTCGAGAATTACTGGGGCTGGTTCCCGCTGCGGCTGGTGTTTCACGGCGGGCTGACCGTCGCCTTCGTCATGAGCGAATTCTGGATCAATTCGCTGTCGCCGCCCGGCCGGCGCGGCTTGGTGATGGGCATCTACGCCACCATCCTGTCGCTCGGATTCTCCGCCGGCCCGGCGGTGCTCGCCGCCGTCGGCAGCCACGGCCCGCTGCCGTTTGCCATCGGCTCGGTCATCCTGCTCGCCGCGACGCTTCCGGTGCTGACCGCCCATGCCGAGACGCCCGAACTCGAACCCGGATCGCGCCGCTCGGTCATCGGCTTCGTCTTTGCCGCACCGATTGCGACGCTCGCCGCGCTTGCCTTCGGCGCCATCGAATCGGGCGGCATGGCGATCCTGCCGATCTACGGACTGCGCCTCGGCTTGACGGAAGGGGTCGCCGCCAAGCTGGTCTCCGCCGTGGCGCTCGGCAATCTCCTGATGCAGATCCCCATCGGCATCCTCTCCGACCGCATCGACCGGCGCGACATGCTGCTCGTCTGCGCCGCCATCGGCGTTCTCGGCGCGCTCGCCCTGCCGCTGGTCGCACCGAATTTCTGGTGGACCGCGCTGGTTCTCGTCATCTGGGGCGGCGTCGTCGCCGGTCTCTACACCATCGGGCTGACGCTTCTGGGTGCGAGCTATTCCGGGGCCAATCTGGCCGCCGCCAATGCCGCCTTCATCATGATGTACTCGATCGGCATGCTGTTCGGTCCGCCGGCGATCGGTGCCGGGTTGGATGCCTTCGCCGCAAGCCACTCGCCGCACGGCGCGCCCTACGTCATGGCCGGTATTTTCGCCGCCTACCTCGCCGTCGTCCTCGCCGAACGGGCTTGGCGCTGGCTCGGACCGAGGTTCGCCGGCAAGTTCGATGCCGATCTCGGCGGCGAGCCGAGCGAAATCGGCGCAGGAGAACCTTGACATTGGCGAGACGTTCGGCCATTGAAAGCGGAACGTTTTCGACGGGAAGCGACGAGCCCGCGCCTTGAGGTGGCGGGCTTTCGTGTTCGCTGCGATCGGGTTCGATGCGCCGCTCTGTGAAGCGCGGGCCCCGGCGACAGGACGACATCCCGGCGATCGGCATCCAGAACACCGGCATCGACATCATCAGTCAGGAATAGGGCCATGGCCAAGGCAACCACGATCAAGATCAAGCTGCTGTCGACCGCCGACACCGGCTATTTCTACGTCACCAAGAAGAATTCGCGCACCAAGACCGAGAAGCTGGCTTACACCAAGTACGATCCGGTTGTGCGCAAGCACGTCGAGTTCAAGGAAACCAAGATCAAGTGACCGGCCGCGCGCCGACAGATCTCGGACGCCAAGAAGCCCCGGTTTCCGGGGCTTTTTTAATGCCTGCCCAGCATTGAACCGGAACGGCTGGTTCCGGCAGTCGCCCTGGAGCGCCGGTCGACCAATTGGAATCGGACCGGCGCTCCATCTTTTTGCTTGAGCATCGGAATCAGCCCGGAACCGGTTCCCACTTCCGGGTCCCATGCCCTGGAGCGCGATGCCGTCACATGAGATCATGTGACGGTTGAAACAGCGCCAAACTATTCATAGAGCCGTGATTCAGCACATCGATGGATCGCCTCGGCGCTTCCATCTGAAAGCGTCCTGCTCTGGTCCCGAACGGCGGCCTGCCGCGCCGCCGCCTCGCGCTGTCGACCGCAATTTTCCGAACCCTTGGCCGCAACGCCGCATGCATCCCGGCCTGCTCCATCCCGGACGGCATGCGGAGGCGGCGACCGTATCCGGCTGTCCGTCGCAGCGGGTCTGTGTCCTTCCTACAATCCGTTACAATTTTCTGACCGGCCGCAACTGAACGAAAATAGACTCCCCCCGACGCCTTGCATATGGTGTAAGCCGTTCGGGGGCTGACGGGAGTTGGTAATGTTCAAGGTACGGCAGCTGTCGCGGAAAACGGCGGATCTTTGCTCCAAGCCAATCGAATCGCTTCGTCATTGGGCGACGACGTGGCGACCGCGGGCGGTTGCTGCCGGGTGCAGCGGCGGCGCCGGAACATATTTCCGGATATTGCTGAAGCCTGTCGGTTACTTAGCAGTATTACATATCGGCGCATTGGCCATTGCGGCAATAGTGGCGGCCAGCGGCGGACATGCCGCTGCGCAAGTCCCACCCGGCGCGGCGCAGCAGCGTCCGGAAGTCGGCGTTGTCGCGCTCCATCCCCAGTCCGTCGCGATCACCGCCGAGCTGCCCGGCCGAACCGCCGCCTCGCTGGTCGCCGAGGTGCGCCCGCAGGTCAACGGCATCATCCGGGCACGGCTGTTCAACGAAGGCGGCGAGGTCAAGACCGGCGATCCGCTGTACCAGATCGATCCCGCGACCTATCAGGCCGCCTACGACAGCACCCGGGCGGCGCTCGCCAAGGCTGAAGCCGCCGTGCCGAGCGCCGAGACCAAGGTCGAGCGCTACCAGACGCTGATCAAGCAGAACGCCGTCGCCAAGCAAGACGTCGACGACGCGCTCGCCACGCTGGCCCAGGCCAAGGCCGCCGTCGCCGTTGCCAAGGCCGACGTCGAGACGGCCAAGATCAACCTCGACTACACGACCATCCGCGCCCCGATCGGCGGCCGTATCGACAAGTCGAGCCTGACGCCGGGCGCTCTCGTCACGGCAAGCCAGTCGACGCTGCTCACCACCATCCGCACCATCGAGCCGATCAACGTCGACATTACCCAGTCGAGCCGGCGACTGCTGGATTTCCGCGCCGCGGTCGACGCCGGCCGCATCAAGCTCTCCGGCGACCGGATCAAGGTGCGGCTGAAACTCGAGAACGGCGAGATCTACAAGTACACCGGCACCCTCGCCTTTGCCGAGGCCAACGTCAGCCAGACCACCGGCACGTTCACGCTCCGCGCGCAATTCCCCAATCCGGACAGGCTGCTGCTGCCGGGAATGTATGTTCGCGCCTTCGTCGAGGAAGGCGTCGCCGAGAACAGCTTCCTGATGCCGCAGCGCGCCGTCGGCCACAACACCAAGGGCGAAGCGACCGCGCTGTTCGTCGGCAAGGACAACAAGGTCGAGGAACGTGTGCTGCAACTCGGCGACGCAGTCGGCACCAATTGGCTGGTGCAGGGCATGGCCGACGGCGACCGCGTCATCGTCGACGGCACCCAGCGGGCCCGCCCGGGTGCCCAGGTGCAACCGGTCGAAGTGATCCTCGACGAGACCACCGGCGAAGTGCGCGAGCGCAAGCAGACGACGTCCCAGACCGATCCGGCTTCGAGCGGCCCGGCGCGGACGCCTGCTCCGAGCGCCAACTGACGATCACCGAACGCTTGAGGACCTGAATGTCGCGTTTCTTCATCGACAGGCCGATTTTTGCGTGGGTGATCGCCATCACGGTGATGCTGGCGGGTCTGCTGGCCGTCAACACGCTGTCAATCTCGCGCTATCCGGAGATTGCCCCCCCCACCATCAGCATCAACGCCACCTATCCCGGCGCGGATGCTCAGACGGTCGAGAACTCGGTGACCAAGGTCATCGAGCAGGGGATGACCGGGCTCGATAACCTCGACTACATCGCCTCGACCTCAACCTCGACCGGTCAGGCGCAGATCACGCTGACGTTCACCAGCGGCGCCAATTCCGACGTGGCGCAGATGCAGGTGCAGAACAAGCTGCAACTGGTCACGGCCCAATTGCCGCAGATCGTGCAGTCGACCGGCATCTCCGTCAACAAAGCATCCACCGGGTTTCTGCTCGTCGTAAGCTTCGTCTCAACCGACGGCAAGATGAGCAACATTGATCTCGCTGACTTCATCGATTCATCTCTCAACGATACCTTGAAGCGCGTGCCTGGCGTTGGCTCAACCCAGCTGTTTGGCGCCAACTATGCTATGCGTATCTGGCTTGACCCAGACAAGCTGGCGAAATATTCGCTGATGCCCGGCGATATCGCCTCCGCCATCCAGGCGCAGAACACTCAGATCTCGGCCGGTCAGTTGGGTGGCCTGCCGGCAGTCGTCGGCCAACAGATCAACGCCACGATCACAGCGCGCTCGCGTCTGCAAACGCCGGAGCAGTTCCGCTCGATCATCCTGAAGAGCGGCACTGACGGGTCGCTCGTCCGCATCGATGACGTCGCCCGCGTCGAATTGGGCGCCAAATCTTACATCAACAACAGCTACTACAACGGCAAGCCCGCGAGCGGCCTCGCGATCAATCTCGCCACCGGCGCCAACGCCATCTCGACGGCGCAGGCCGTGCAGGCGGCGATCGAGCGGCTGAAGCCGACGTTCCCGCAAAACGTCGAGGTGGTCTACCCCTACGATACCACCCCCTTTGTCAAACTGTCGATCCAGGAGGTGGCCAAGACCCTCGGCGAGGCCGTCATCCTCGTCTTCCTGGTCATGCTGGTGTTCCTGCAGAACATCCGGGCGACCCTCATTCCGACGCTCGCCGTCCCCGTCGTGCTTCTGGGTACATTCGCGGTGCTATCCGTCGCAGGATACTCGATCAACACATTGACCATGTTCGCCATGGTGCTGGCGATCGGCCTGCTTGTCGACGACGCCATCGTCGTCGTCGAGAACGTCGAACGGGTGATGACGGAGAAGGGCTTGAGCCCGCGTGAGGCAACGATCGAGTCCATGCGGGAGATCACCGGCGCACTCGTCGGCATCGCCACGGTGCTCTCCGCCGTCTTCATTCCGATGGCCTTCTTCGGCGGCGCCGTCGGCGTCATCTACCGCCAGTTCTCGGTGACCATCGTCTCGGCCATGGTGCTGTCTGTGCTCGTTGCCTTGATCCTGTCGCCGGCCTTGTGTGCCTCGATCCTGAAGCGCCCGCCCGATCATGCCTCGGGCGGTGGCCTGTTCGGCCTGTTCAATCGCGGCTTCGACTTGGTCACCCGCGGTTACGGTGCGGTCGCCGGCTTCGTCGTGCGCTACTCCATCGTCTTTGTCGTCGTCTTTCTGGCGATCGGCGGCAGCGCCGGCTATCTGTTCCTGAAGCTGCCGAACTCCTTCCTGCCGGAAGAGGACCAAGGCATCCTGCTCACCTCGGTGACGTTGCCGGTCGGTGCCACTCAGGATCGCACCATCAAGGTGCTGAACGACGTCGCCAACTGGTACTTGGCCGAGGAAAAGAAGACTGTCGACGGCGTCATGACCATTGCCGGCTTCGGCTTCGGCGGCCAGGGCCAGAACGTCGGCCTGGTCTTCGTCCGGCTGAAGGACTTTGCGCTGCGCACCACGCCGGACTTGGCCGCCGCGGCGGTTGCCGGCCGCGCCATGCGGCATTTCTTCATGGTGCGCGAGGCCCAGATCTTCGCGCTTGCCCCGCCGGCGATCCAGGGCATGGGCAACAACAACGGCTTCGACTTCTACCTGCAGGACGTCAACGGTGCCGGCCACGACAAACTGATGCAGGTGCGCAACCAGCTGCTCGGTGCGGCCGCGAAAGATCCCCTGCTTTTCGGCACCAGGCCGAACGGCCAGGAGGATGCGCCGCAGTTCACTATCGACGTCGATCAGGGGAAGGCGAGCGCTCTCGGCATTTCGCTGGCCGACATCGACACCACGCTGTCGACCGCCTGGGGCTCGGCCTACGTCAACGACTTCATCGATCGCGGCCGGGTGAAATCGGTCTATCTGCAGGCCGATGCGCCGTTCCGCCGCCAGCCGGCCGACCTCGACCGCTGGCACGTGCGCAATGCCGGCGGCGAGATGGTGCCCTTCTCCGCCTTGGTGTCCAGCCACTGGAGCTACGGTTCGCCGCGGCTCGAGCGTTACAACGGCTCGGCGGCGGTGGAGATCCAGGGCGCGGCCGCTCCCGGTGTCTCCTCCGGCACCGCCATGGAAGAGATCGACAAGCTGACCGCCGGCCTGCCGACCGGGTTCGGCCACCAATGGACAGGATTGTCGGCGCAAGAGCGGCTGTCGGGCAACCAGGCGACCTCGCTCTATGCGATTTCGGCGCTGGTCGTGTTCCTGTGCTTGGCCGCGCTGTACGAAAGCTGGTCGGTGCCGTTTGCCGTTTTGCTCGCCGTGCCCATCGGCGTGTTCGGCGCGCTCACCGCCGCGGTTCTGTTCGCCCAGACCAACGACGTGTATTTCAAGGTTGGCCTGTTGACGACCATGGGTCTCGCCGCCAAGAACGCCATCCTCATCGTCGAATTCGCGCTTGAACGCGAGGCGGCCGGCATGCCGCTGATCGAGGCAACGCTGGCGGCGGCGCGGCAACGGCTCAGACCGATCCTGATGACCTCGTTCGCCTTCATCCTCGGCGTGATGCCGCTGGCGATCGCCAAGGGGGCGGGTTCGGGCGCACAGAACTCGATCGGCATCGGCGTCATGGGCGGCATGATCGCGGCGACCGTGCTCGGCATCTTCTTCGTGCCCATGCTCTTCGTCATCGTGCGCAAGCTGTTCCCGCGCCGCAAACGCCCGAATGATCCCGCAACGGCCGCGCCCCCGGCGCCGGAGCACCCATGATGTATCAGTCCGTCCCTGCCGTGGCGCCCCGTCGCGCCGTCCGTCTTGTGTTGCTGCTTGGGCTCTCCGGCATCGCGCTTTCGGCTTGCGCCGTCGGTCCGGATTATGCGCTGCCGACAATCGTGCTGCCGGGACAATGGCACCACGCCGCTGCACTGCGGCAGGTGAAGACCACCGAACTCGGCGAATGGTGGAGGGACCTCGGTGATCCCACCCTCGACCGGCTGATCGAGCGCGCGGTTGCCGGCAATCTCGACGTCGCCGCCGCCAAGGCGAAGATCCGTCTGGCCCGGGCGCAATGGCGCGAACAGGCCGGCAACCTCTGGCCGAGCCTCAATGGCGTCGGCTCGGCCACCCGCTCGCAGACGCCGGCCACCACGTCCGGCAGCGGCAAGACCACTGTCGGCAACCTGTTCCAGGCCGGGCTCGACGCCTCCTGGGAAATCGACCTGTTCGGCGCCAACGAACGCGCCGTCGAGGCGGCGAACGCAACGGCAGAGGCGAGCGAAGCAGATCTGCAGGCGACGCTGCTGACCCTCGTCGGCGACGTCGCTTCCTACTACATCGACGCCCGCGGCTATCAGGCCGAGATCGCGCTCGCCCGCCGGACCGCCGAATCGCAGCGCAGCACGGCCAAGCTGACCCGGAACAAATTCGATGCCGGCACCGCATCGGCCGTCGATGTCGCCAAGGCCGACGCGCTGGCCGCGACGACGGAATCCGACATCCCCGCCTACGAAAGTGCGCTTGCCCAGTCGATCCACCGGTTGGGGCTGTTGACCGGCGCCGAGCCGGGGGCGCTGTTGGGCGAGATGAAGTCGTCCGCGGCGGTGCCGTCGGCCAGGAAGGCGCTGCCGCGCGGCATACCCGCCGATCTGTTGCAGCGCCGGCCGGACATCCGCGCCGCCGAGCGCCGGCTTGCCGCCGCAACCGCCGACATCGGCGCGGCGGAAGCCGCCCGCTACCCGTCGATCACCCTGTCAGGCTCGATCTCGACCACCGGCACCAAGACCGACCAGTTGTTCAAGGCCTCGTCCATCGCCTGGTCGTGGGGACCGTCGGTCAATGTGCCGCTGTTCACCGGCGGCAGGCTGGAGGCGGCCGTCGATGCGGCGGCGGCCACGCGCGACCAGACGTTGATCACTTGGCGCTCGACGGTCCTGTCGGCGCTCGAGGATGTCGAGAATGCCCTGGTGGCGCTATCGGCCGAGCGCGTGCATCAGGACAAGCTCAGCGAAGCCACCCGCAACTACCGCACGGCCGCCGAACTCTCCCGTGCGCTCTACACGTCGGGATCATCGAGCTTCCTGGATGTCCTCGACGCCGAGAAATCGCTCTATTCGGCCGAGACGTCGCGGATCGCCAGCCGTGTCAGCCTCGCCAAGGATCACGTGGCGCTCGCCAAGGCGCTGGGCGGCGGCTGGGTGAAGCCGGTCGAATCCGACAAGCCCGAAGTCGTCGACGAGACGACCGGCCCGCATATCCGTCGCCCGAACTGATGCCTCAAGCTGCCGTGCGATAGGCGATCCAGCCGGTCAGATCGCCCATCTTGCCGGCAGCGTAGTCGTGATGCGGCGACAGGAAGCTGAACACGTCCGGTCCGGTCTTGGTGTCGTAGGCGACGCCCGCGCCGGGAGAGATCGCCAGCGTCTTCACCGAGGCATCCCACGGATCGCAGAAATCGGCGACGAGTTTGTTGTCTTCGAAATCCACTTCGTCGCAGACGACGAAATGGGCCCCGCCCGTGCGCCACTGGACATGTGCCATGAGCGGCGCCGCCTTGGGTCCGTGGGTCTGCAGCATGAGCTTGCCCGCAAACCTGGCGGCCGGCACGCACTCCATCGACCAACGGCCGATGCCGAGCTCGTTGAGGATCTTCACCAGCACGTCCATATCGGTGTACTGGCTGCCGTCATAGGCCTTGCCGGTCAATTTGGTGTATGCGGCATAGACTTCCGCCTCGGACTTGACCGCCGAATGCATCACCTTGTCCATCAGCGGGTTGGACCAGGCGCCGAGCGCGGCGCTCGCGGCAGCGGCCATGCCGAGTTGCCACTTCTTCAGTTTGAAGTTGATCATGATGATACAGGCGATGCCGCAGGAATTTTCCGCCTGTTGACTGTAGACGGCGTGCCAGCCTTCGCTGGTATATCTGATGTGCCAGCCCATGGGGACTTCCTCTCAACTGTTGGCTGACGGGAAAAGCAGCGGCCGGAGACGGCCGGAGATAAACAAGGCGCGTGTCCGCACAATCGAGATCGGTTGGCGCCTTCAAGACGTTAATCATGCGCATGGGCGACCGCAAGCGGCGTGATGACAGGCGCGCGCGATCGGCCCGCACGCGTGGCCGTGGCTGCAGCTCGGTCCCGGGAAGCTGGCGGCGTCTCGGACAAAAATGAGCGTAAAAATACCGAATTGGAGCGTATTCGCGCCGTCGCTCGCCGCGAAAATACGCCAGGTGGTCGCGCTGGGGTCCGGCTGTTGACTGCGCCTGTCGAGCCTGGCGGCTGCGGCAAGTCGTTCAGCCGGTCAGAGCGCCGGCGACGGCCGCCGCCGCCGCTCGGCCAGCAGGTCCGCCAGCCGGGTGACGACGAGGATCGCGAGATAGAGCACGACCGCGGTGACGGTCAGGACGGCCGAAACCTGGCGGACGAGGTCGCTTTCCAGGATATCGCCGGACATCCGCGCCGCGACGCCGGCCTGCAGCACCAGGACCGGCCCGTACAGCGCCGGCTGGTAGCGGACCTTCAGGCCGACGATTGCCGGCAGGATGATCGGCGCGTGCGCCATCACCATCGACAGGACGAAGCCGAGGCCGATGGCGTGCACTGCCATGTCGTGGCCGAACATCGCCTCGCCCGGCGGCAAGGCAATCAAGCTCGATCCGGCGACGATCAGCCAGCCGTAGCCGGTCATCAGGCAGACGGCGGAAAACCGCGCGAGCCCGCGCTGCCGGATGGTGACGACCGCGACATCGCGCAACAGGAACCACAGGGCGGCGGCGATGAGCGAGCCCCCGAGCGCCGCCGAGCCGTGCTGCCACGGTTCGCCCGTGATCAGCGCACCGACGAAGACGGCAAGGAACAGGCCCAGCAGCCCGAGTGCTGCCGGCGAATGAGCGCGCAGCCGCGACAGTTCCAGCCGTTCGGCCAGCACGGTGAGAACGAGGAAGCCGAGCCAGAGATAGGCGACATCCGCCGCCGTCTCGCCTCGGATCCACAGCACGCAGCCGTAGGTGAAGATCGCCGCCGCCCCGGCCATGAGAATCGTGAAAGGCTCGGGCTGGCGGATGGCGGCCAGCAGCGTCAAGCCCGTCAACATCAGGGCGGAGAGCCCATAGGCCGAGGCGGCGGCTTCGGCCAGACCGGCGTGCGTCAAGATCACGCCGGCAGCACCGAAGGCAGGAGCGAGGAAGTCGGCGAGCCGCCCACCGGCGACCGCCCGTTCGAGCGCGATCAGCGTGCCGAAGAAGCCGCAGATCATGAAGGCGCCATGTGCATCGATCGCCACCGCGTTATCCGGGCCTAGCCCAAGCCGTGCCAGCCCGCCGGCAAAGCCGCAGGCCATGGCCGTTGCGGCGGCAACGAGCGGAACGATGGCGAGGAGCACTTTCACCTTCATGGCGCTACCATCCGAACATATGGCCGGCGCGGGCAAAGAACCGCGGTACCGGCAGCGGCGCGAAGCGCGTGCGGATTTCCGGGATCGCCAGATCCGGCGACCAGCGCGTCACCCGATCGAGGGCGACGGTGACGGTCCAGCCGGCACCGACCGCCCGTTCGATCGCGACGGTCGCCGTCTCGGCGATCAGCTGGCCGAGCGGACAGGTCGGCGATGTCATCATCAGGTCGACGGCGATACGGCCGTCGGCGATATCGAAACGGCTGACGAGACCAAGATCGACGATATTGACGCCGAGTTCGGGATCGTCGACGGATTTCAGCGCGAGGCGTGCCGCGGCGGCGGTGGAGGCAAGGTCGGTCATGGTATCAGGCTCGCGCGATGCGGACGCACCAGGCATCCGGTCCCTGCTCGACGTAGGTCCAGGCGTAGCCCTCGGGCGCGATTGCGTCGAAAATCCCGCGCAGCGGCGCTGGATCGTGGTCGTTGATGAACTCGAACGCCTCGGCGTCGTCGAGGCTGGCAAACAGGCCGAAGATCGCAGCCTTGCGCTCCGAGCACGGCTTGCCGCGCACGTCG
>JARLIU010000046.1 GCA_031291595.1 Ancalomicrobiaceae bacterium | reverse complement strand
TTCTTCGGCGAATTTGTCGAACTCCGCTGCGTCCATGCGGCCGTGCTCCCGTCCTGATCGATCATGCCCTGGACGACATGTTGAGCAAACTTGCGACAGCGCCGTCAACATGCTTGGCGAGCCGAAGCCTGTCCCGGCGGACTCAGCCCGTCGGGTCGACATGGAAAGGCTTCCGGTCGAACAGCTCCAGCGTGAGTCCGCAGCCGGGGCTGCCTCGAACCCGCGCTGGGATGTTCCCAGTTGATTCCCGCGGCCGTTCGGAGGAGATAGGCAGCTCGCTTTGGATCGGTCGCAAGGCCAGTCAGGAGGTTGCATTGAGCATTCTTGTTACCGGCGGGGCCGGATATATCGGCAGTCACATGGTTTGGGCGCTTGCCGATCGCGGCGAGAGCGTGGTGGTGCTTGACCGGCTTTCGACCGGTTTCGCCTGGGCGGTGGCGCCGGAAGCCAAACTGGTCGTCGGCGACATCGGCGACGAGGCGCTGCTCGACGACCTCATCCCGCGCTATGGCGTAACGGCCATCGTGCATTTTGCCGGCTCGATCATCGTGCCGGAATCGGTCTCCGATCCGCTCGCCTACTACCTCAACAACACGGTCAAATCGCGCGCCCTCATCGCTGCGGCCGTGCGCCACGGGGTGAAGAACTTCGTCTTCTCCTCGACCGCCGCCGTCTACGGCGACCCGGAAGTGATTCCGGTGCCGGAGGACGCGCCGCTGAAGCCCCTGTCGCCCTATGGCACGTCGAAGCTGATGACGGAGATGATGCTGGCCGACACGTCGAAGGCGCATGACTTCCGCTATGCGGCGCTCAGGTATTTCAACGTCGCCGGCGCCGATCCGAAGGGCCGCACCGGCCAGTCGACGAAGGGGGCGACGCATCTGATCAAGGTGGCGGTCGAGGCGGTGCTCGGCAAGCGCAGCGAGATCTCGGTGTTCGGCACGGACTACGACACGCCCGACGGCACCGGCGTGCGCGACTACATCCACGTCACCGACCTGATCGCCGCGCACATCCTCGCCCTCGATCACCTGGCCAACGGCGGGCCGAACCTCATCGCCAACTGCGGCTATGCGCACGGCTTCTCGGTGCTGGAAGTGCTCAGGGCGGTGGAGAAGGTCTCCGGGGTGAAGCTGCCGATCACCTACGGCCCGCGCCGCGCCGGCGACAGCCCCAAGGTGGTGGCACTCGCCGACCGCGTCCGCCAGACGCTCGGTTGGGTGCCGCGCTACGACGATCTCGACACCATCGTCGCTCACGCGCTCGCCTGGGAAAACAGCCTCGCCAAGCGCAACCAGGTGTGAGTGACGGCACGGCCGGCTATGCGATCATCCGCTCCGGGAACGCGGCGGCGAGCGCTTCCGCGTTCGCTGCGATCACGCCGCGCTCGGTAATCAGCCCGCTGACGAGCCGGGCCGGCGTGACGTCGAAGCCGTAGTTGGCGACCGGCGAACCCTCCGGCGTGATCCGGACCGTCTCGATCGTACCCGCGGCAGTCACGCCGGTCATATGCGTGACTTCGGCGGCCGAACGCTGTTCGATCGGGATCTCGGCGACGCCGTCGCGCAGAGCGAAGTCGATCGACGGCGACGGCGCCGCGACATAGAACGGCACGCCATTATCCTTGGCGGCCAAGGCCTTCAGGTAGGTGCCGATCTTGTTGCAGACGTCGCCGGTCGCCGTGGTCCGGTCGGTGCCGACGATGACGAGATCGACGAGCCCGTGCTGCATCAGATGACCGCCGGTATTGTCGGGAATGACGGTGTGGGCGACGCCCTGCTGGCCGAGTTCCCACGCGGTCAACGAGGCGCCCTGATTGCGCGGCCGCGTTTCGTCCACATAGACATGGATGGCGATGCCGCGTTCGTATGCCTCGTAGATCGGCGCCGTCGCCGTGCCGCGATCGACGGTGGCGAGCCAGCCGGCATTGCAGTGGGTGAGGATATTGACCGGTTGTCCCGGACCCTTCTCGGCCGCGATCGCCTCGATCAGCTTGACGCCGTGCGCGCCCATGGCGCGATTGAGCCCGATGTCTTGTTCAGCGATGTCGGTGGCGAGCACCGCGGCCGCCAGCGCGCGAGCTGCGGCCGGCAGTGGCGTTAGCCGTTCCAGCACGCGGCTCACGGCCCATTGCAGATTGACCGCCGTCGGCCGCGTGCCGGCGAGCAGATCGGCTGCGGCCGCGAGGGCCGAATCAGTCGGATCGTCCGCGGCTGCGAGCGCCATGCCGTAGGCGGCCGCGGCGCCGATCAGCGGGGCGCCCCGCACCTGCATGGCGAGGATGGCCTCGGCTGCGTCGGCAACGGTGGCGAGCCGCCGGGTGACGAATCGATGCGGCAGCTGCGTCTGATCGATGATGAACACGCCGGCGTCACCCTGTTGCCGCCAGATCGTCCGCATTGCCTGTCCGTCCACCTGCATATTCGAACTCTCCGGTTGTACAATCGCGCAACGTCAAATTGCGCGGAGCGCGATTACTTCGATATTTCGACACTGTTCTCAGCCGGCTAAGAGGAAATCGCGCTGCGGCGCATTTCGTACGATGAATCCAACTGGGCGATCGCCGGGGCCGAACGGCGTCGCCTTTCCTTGGTTCGCCGCCGTGTCCTAGCCGATTCATCGGAGTTTTGGCTGAAAACAGCCTGCCTGACATGCCATTTTCGCAACGGCGGCGCAATCGCTGCCTGCGGACGACATGTAGGGGATACTACCGTCCAAAGGCGGATGACGTCGCCCGGAAACCTGCAACCCTCATCGTAAAACTGTCACATAGCGTTGAGCCTCCCGGAAAAGCTAGGCTGGGCGCCCCACCTCTGTGTCAATTCGGCAACTGGTCTTTCCGAAGAGACACGGATGCCTTTGGTCAGGCCAATTTTCGGTTCAATTCCACGAAAGCCAACGGTAATGTTCTCACTGTTCGACGGGCCGCGTTAGGACGTTCGCGGCATGTTTGAAGGGCGGGCCATATTTGGCCGTCTTGGGTGTCGAAAGACATGGAACCAACAGGGGGTTCACAATGAAGTCCAAGTTTATCGCGATGGCCGTTGCCGCCGTTGCTACGGCTTCGGCTGCCAATGCTGCCGATCTCGGCCATCCGGTAGCGGCTGCTGTCGACTACGTGAAAGTCTGCGACGCCTATGGCGCGGGCTTCTTCTACATCCCGGGCGGCGATACCTGCCTGAAGATCGGTGGCCGCGTCTATCTTGACGAGCGCGTCGGTGGCGGCACGCTGTCGCGTGAAAGCGCTACGAACAGCGTCTTCGCCGACAAGACCCGTGCCGGCAACACCTACTTCACCCGTTCGGCCATCTACGTTAACTTCGATGCGCGCACCAACACCGACTTCGGTCTGCTGCGTTCCTACATCGATCTGCGCATCCGCAATTCCACCGGATCGTTGAACGAGACCGACATGGACTTCGGCTACGTCCAGTGGGGCGGGTTGACGGCTGGTAAGGCGCGGTCGTTCTTCGACTTCGCTCCGTCGGGCGGCTACTCCTATGGTCCGGACTACGTGTTCTATCAGACGAACACGCTGCTGAACGAACTCGGCTATACCTTCAGCTTCGGCAATGGCGTGACCGCGACCATCGGCATCCAGGACTCGACCTCGGCTGACTCGACCTACAACAACCTGCTGCGCAACGAGAAGACCGACGCCTACGGCGGCAACCATACGCCGGACGTCGTCGCCAACCTGAACATCACCCAGGCTTGGGGTTCGGCGCAGATCGGCGCTGCGTTGCACGAGGACTATAGCGCCACGGTCGGTTCGAAGGAGGGCTGGGCCATCAACGCCGGCACCGAGATCCTGCTGCCGATGCTTGCCAAGGGCGACAAGATCGCTCTGATGGCCGGCTACGCCGAGGGAGCGCTCGGCTTCCTCACGGCCGGCGCTCAGGGGTCGGGCAATATCGGCACCGCTTTCCATCCCGGAAACTACATCGGTGACGACTGGACTGTTGTCGGCGGATCTCTCAAGCAGACCGCCAACTGGGGTGCGGACGTCAGCTTCAAGCACGTCTTCAACCCGAACTTCGAGTTCAACATCGACGCGACCTACCTCGGTGTTGAGGGCTCCGGCGCTCGCGACTTCTCGCTCTATGGCATCGATGGCAACATCGTGTGGTTCCCCACGGGCAAGTCGAACTTCTCGATCGGGACTGACCTGAGCTACGGCGCGATCAACTACACCGGTGCTACCCGGGCTGCCAACACCGCACTGAATGGCGGCAATGGCCTTGCCAATGTCAGCGGCTGGGAAGCGATGATCCGCGTCAATCGGACCTTCTGATCCGGCGCATTGGGCTGAGCCGATCGGCGCGGCCCAACTGCCAGGAGGAAGCTTGAGATTGCCATGCAACGAAGGCCCCGGGGGATCCAGCCCCGGGGCCTTCGCATTTTTGCGTTCCAGTGTCGATCGGTGCAGGCGCCACGAGTTGCCTCGCGGTCGCGGCGACACAGGCGCTCGTCCTGCGGTGCGTCTGGGCGCTGCAGACCGGTCGCTTGCCGCTTCCCCGGCTCCGGACCATTCGACCTGTCCGCAGGCGCCACCGATTCGGCAGGTGCCTCCGATTCGGTTGGGCGTCCGATCCGCCGAGCGCGTCTCCTGTCCGGATTGCAGCTGTCTGGCCAATGCCCGGATCCGTCGCGAGGCTTGGCTCTGCCCTCGAGATAGCGATCGCCCGCCCGAGCCTGCAGCACTTTATCCGGCACAGAATCGGCGTCCGGCACAGGATCGGCAGCGCGTTGCCGCCTCAGCGGAATGCGGGTCGGACAGCGCCGGGCGCCGTGGCCAGCGCTGGAGGCGCGACATCCGCCGTTGGCGAAGGGACGGTCCAGTCCCTGCCGGGCGCGGAGTTGGCAGCCGATTCTGCCGCACTCGCTCGCCCATGGGCCGAACGGCAGCGAACAGCAAATTCATCCGCAAATCGACCGCGGTGGGGAATCGTTTACCGTGCATTGCCGGCAAAACATGCGACGTGAAGACAGCAAGATTCGCCTAATACGCGAGTGCTCGATGGGAAAAATGCAATCTCCGCGAGAAGTCTTAAGGATCATTTTACAGTTGCAACACCGAAAACCCGGCGGATTCCGTAGATCTTCGAATGACGCTGGCTACTTTGTGACATCGCCGCAACACCGCCGACAGATACGCTGCCGCGAGCACAATCGGCGCTTTCACCCCGAACGGTCTTGGCGCAATATCCTCGCACGACGCTACATTCGCTTACCCCAAGGTTAGGCAAATGTCGTTGGTCGATTGCACCGGCGGCGCCGCGCGGCCCGCTGAATACGCATCAGGAGGCAACATGAACATCAAGACTCTGGCCATCGCCGCCGCTGCTGTGATGACCGCTGGCGCGGCTCAGGCTGCTGACCTTGGCCATCCGGTTAAGGCCGCTGTCGACTACGTGAAGGTTTGCGACGCCTATGGCGCCGGCTTCTTCTACATCCCGGGCTCGGACACCTGCTTGCAGATCTCGGGCTATGCTCGCGCCAGCTACTTGGCTGGCTCGTCGAACAGCTGGCTCACGAACACTAATAGTCCCCTGAAGTTCGCCAGTTCGCCGCGTTCGGCCAGTTCCTGGACGACCGCCACGGAAATCGAACTCGACTTTGACGCTCGCACCAACACCGACTTCGGCCTGCTGCGCTCGTACATCTCGATCGAAGCCGACTTCAATGGCGGCGGTCAGCTCGGCACCAACAGCACCGGCTTCAACATGAACCGCGGCTTCGTGCAGTGGGGCGGGTTGACGGCTGGTAACACCGAGACCTTCTTCACCCACTATACCGGCGACGCCGATGGGCTGGCGTTCGGCGAAATGGCGCCTGACTATCATACCAACGTGTTGGCTTATACCTTCGCGTTCGGCAATGGCGTGACGGCGACGCTGTCGGTCGAAGACTCGACCCTGGGCAATCGCGTCAGCGCTCCGACCGCGAGCAACTTCACCTACGGTGGCAACCATACGCCGGACGTGGTCGCTCAGTTGGCCATCACCCAGGCTTGGGGCTCGGCTCAGTTGTCGGCTGGCCTGCATCAGGCTTATAGCAACAACGCCGCGCTTGTTAACAACATCTCCAAGGAAGGCTGGGGCGTTCTCGGTTATGTCGGCTTCAACCTGCCGATGATCGGCGCTGGCGACAAGATCGACATCCAGGCGAGCTACAGCGAGGGCGCTCTTGACTGGGTGAACTCGCAGTGGGGCCCGCAGGTCGGCACCGGTGGCATCGTCGGCGATGCGACTGTTCTGACCTCTGGCGGTTCCAAGCTGACGTCGGCTTGGGGCGTGGGCGTCGGTTTCCAGCATAACTTCTCGTCGACCGTGTTCGTTCAGCTCGAAGGTGGTGCGGCTGGTGTGACTGGCTACACGGTTGATGGCCTCAAGGGGTCTAGCTTCAATCAGTATGATGCTGCCATGTCCCTCGGCTGGACTCCGGTCAAGAACCTGACCATCACGGGTGACCTGGAATACCGCGCGGTGGACTTCACCTCGACCACCAAGGCCGAGTGGACCGTCAAGGACGCCGATGCTTGGATCGTCGGCCTGCGTGTCAAGCGCTCGTTCTGATCGAACTGATCTCTCGGGATTACGAGGAACCCGGCGGGCAACCGCCGGGTTCTTTCGTTTTGGTGATCGCCACGGCGTCGGCCGGGGTATCGGGAGAACCTCCGGCACGCTGGAGCCGCGGCGGTTCGGCCTGTCAATCCAGCCATGCAGCGACCGGGTGCCACCGACGCCCGCTCAGGCGCGGTCGAGAAACTGCGCGATGCGCTGCAGCGTCGCCTCGTCTTCCAGCAGCGGTGCATGGCCTTCGCCCGGCACTTCGGCGAGTTCGACGGTCGCATGCCGCCGCAGCATCTCGGCTGCCGTCGTTTCCGTCAGCACTTCGGAGAGGACGCCGCGAACGAGCAGCACCGGCCGCTCGGCCAGAACGGCGAAAGCTTCCCACAGTTCCGGCAGGCGCGTTTCCTGCGTCAGCGTCGCCAGTTCGTGGCCGATGGCCGGATCGAAATCTTGGGCCGGCCGGCCGCCCACGTCGCGCCACAGCCGCCGGGCGTAGCGCTCCCATCCCCGCTCGTCGAGATCGGGGAACATGTCGGCTTGGCTCATGGCGAGCGAAGCGATCGCCGCCGGCCAGTCGAGTTCGCCGAGCTGGATCCCGATCGTGCGGGCGATCCGCAATAGCCCGCCCAGCCCGATCCTCGGGCCGATGTCGTTGAGCACCACCCTGGCGGTAAGGCCGGGCCGGCGCATCGCCAGGATCATCAGGATCAGTCCGCCGCGCGAGGTGCCGATCGCATCGATCGCCTTGAAGCCGAGGCCGTCGACGAGCCTGAGCACGTCGTCGGTCTCGCTGCCGAGATTGTAGTGACTGGGTTCGGGTGCCCGTTCGGATTCGCCCCGGCCACGCAGGTTGGCGACGATCAACCGGTGCCCGGCAGCGGTCAGCCGCGCCGCAAGCGGCGCGAAGTCGCGGCAGGTGCGCGTCAGTCCGGGCAGACACAGCAATGGCGGGCGCGCTGAGCCGTCGGACCCGCCGGCACCATAATCCCGGCCCGCGAGGGTCAGCCCGTCGGCGCTCGGCCAGGTGAACCGACGATAGATCGTGCCGAGTTCGTCCGCTTCCGGCGCGCCGAACTGCGCAGCCTGCGGGCTCGTCCCGCCGTCGGCCGCCCCGGTGCGGTCAGTTGCTGGTTGTCCCAATCGTGCCGGTCGCCTCCCTGATGCCGACGCCTCTCTTGAGGTCTTCGGCGATCATAAGGCGCTTGCCTTCGAGCCGGAAGCGGTAGACCTGGAGATTTTCCAGAACACGCTGCACGTAGTTGCGGGTCTCGGAGAAGGGGATGCGCTCCATCCAGTCGACGATGTCGATCTGACCGGTACGCGGATCGCCGTATGCCTGCACCCATTCATGGATGCGGCCCGGACCGGCGTTGTAGCCGGCGATCGCCATGACGTAGTTGCCGTCGTAGTTCTTGACGAGATTGTTCACATAGGCCGTGCCGAGGCGCACGTTGTAGCGCGGATCGGTGCGCCAGGCGTTGGCGTCGTATGGGATCTTCAGCATCTTCGCGGCGTCGCGGCCGGTGTCCGGCATCACCTGGAAGATGCCGACAGCACCGGCGGACGAGCGGTCGGCCTGGTTAAACTCGCTCTCCTGCCGGGTGATGGCGAAGGCCAAGGCCTTTTCCAGACCGGACGTATCGATATCTCCCGGCAATCCCTTCACCGGGAAGGCCAGCGCCTGCATGTCGAGCCCGCGTTGCGAGGCGGCCTTGCCGGCCATGACGGCGAAATTGTACCAGCCCTGCCGTTCCGCCATGTCGATCAGCACCGCCGTCTGGCCTGCCGTCGGCAGCGTCTCGGCCATGTAGCGGAAGAAGGTTTCGGCCAGATCCTTGCGCCCGATGGCGATCAGTTCGGCCAGCGCGGCGAAGCGGTCGTCGCGCTCGATCGCGGTGCGATCGGCCGAGGTCGGCGTCACGGTGCGGCTCAAGCCCAGATCGGTCATGCCGAGTTTGGCCCGCGACATCTGGCCGTAGAAGGTGAAGCCGAATTCGGCCGACCGCGCGTAGTAGTCGCGCGCCGAACCGTTGGCGCCGGCTTCCGCCGCCCGGCCCATCCAGTAGAAGGCGCGTGCCCGCGTCACCGGCTTGCCCGAGGCTTCGGCGACCTTGGCGAAATGTTTGAGCGCGACGCCTGGCTGGTTGAGGAAGCGCAGCGCATACCAGCCGGCGTGGAACTCGGCCTCCGCCTGCACGGCCGGGGTCGAGCCGAGATGCCCGTTGACGATCTGATACGCCAGCTTGGCATTGCCCATGTCGAGGATCTTGCGCGAGACGATGCGCTTCTCCTCCCACCATTGGTCGGGCACCACCATGGCGCGCGGATCCTTCGGCGCGCGGATGAGGATCTGCGCCGCCTCGTCCCAGTGCTCCTGCCGGCGTGCCAGCTGCGCCCGGCCGAACAGATAGGCAGGTTCATTCGTCAGCGACGACGGCAGGGCGGCGAACAGTTTCGCCGCGTCGCCCTTCTTCTTCTCGATTGCCATGCGAGCTTCGGCCAGCTTGATCCACTCCGAGCTGATGTGTCGTGCGATGCGCAGGGCATCGCTCGTCTGGCCGGTCAACAGCGCCAGATCGAGCCGCGCCTTGTAGTCGGCAGGCGTGAGCAGACTGGCGAATTCCGAGGCGATGGTCGCTTCGTCCGCATCCGTCAGCTTGTCGTTGAGCCAGGCGCCACGGATCTCCTCGCGCGCTTCCGCCGTCTTGCCCAGCGCCAGATAGGCCCGCGCAAGCATCAGGCGGCCACGGTCGGAATAGGGCCGGCTGCCCTGGAACGCCTGGATGACGATCTCGGGTCCGGGCCGTTCGCGCTCGAGTGCCTGCTCGGCCCGGCGGCGGAACAATTCCGGGTCCGGCCAACTCGCATTGGTGATGGCAAATTCGGTGATGCGTGTTGCCGGCAAATCGGTGACGCCGACGCGGATCAGCATCCAGTCGACCAGCTTCTGCTCGACCCGGTCGAGACCGGACTTCAGCGCTTCCGCTCCCCGCGCATCGCCGTGGGCGGCAAGATCGAAGGCGCGTGACAGTGTGGCACCGTCGGCGTGCGCAATGGCGGTCGAAATGAGCAGGCCAATAGCAAGCACGCTCGCTCCGGCCGAGACCGTACCGGCGAGCCGCCGAAAGGATGCCAACATTTCCGTACTCCTGACGCGAAGTCTCCCGCCCCTGGCAAAGATTGAGGGTGTAGGGTCAATAATTCCTTAATTGGCCCCCCCGTAACGAGCGGCCGAGCCATGTGCCTAACCCGCCCGTCCACTGTCGGAACTGGCGAGAGCCTTGTCGTCTCTCGCCTTTCGTCGTGCCGGTCGTGCTTGCCGTTGCGGGCGCCACAGACTAATGTTTCGCCCCACGCTGCGGATCAACCGTGGCATAGAGATGGCGTAAATCGGTCCCTGCCGCAATGTTGGGGCGGAAAGTGACTTCGGTCGAGAGGAATGGCTGAGATGCCCAAGGGTGCAAATCCGTTCAAGGGATCCCTCACTGCGTTGATTACGCCGTTCAGGAATGGCGCTATCGATGAGCCGACCTTTGCCGACTTCGTTGCCTGGCAGATCGCCGAGGGTACCAACGGGCTGGTTCCCTGCGGTACCACTGGCGAAAGTGCCACGATGAGCCATGCCGAGCACAAGCGGGTGATCGAGATCACCATCGAAGTGGCAGCCGGCCGGGTGCCGGTCATCGCCGGTGCCGGCTCCAACAATACGGCGGAAGCCATCGATCTCGCCCGTTTCGCCGAGAAGGCCGGCGCCAATGCGCTGCTCGTCGTTTCGCCCTATTACAACAAGCCGAACCAGGAGGGGCTGTATCAGCACTTCAAGGCGGTCGACGCCGAGGTCGGCATCCCGATCATCCTCTACAATATCCCGCCGCGTTCGGTGGTCGATATTTCCGTCGACACGATGAAGCGGCTCCATACCGATTGCCGCAATGTCATTGGCGTCAAGGACGCCACCATGAACCTGACCCGCCCGTCGCTTGAGCGCATGGCGATCGGGCCGGAGTGGGTCATGCTGTCGGGCGAGGACGGAACTGCGCTCGGCTACATGGCGCATGGCGGCGCCGGCTGCATCTCGGTCACCTCCAACGTCGCGCCGAAGCTGGTCTCCGAGTTTCAGGCGGCCTGTCTGGCCGGCAACTATTCGAAGGCGCTGGATTACCAGGATCGGCTGATGCCGCTGCACCGCGCGCTGTTCCTCGAGCCCAATCCGGGCGGTCCGAAATTCGCGCTGTCCCGCCTCGGCAAGATTGGCAACGAGCTGAGATTGCCGATGGTGGCGGTATCGAAGGGGGTCGAGGCCGAGATCGACGCGGCGATGCGGCATGCCGGACTGTTGAACTGACGCTCGCACCGCTTAACTAACGCAGGCACATCTCGCTGAGGGGACCCATGGCCGCCGACAAGGAGCACGAGCGCCGTCTCGCGGCCGAAAACCGCAAGGCACGCTTCAATTACGAAGTTCTCGACGTCTTCGAGGCCGGCATCGTCTTGTCCGGCACGGAAATCAAGTCGTTGCGCGGCGGCAAGGCCAATATTGCCGACAGCTATGCCGCAACCGCCGGCACCGACATGGTGCTCTACAACGCCTATATCCCGGAATATTTGCAGGCTAACCGGTTCAACCATGAGACGCGGCGGCCTCGCCGGTTGCTGATGCATCGCAAAGAGATCAATAAGCTGCTTTCCGCCACCGAACGCGACGGACTGACCATCGTTCCGCTCGACATCCACTTCAACGACAAGGGCCGCGCCAAGGTCAAACTGGCGCTCGCCCGCGGCAAGAAGCTGCACGACAAGCGCGAGACCGAAAAGGACCGCGATTGGAAGCGTGAGCAGGGCCGGCTGTTGAAGGCGCGCGATTAGCCCATGCGTCCGAGTCTGGTGCCGGAGCTGAATGTCGGTAATCTTGAGCGGTCACTCGAGGTCTACTGCGGAGTGATCGGCTTTCGGGTGCTCGTACGATCGGCCGGCCGAGCGGTTTTCCTTCCGCGGTCTCGACGGGGCCGAACGGATGCTGGAGGAGGTCGGGCGGCCCTATCCGGCCCACGCGACCGGTTCCGAACCGCTGGAATACGGCCAGGTGATGAATCTGCAACTGTCGGTGCCGGACATCGAAACAGTCCATAGCCGCGTCATCGCGGCCGGGTTGCCGCTGCTGGTTCCGATGGGGATCCGCCGCTACCAGACCCATGTCGGGCCGATATCCGTCCGGCAATTTGTCGTCGCCGATCCGGACGGCTTCATCGTGCGCCCGCAGCAAGACCTGCCGCAGGGCTAACCGAACACCCCGTCCTGCTGCATCGCTTCGAACACCGCCCGGAACATGTCCTCGGTGAGGACGCCGGTGTTCGTGTTGTAGCGCGAGCAATGGTAGCTGTCGTAGAGCGTCAGGCCCGCCGCCAGCGCATGCCGCGCGCCGTGGACGAACTTCAGCCGGCTCGCCGGAAACCCGAAGGCCCGCACCACGCTGTCGTGCGCGATCTTTCCCAACGCCAGGATCGCGACGAGCCGCGGCATCGCCCCGATGGTGCGCAGCAGGAACGGGCGGCAGGTCGTGATCTCTTCCGGCGTCGGCTTGTTCTCCGGCGGCACGCACCGGACGGCGTTGGTGATCGCCGCTCCCGTCAGCTTCAACCCGTCATCCGGCCGCGCCTGGAACGAGCCGAGCGACAGGCCGAAATCGGCCAGCGTCGCATAGAGCAGATCGCCGGCGTAGTCGCCGGTAAACGGCCGCCCCGTGCGGTTGGCGCCGCGCAGCCCCGGGGCAAGTCCAACCACCAGCAGGCGCGCCTCGCCGTCGCTGACGAATGTCGGCACCGGGCCATTGAACCACTCCGGTTGGCGCGCTCGCCATTCACGGCGAAACTGCTCGAGCCGTGGACAGAGCTCGCAATCATGCGCCGGATCGAGCCGCGCGGTGTCATCGATGCAGGCCATGGCCGGTTCCGGAGTTTGCAAGGAGAGACGATCGCCCGTCACGAGAGTTCGAACAGGGGGGCGATTGGGGCCCGCCGATCAGGGCAAAAGCCGATGAGCGCCGATTGAGCGGTCACGCGGCTCGACGTGACAGCATCGGCCCCCGGCCGGGCCCGTTGACGGCCGCGCGAAACCCACCACGCCGGCCGGCGTCAATTGCCGGCCGGACAGCGGTGGGAAAGGCCCCGCGAGATCGGCGATCAAACGTCGTCGAACTCGTCTTCGAAGTCGTGCACGTGTTGACGACGCTGCGATTCCCGCTCGGCGAGGCGCGCCGCGCGTTCGGCCGGATCGCGCCCGATGCGCGACTGCAGCGTGGTCAAGTCAATGAAATGATCGGCCTGACGGCGCAGGTCGTCGGCGATCATCGGCGGCTGAGTCTGCAGGGTGGAAATGATCGAGACCTTCTTGCCCTTGCGCTGGATCGCTTCGACGAGCCGACGAAAGTCGCCGTCGCCGGAGAACAGCACGAGGTGATCGATGTGGTCAGCCATCTCCATCGCGTCGACCGCGAGCTCGATGTCCATATTGGCCTTGATCTTGCGCCGGCCGGTCGAATCGAAAAATTCCTTGGTCGGCTTGGTGACGACCCTGTACCCGTTATAATCCAGCCAATCGATCAGCGGCCGGATCGACGAATACTCTTGGTCTTCGATCAGGGCTGTGTAGTAGAAGGCCCGGACCAGATAGCTTTTCGACTGGAAGTCCTGCAGCAGCCTCTTGTAGTCTATATCGAAGCCGAGCGCCTTTGATGTGGCGTACAGATTAGCCCCGTCGATGAACAAGGCGACTTTTTCGCGTGAATCAAACATATTTTACTTCTTTGAGATTTATCGTTGCTACGGGAGTGAGCGCGCATGAAATTGGCGAGCGATCCACCCGGGTTCACGTTCGCGACGTACCCGCTTGTCGGCACGAAATGTCCAGCCATCCATGGAATTCCGAGCGAAGGAAACGAGATCCCACCAAACTGGGTCCGTCGAAAACCCAGCGACCTTATCCGAATTCGAAGCAGATGGCCAGCAACTTCGTGATCATATCGCAAAAACGTTAGTTGAGTGTGATGTCGCCCAAGAGACGACGGTTCGAGCGGTTGCATACGGCGGCGCTTAACGTCCTGATCTGAATGAATAAGCCAGACTTTAGCAGGGTAGAACCGGCTGCCATGTTTCGGCCACACTTGATAGATCTGGCCGCTAGTCGGAAAAACATGCATAAAGTCCGCAACACCCGGATCGCCGCGTCGAGCGATGGTTGTCCTGAGGCCGCGAGCCTCGATGTCTTGCCGAAAATCTTGCGTTTTGCGTTCGCCGGCCTTAGGTATCGCTGAACGTCATTTCCCCGGAGAACCCAAAATGGCACGCGTCACCGTCGAGGATTGCATCGACAAGGTGGAAAACAGGTTTGAGCTGGTGCTTCTCGCCGGTCATCGCGCCCGTTCGATCTCGTCCGGCTCGCCGATCACCATCGATCGCGACAACGACAAGAACCCGGTCGTTGCGCTGCGCGAGATCGCCGAAGAGAAGGTCTCGCCAGAAGACCTGAAGGAAGAATTCATTCACTCTCTGCAGAAGTTCGTCGAGGTCGACGAGCCCGAGCCGGAGACGGTTCCGATGCTCGCCGCACCTGGAAGCGACGACGACAGCGACGTGCAGTTCGACCGCATGTCCGAAGAGGAACTGCTGAAGGGTCTCGAGGGTCTGGTGCCTCCGGACAAGGAAGAAGAGGACTGAGCCGCCGGCTCAGTTACCTCCGCGCTATTCGCTACGGCTTGCGAACCGACGGCTCCCGCCGGTTGCGCCGCGGCCGCGTCGTCGTGCCCGCAGCGCCGGACCGGCTTGCCTGCGGGTCCGCTGCCGCGTCGGACCATCTCTCCAGGCAACGCGCGAGGCTTCGCATTTACGCAATGGGCGCTTGACGCTTCGGCCCTTGCCGTAGCCCCGGCGGGCGGTGTCCAATGCGACCGTGCGAGCGGACGACCGAATCCTCGAGTGTCTTCCTGCGCCTCCGCATGCAACTGCCGCCGCTTCCGCCCGGGAGTGATGCGACGGGACAGCCGCCATGATGCGACAATACGATCTCGTCGAGCGCGTCAAGCGCTACAATCCTGCTGCCGACGAGGCCTTGCTCAACAAGGCCTACGTCTACGGCATGATGAAGCACGGATCGCAGACCCGCGCCTCGGGCGATCCGTATTTTTCGCATCCGCTGGAAGTTGCCGCCATCCTGACCGACCTGCGCCTCGACGACGCTTCGGTGGCGGTGGCGCTGTTGCACGACACCATCGAGGATACGGATGCGACGCGCGACGAGATCGACGCGCTGTTCGGCGAGGAGATCGGCGGGCTGGTCGAGAGCCTGACCAAGCTGAAGAAGCTCGACTTCGTGTTCAAGAAGACGCAGCAGGCGGAGAATTTTCGCCGGCTGCTGCTAGCCGTGTCCGACGATGTGCGCGTGCTGCTGATCAAGCTGGCCGATCGGCTGCACAACATGCGCACCCTCGGCGCCATGCCGGACGCCAAGCGCTTCCGCATCGCCGAAGAGACGATGGAGATCTACGCGCCGCTGGCCGGGCGCATCGGCATGCAGGGCATGCGCGAGGAGTTGGAAGACCTCTCGTTCCGTTATCTGAACCCTGACGCCTACAATAAGATCACCCAGCGTCTGGCGATGCTGGCCGAGCAGAACAAGGATCTGACGCCGAAGATCGAACAGGCATTGATGGAAAAACTGCAGTCGGCGGACATCAAGGCGTTGGTCAAGGGTCGGCAGAAGAAGCCCTATTCGATTTTCCTGAAGATGCAGCGCAAAGGCGTTTCCTTCGAGCAATTGTCCGACATCTTCGGCTTCCGCGTCATCGTGGCCAAGGAAGACGACTGCTATCGGGCGCTCGGCATCGTGCACCGCACCTGGTCGTCGGTGCCCGGCCGCTTCAAGGACTACATTTCGACGCCGAAGCAGAACGACTACCGCTCGATCCACACCACCGTCGTCGGCCCCGGCCGCCAGCGCGTCGAATTGCAGATCCGCACCGAGGAGATGCACAAGGTCTGCGAATACGGCATCGCGGCGCATGCGCTTTATAAGGACGGTGCGCTCACGCGCGAATCCGGCGCCTTCACCTGGCTGCGCGAGACGGTCGACCGGCTGAACGACCCGAACCTCAATCCGGAAGAGTTTCTGGAAAACACCAAGCTCGAACTGTTCCACGACCAGGTGTTCTGCTTCACGCCGAAGGGCAAGATCATCGCCCTGCCGCGCGGCGCCACGCCGATCGACTTCGGCTATGCGGTGCACACCGACGTCGGCAACACCTGCGTCGGGGCCAAGATCAACGGCCGCATCATGCCGCTGATGACGGAACTGGCGAATGGCGACGAGGTGGAGATCATCCGCTCCAAGGCGCAGATACCGCCGCCGGCCTGGGAGCACATCGCGGTGACCGGCAAGGCACGCGCCGCCATCCGCCGCGCGACGCGCGAGGCGGTCAGAAAGCAGTTCGGCGGCTTGGGCCGGCAGATCCTGGAGCGGGCCTTCGAGCGGGCCGAGCGGCCGCTGTCGGATTCGATCCTGGCGCAAGCCGCGCCGCGTCTCGGTCACAACGCGATCGCCGACCTCATCGCCGCCGTCGGGCGCGGTGAACTGAGTTCGGAAGCGGTGCTGAAGGCCGCCTATCCCGACTATCAGGACGAGCGCGCCGCCTCATCGCCGAAGCCGACGGCCGGGGAGGGGTGGTTCGGCCTCGATCGCGGCCGTACGATGAAATTCCGCGTTCCCGGCGAGGCCGAGGCGCAGGAACATTCGATCCCGATCCGCGGCATATCCGGCGATCTGCCGGTGCAGTTCGCGCCCGAAGGCGGCGCCGTGCCGGGGGATCGCATCGTCGGAATTCTGACGCCCGGCGAGGGCATCACCGTCTACCCGATCCAGTCGCCGGAATTGAAGGAATTCGACGATCAGCCGGAGCGTTGGCTCGACGTGCGCTGGGATATCGATCCCGACGATCCCGTGCGCTTCCCGGCGTGCATCGCGCTGACGTCGTTGAACGAGCCGGGCTCGCTCGCCCAGATTGCCCAGGTGATCGCCGACAACGACGGCAATATCGACAACATCAAGATGATGCGAAAGGGGGGCGACTTCCACGAGATCCGCATCGATCTGGAAGTCTGGGACCTGAAACACCTGAACCGTATCATCCAGCAACTCCGGCAGAAGCCGATCATCTCGAGCGTCTTGCGGGTGAATGGGTGAAGAGTGGTCCCGGCCCATCGGCCGGGACGAAAAGCCCCAGCGGGGCTTTTCGAACGACGAACGCGCCGAGCTTGGGCGAGGCGCCGGAAGAGCAGCGACGGCCGTGGGCCGGCAAAATGCTCCGGTGGGGCTTTTCGAACGACAAACCGCCGAGCTTGGGCGAGGCGCCGGGAATGCGCCGGTTTCTTCGTGGATGCGAAAGATACCCCTCACCCGGCCTTCGGCCACCTTCCCCCACAAGGGGGGAGGGCGACGCGGCACGATCCGATTTCGCCGAAGGGGGCTGAATTGGCG
>JARLIU010000045.1 GCA_031291595.1 Ancalomicrobiaceae bacterium | reverse complement strand
CTGGTCGCGCCCGAAGACGCGCGTTTCCAACTGGTGCGACGACGCTTCCATCTGGTTCGCGAGTTCGAGCACCTCCTCGCCCGCAGCCGTCAGGCGGTATCCGGAAGGCAGCTTTTCGAACATCTGCGCCCCGAGGCGTTCCTCGAGCTGGGCGATGCGTCGAAGCACGGTCGAGTGGTTCACACCGAGGCGCTCGGCGGCAGCCCGCACCGAGCCTTCGCGCGCGACGGCAAGAAAGTGGCGAACGTCATCCCAGTCGATCATGGTGCAATCCAGCACCGCACGGTGCGCCTTCCAAAGCCCGTACCTAACACATCGAACAGCAGTACGGGCGGTGATCATAGCCTATTTCGGCTGGCGCGACCCAATCCCGACCGGCGGAACCGAATCGTCGCGGCTGGCGTCCGTCGTCCAGCCGGATCGATTTCGCACCACCGATGTGCGCGTTTCCGCACTCAACGCCTGACTCCGGCGGACCCATGTTCAGGGTCTCGGGGGCAGATGCTGTCCCGACACCACGAAAGGAGAAGTCATGGGAAAGCTTGAGGGTAAGGTCGCAGTCATCACGGGTGGCTCGAGCGGCATGGCGCTGGCGAGCGCCAAACGGTTCGTAGAAGAAGGCGCCTATGTCTTCATCACGGGCCGAAAGCAGGAGGCGCTCGACGCGGCCGTCAAACTGATCGGCCGGAACGTGACCGGAGTGCGCGGCGACGCGGCCAATCTCGACGACCTCGACCGCCTGTTCGATACGGTCAAGCGGGTAAAGGGCAAGATCGACATCCTGTATGCGAGCGCCGGCACGGGCGAAGCCGTCCCATTGGGCGAGATTACCGAGCAGCATTTCGACGTGACCTTCGGCCTGAATGCGCGCGGCACGCTGTTTACGGTGCAGAAGGCGTTGGCGCTGTTCAACGACGGCGGATCGATCTTTATGACTGGGTCAGTCGCTTCGATCAAAGGCTTTCCTGGTTACAGCGTCTATGCGGCGAGCAAGGCGGCGCTGCACGCATTCGCACGCGGGTGGCTCAACGAACTCAAGGGCAGGAATATCCGGGTGAACGTGCTGCACCCCGGGCCGATCGCCACACCGATGCAGGACCAGGTTCTCACCGAGGAGGCGAAGCAGATGTTCGAATCCCTGATCCCGCGGGGAACGATGGGTCGTCCTGAGGAAATTGCGGCGGCCGCACTGTTTCTTGCTTCAGACGATTCGAGCTTCGTGAATGGGGTGGAGTTGGCTGTCGACGGCGGATTCTCGGCCATCTGAAAGCGCGCCGGATCGCGGGAAGTGGCTGATCGGTGCGAACTCGCGTGTCCATGGTGGAACGACTTCCACGCTGAACGGTCAGTCCGGCCGCGCGGACGTCGTTCACGGCAGGACGACGACGCGAAGGTCGCCACACAGCGGAACGGATCGCCCAGCGCCGTTGAAGGCCGGGGACTCCATATCAACACGGATCGGAGAAGCATGATGAGCTACGCGATTGTAGGATTCGGCAAGATAGGCCAGGCCCTCGCCCACGCCTTCGCCCGCAAGAACATCGACGTGACGGTCGCGAGCCGCCGCCCGCCCGAGACGTTGGCGCCGCAGGCCCGAGCGATTGGCCCCACCGTCGTCGCCAAGTCGCTGCAAGATGCGCTCGAGGCCGACACGATCATCTTGGCGGTCCCGTTCGGGGAGCATCGCGAGATTGCGAAGGCCCTGCCGAGCTGGAAAGGCAAGACGGTCATCGACGCGATGAACTCGTTTCCAGTCCCACCTGAGGAACTGGACGGTCTCCCGTCCTCCGCCTTCGTCGCGAAGGCGTTCACCGGCGCCAAGCTCGTCAAAGGCTTCAATCACCTGATTGCGGCCACCCTGGCTGCCGATCCGGTCGTCGAGGGCGGCCACCGGGTTGTCTTCCTGTCGAGCGACGACGAGGACGCGATCGCTCCCGTGGCGGCCTTGGCCAAACAACTCGGCTTCGCACCCGTCGCGTTGGGAAAGCTCAACGAGGGTGGCGCGCTGGTGCACGCACACGGCCGCACTTGGGGCCAGCTGATCTTCCAGGACCTGTTCAAGAAGCAGCAGTAATCGATCTACACCCGTGTGATCGACGCCGAGAACCGGTGGCGCGCAAGAGCGCCGGCCGACCAACTGGAATCGGACCAGCGCTCTATCTTTTTGTTTGAGCGACGGAATCAGCCCGGAACTGGTCCCCGCTTCCGGGTCCGATGCTCGAGCCTCTTCGTGCAGCGCGCGACCGAATATTTGAAGGCCATAAAGTCGCGAATGCTGGGTGGGGCTGACGGCGTATGGGCGCCGTTCGAAGAGCGGGGGAGACGCCCGATAGGGCGGCAGATCTGCGGGTCGCTTGGACTCTATCGGCTGCTATCGATGGCTCAGGATTCGCTCGAGTGTCCTCTGCTATCCGATACTACTCCACTGTACTCCCCGTCATTCCCACTCGATGGTCCCCGGCGGCTTGCTCGTCACGTCGTAGACGACGCGGTTGATGCCTTTGACCTCGTTGATGATGCGAGTCGCGGCGCGACCCAAGAACGCCATGTCGAAGGGGAAGAAATCCGCCGTCATGCCGTCGATCGAGGTCACCGCCCTGAGTGCGCAGACGAAGTCGTAGGTGCGATAGTCGCCCATCACCCCGACCGTCTGCACCGGCAACAGCACGGCGAAAGCCTGCCAGATCGCATCGTAGAGGCCGGCCTTGCGGATCTCATCGAGATAGACCGCGTCGGCCTTTCTGAGCATGTCGAGCTTGTCGCGCGTCACCGCGCCCGGACAGCGGATGGCCAGCCCCGGCCCGGGGAACGGGTGCCGGCCGATGAACGCGTCCGGCAGGCCGAGTTCGCGCCCCAAGGCGCGCACTTCGTCCTTGAACAGTTCGCGCAACGGCTCGACCAGCTGCATGTGCATGCGCTCGGGCAGGCCGCCGACATTGTGGTGCGACTTGATCGTTACCGACGGCCCGCCGGAAAACGACACGCTCTCGATCACGTCGGGATAGAGCGTCCCTTGCGCCAGGAAACTCGGCACGCCCTTGCCGTCCGCGGCAATCTTGCGGGCTTCCGCCTCGAACACCTCGATGAACAGCCGGCCGATGGTCTTGCGCTTCGTCTCCGGATCGCTGACGCCGGCAAGCGCATCGAGGAACGTCTCCGACGCATCCACCGCGACGAGCGGAATATTGTAGTGGTCGCGGAACATCGCGACGACTTCCGCCCCCTCGTTCTGCCGCATCAGGCCATGATCGACGAAGATGCAGGTGAGCTGATCGCCGATCGCCTCGTGGATGAGGACCGCGGCGACGGAGGAATCGACGCCGCCCGACAGCCCGCAGATCACCCGCTCGGTCCCGACCTGGGCGCGGATCTTGGCGATCATTTCGGCGCGATAGGCCGACATCGTCCAGTCGGACGTGAGCCCGCAGATGCGGTGGACAAAATTCTTGAGGAGCCTCGCCCCGTCCGGCGTATGCACCACCTCCGGGTGGAACATCGTGGTGTAGTAGCGCCGCGCCTCGTCGACGGCGATGGCGAAGGGCGCATTCTCCGAGGTGCCGGCGACCTCGAAGCCTTCGGGCAGCTGCGTCACCCTGTCGCCATGGCTCATCCACACCGGGTATCGGCCGCCGACCTCCCAGACGCCGTCGAACAGCGGCGAGGCCGTCAGAATCTCCACTTCGGCGCGGCCGAATTCCGCCGCATGCCCGCCCTCGACCCGGCCGCCGAGCTGGGCCGCCAGCGTCTGCTGGCCGTAGCAGATGGCGAGGACTGGCACCCCGGCCGCGAACACTGCCTCCGGCGCCCGCGGACTGCCATCCCGGGTCACCGAATCCGGACCGCCGGAAAAGATCACGCCCTTCGGTTGCAACCGCTCGAAGGCCGCGTCGGCTGACTGATAGGGATGGATCTCGCAGTAGATGCCCGCCTCGCGCAGGCGGCGCGCGATGAGCTGGGTGACCTGACTGCCGAAATCGATGATGAGAATGGTGGCGTGTTGCATGCGGAGGGTTTAGGCGAAGGCGACCAAAGAGGCAAGAGTTCGGCCGGTCCTGTCGCCCGCGCCATGGGAGGGCGGATCGGCACGCTGCGGCGACAGCTTCCTCTCCTCCGGCGAATGCGGATCTTGCCTTCAGCGCCGGCACGCGACAGTCTGGCGTCCCTGCATGCCGTTTGGAGCCTTCCGATGATCCGCCGCTTTGCCACCGCACTGATTGCCATCGCCCTTGCCACCCCGGTCGCTTCGAATTCGGCTGCCGCCGAGGACGCCGTGCGCAAGCCGCTCACCGGTTCGGCTGAGGAAAACGCCATCGAGGACGTCCTGCGGCCGCCGATGGAAGCGCTGTTCGGCAAGCCCATCGCCTTCCGGGTGCAGGCGATCACCGTCTTCCGCGACTATGCCTATGTGCTGCTGCATCCCGAACGGCCGGGCGGCAAGCCGATCGAGGAGGCGACCTGGAAGAAGGCGCTGAACGGCTGCGGCCAGGATCGCGGCGACGTCACCATCGAGGCGCTGTTGAAAAAGAATGGCAACGACTGGCGCTTCGACCTGCCGGCGAGCGGCCAGCCGGACGCCTGCGCCTCCGACACGATCGTCGGCGAAGACGTGCTGAAGGCCCGCGGCCTGCCGCTCGACATGATCCTGCTGGAGGATTGAGCGCGTCGCCCAAGCGGCGCCGCCGAGCGCCGGCGCGCGGCCGGTCGCGCAGTCAGGCCACCATGGCCGGGCCGAGCGGCACCACCCCCGGCGGCGGTGCCTCGGCGACGCGGTTGCGCCCGAAGGTCTTGGCGCGATAGAGCGCATCGTCGGCGGCTCCGATCACTCCGGGCCAGCTCTGCGTCCCGCGCCGGCCGCCGGCAACCCCGATACTGGCGGTGATCCACAGATCGGAACCGTCGTCGAGCTTGATCGATGCATCGCTGATCGCTCGGTTGAGCTTTTCCGCCAGCTCCGTCACCCGCCATCCGGGGCCGCTGGCGACGACGATGGCAATCTCGTCGCCGCCGTAGCGCGCCGCGATGTCCCGCTCGGATATCCGGCTGAGGATCACCTGCGCCACCTGCCGCAGCACCCGGTCGCCGACGGGGTGGCCATGGCGATCGTTGACCTCCTTGAAGTGATCGAGATCGAGCATGATGAGCCCAACGTCTTCCGGGAGATCCGCATAGGCAGGATCACCGTTACCAATCCGGTCGAACGACTGCCGATTGGCGAGCCCGGTCAGACCATCGGTCTCGGCCTGGATCCGCAAGTCCTCGGCATACCGCCGCCGCTCCCGCACACGCTCGCTCAAGGTGCCGAGCGCCTCGAACAGGCGCTGCATTTCGCTGGGGCCCCGGGTTGCGGCAATAGGTGCATCCCGCCCCTCGGCAAGCGCGATGATGTGCTCGCGCACCGTCAGCAGCGGCACCAGCACCAGCCGCCGCGCCCCGAAGATCAGCCCGACATTGACGAATACGACCATCCCGGTCAGCAGCGATACGGCCACCAGACGCAGGAGCGCCGTGTCGCGCTCGCGCTCAGGCGCCCGCTGGGTCAGGCTGAGAAAGGCGAGACTCAGCCGCTCGATCGAGTCCGTGGTGGCGAAGTAGCGCAGCTTCAAGTCCGCGATGGCCGGAGCGGTTACAGGATTGTCGTTCAGGCTGGCAGCCGCAGCCTGCAGCATCGGCAGGCCGACCGTGAAGAAGCGTGCCTCGACATCGTAGCTTGCCTGCACCAGATCGGACGACCTGCTGTAATGGCTGGCCTGGTGGCGCGCCAGCTGCCAAAGCTCGTCGATGCGGCCGAACGTGCGCATCAGCTGCAGACCGGCTTCGGAGGACAACGGCTGGCGGATCGCCACTGCCGGAAACACGTAGGAACCGGCCCGGCCGGCGTATTCGCGCAATTCGCTCAGTATCTGCGCCACCATCGCCGGACCGGCAAGCGCCGGCTGCTTGGCAGACAGATTGACGATCTCTTCATCGATCAGGCGCTTGGCTGCATCGAATGCGTCGAACATATCGGAATTGACGTCGGCGATGCGTTCCGGCACGCGCCGCGCCAGCGGCTCCGCCGCCAGCGCGTCCGTCGCTGCGCGCGCCAAGCGCAGCCGTGCCTCGATCCGCGCGATGCCGTTGGGCGTGATGGTTTCGCCGATGTCGTCCGCCGCAGCCGTGGCGACCGACAGGGTCGCCTTCAGCGCCGCGTCGGTTGCATCGCGAAACTCGACCAGCTTGCGGTGCGTCGGGCTGTCCGCGGTATCCTCTTCATCGAGAAGGTCATTGGTCGGGCCGCGCTCGACCGAGATCCGGTGCGCCGCCATCAGCGCTTGGCGGAACACGGCAAGCGCCTTGACGGTATGATCGGCTCCGACGTAGCTGCCGAAGATCGTATAGACCAGCCCGCCTGACAACAGCAATGTGACAGCCAGCATGATCGTCGTTCCGACGATGAGCTGCCGATCGAGGCTTGAGCGACATCTGATCACTGCGCCATCCGGGGTTCGCGGTCGCATGCATGAATGTCATCCATCCGTCATGTTTGCAAACGGACCCTTAACGCCATTACGCTTAACACATTCGTCGCTTCGCATAGTTAGCGCTGTCTTCAGGCCCTCACCTCAAGCTAGAAAATCTCCCGCGCCCGCGCCTTGGTCGAGACGAACAGCGTCTCAGCCGGAAGGAGACCGGGGCGCTGTCAGCGCTTCTGCTTCCTCAGCTTCATGACGTAGCCGACGACTTCGGCAACGGCGCGATAGTGCTCTTCCGGGATTTCCGCATCGATCTCGACGCTCTTGTGCAGCGCGCGGGCGAGCGGCGGGTTTTCGATGACCGGTACCTCCGCCTTCTCCGCCACTTCGCGAATCTTCAGGGCGATGAGATCGACGCCCTTGGCGACGCATTTCGGCGCCCGCATGCCCGGCTCGTAAGCGAGCGCCACGGCATAGTGGGTCGGGTTGGCGATCACCACCGTCGAACTCGGCACCGCCGCCATCATGCGCCGGCGCGACCGCGCCTGCCGTATCTGCCTGAGCTTCTGCTTGATCTCAGGATTGCCTTCCTGCTGCTTGAACTCTTCCTTCATCTCGTGCCGCGACATGCGCAGCCGGTGGATCCAGCGCTGGCGCTGATAGAGGTAGTCGGCGCCGGCGACGACCGCCATCACCACCATCACTGCCGTCATCAATTTGATCGCCAGCCGCTGCGTGATCTCCAGAATGCCGATCGGCTCGGCGGCGACGATGCCGTCGAGCCGCCGCAGTTCCGGCCGGATTGCCAGCCACATGGCGGCGCCGACCACGAAGATCTTGATGAGCCCCTTGACCAGATTGACGAGACTGTCCTTGGAGAACAGCCGCTTCAGCCCGGCGAGCGGCGACACCTTCGACAGTTTCGGCATCAACGGTTCGAGCGACCAGACGATGCGGTGCTGCACCATGTTGCCGACGACGCCGGCGACCATGAACATCAGCATCGGCAATCCCAGCGCCAGCGCCACCGTCTTGCCAAGCTCGAGATAGACGGCAGCCAGCCCGGCGTGATCCATCGGCACCTCGTCGGCATGACCGATCAGTGCCGACAACGACAGCATCAGCGTCTTGCCGATCCCGGACGACATCCAGGCGACCAACGCCGTGGTCGCTGCCAAACCGAAGAACGTCGCCACCTCGATGCTCTTGACGACGTCGCCGCGCTGCACCGCTTCGTCGAGGCGTTTTTGCGACGGTTCTTCTGTTTTGTCTTCTTCGTCGTCGCCTTCCTCGGCCATGTTTCATCCGCCGATTGAGGGAAACGCGGCGCCGATCCTCATCCGAATCGCACCGCCCGAAACGTCAGTGTGGCACGAGCCGGGAGAGCCCGACGCGCACATGGTCCATGTACCAGAGCATCACGGTGACGATCAGGAACGAGAACAGCACCATGCCGGCAGCTATGTTGAGCGGCATGGCGGCAAAATAGATCTGGAATTGTGGCATCAGCTTCGACAGCACCCCAAGTCCCAGTTGAAACACCAGGCCGAAAGCCAGGAACGGCGCCGACATCTGGATGCCGATCTGGAAGGCCTCGCCGACGAGCAGGAGAGAGGCCTTGGCGAAGTCGCCGACCGGGATCCATTCTCCGGGCGGGAACAGCTGGAAGCTCGAAGTCGCGCCGGCCAGCGCCAGATGATCGAGGTCGGTAACGAAGACCATCGTCACGGCGAGCACGGAGAGAAAATTGCCGAAAAGCACGCCCTGCTGGCCTTGGGTCGGGTCGACCGACATGGCGAAGCCGAGGCCGAGCTGGTTGGCGATGATGGTGCCGGCAACCTGCGTCGCCGCCATGACCAGCCGCCCGGCGAGCCCGACCGCCAGCCCGACCGCCAACTCGCCGGCCAGAAACACCAACAACCGGGAGAAATCGTGCGACAGGCCCGGGGGATAGGTCTTGGCCACCAGCGGATACAGGATGAGCGTGGTCAACAGCGCGAAACCGAGCCGCGCCTGCACCAGGATCGCCGTCTCGCCGAGCGCCGGCATCAGCATCATGGTCGAGCCGAGGCGGGCGAAGATCAGGATGTAGATGACCGTGACCTCGGGCAGGATCCTGATGATCATCTGGTCGCTCCTGCCCCCTCTCCCGCGTGCGGTTGCGGACCGGCCTCAGCCACCTGCGATCATCCGCTCAACCAGCCGGTCCATATAGCTGCTCATCACCGAGCCCATGTAGGGCAACGACAACAACAGCACGACGAAGATGGTGATGATCTTCGGCACGTAGACGAGGGTCGCTTCCTGGATCTGGGTGACCGCCTGCAGCAGGCCGATGACGACGCCGACCACCAGGCCGGCGACCATCACCGGCCAGCCGATCAGCATGATCGTCCAGATCGCGTCGCGCGCGATGTCGAGAACTTCCGGCCCCGTCACGCTGCCCTCCGAATCACTCTGGTGTTCCGCCCGATCATCGCACAGCCCGGTGCCGCCCGCACAACACGACAAGGCGACCGAGGCCTTCGCCAGGGTCGCCTCGCGGCGGCAGCCGGACCCCATGCCCCAAGCCCGGAACGGCCGGGGCGAGGTCACATCGGCATGCGCATGATGTCTTCGTAGGCCGAGATGACCTTGTCGCGCATGGCAACCATCGTCTCCATCGCCACTTCCGTCTCGGCGACGGCAGTGACGACATCGATGACGTTGCCCTTGCCGTTGGCGTAGGCGGCCGTCTTGGACTCCGAGACGCGCCCCTGGTCGACGACGCTGGTGACGGCATCGCGCAGCATCGCGGCGAAATTCGGCTGTTCCGGCGCAGCCGCGGCGGCAGTCGGGTCGACGCCGAGCCCGGTCGCGTCGAGGCTGTTGCGGGCTTCCGGCCGGGTCGTCAGACCCTGCACCAGGCGATAGGCATTGGCGGCAAAGGTGGAAGTCGACATGATGCCGTCCTTTCAGGTCAGGGCGGACCCCGCGTCAGGCGCGCAGGATATCCAAGGTTTTCAAGAGCATCCGCCGGGTGGCGGTAATGACGTTGAGGTTGGCTTCGTAGGATCGCTGCGCCTGACGCATGTCGACCATTTCGACGAGCGGATCGACGTTGGGATATTTGACGTAGCCATTGGCGTCTGCGGCCGGATGGCCCGGCTCGTAGCGCGAGCGGAAATCGGTCTGGTCCAACTCGACTTTGCCGAGCTTGACCGTCTCGGCGCCGAGTTCCTTGTCGAGCGCCGAAGTGAATGTCGGCACCTTGCGCCGGTAGGGATTGCCGCCGGGGGTGCGCGCCGTCGAATCGGCGTTTGCCAGATTCTCGGCGATGACGCGCATGCGGCCCGACTGGGCCGACAACCCCGACGTGGCGATCTTGACGGCACGATCAAAATCCATGGTTCAGATCCCTGTGTCTGCATGGGCTGGGCGACGAATGGCGACGACGCACGGCGCCGCGTCAGCCGCTGCCCTTGCCGATGGCCAGTTTCAGCATGTTGAGACCGCGCTGGTAGAGCGCCGAGGCGGCCTGGAAATCGATCTGGTTCTCGGTGGTCTTGACCATCTCGGCCTCGACGTTGACGGCATTGCCGTTCGGGCGGACCTCGAAATCTCCCTTGCGGCCGTTCTCGTTGAAGCCGTCCTGACCACTGATCGACCCGGTCTCGATGTGGCCGGGCGCTGTCAGCGCAACGGCGATAGGTGTCGGCTCGCGGATCGATGGCTCTGACGACGAGACGAGGCCGGCGAATTGCAGCTTCTTCAGATCGCGGCCCTTGTAGTAAGGCGTATCGGCATTCGAAACGTTTTCGGCCAACACGGACTGGCGCACTTGGTGCCAGCGCATCTTGGTCTTCAGTGCCTCCACCAGAGGCAGATCGGTCACAGCCATAAAGGCCTCCCATCGACCACCGGGCGCCAACGCCGGCCGTCGCTAGGCAATATCTTCCGGGTATAGGGTTAACGAATGGTTAATTGCCGGTATCAAACGGGGATCCGGGAAACCATTCCGGCGCATTTCGATCGCATTTCTCTCTACAATCCGTTAATCGTGCCGCCGTCGCAGGCAGTTTTTGCCAGGTGGCGTTAATAGGATAAAATGCCTGCGAGAATCGGCGCGGGGCAGACGAGTAGGACACGACGGCATGCGTGAGTGGTTGAATTCGATTCTCGGGCAGGACGCCGGCCAGGTGGCCCAGTTCGTCATAGCGCTCGTTCTCGTCGTCATCCTCATCGTTCTGGTCGCCTGGGTCATCGGACGGTTTGCCAGCAGTTCGCTTGCCGGCAGGAAGGGCTCGACCAAGGGCCGCAGCCGTCTGGCGGTGACGGACGCCAGCGACGTCGACGGCCATCGCCGCCTCGTGCTGGTCCGCCGCGACGATGTCGAACATCTGATCATGATCGGCGGGCCGAACGATCTGTTGATCGAGAGCCGCATCGTGCGGCAGCCGACGACCGCCGGGCGGCCCAATCCGCAGCAGATGCCGCGCACGAGCGCGCCCTCGCCGCAGGAACTGCTGAGCGCCGCCGCGCCGCCCGCCGCGCTCGTTCCCCCGGCTGCCCAGCCTGCCCCGGCGCCCAGCCTCGCCCAGCAGCGCGTTCCCACGCAGCCGCCGCGCCACGAGGCGCTTGATGATTCTGCGCCGACGCAACTGGCCCAACCGGCCGAACCGCCAGTGCCGCGCCGCCCGGACCTCAGGCCGCCGACGCTGAACTCGCTGTTGCACGCCGCAGCCTCCGTCGCCGCGACGCCGCCGGCAACGACGCCGCCGCCGAGCCACACTGCTCCGCCGAGCCACGCTGCACCCCAACACCGCGCGGCTCCGGCTTTCGAGCCACCGCGACCGCCGCAGGTCGCGACATCGCGGACGTTGCCGCCGCTGCATCGCTACGACGACCGCGAGGGGCCGACTGAAATCGTGCCGCCGGCCCGGCCCGCCGTCGAAGCTCCCACGCCTTTCGCCGTCGAGCAGAAGTCGCGGGTATCGAACCAGATCGAGCAGGCGTTGTCCGGGCTCGCGCCCGAACCGGCCCCGATGCCGCGCCCGGTCGTGTCGGAGCAGGCGCAGCCGCGCCAAACGCGATTCGAGTCGGTTTCCAGCCAACAGCCGGCGCTGCAGGAATTCGAAGCCTCCGTGCTGATGCCGGCGACGCCGGCCGCGCCGCAACACGAGACAACCGCGCCGGCGCGTCCGCTCATGCCGCCGATTCCGCCGCGCCCGACCCCGGTGCCGCGCGCGTCCCAGTCGGCGCCAGTAGCGGCTCCCCAGTCGGTCCGTGCCGCCGCCGAACCGGACGCAGCCACGCCGGAGCCGGACACCATCGCCTTTGTGCCACGCCCGGCGCTGGTTATGCCGCTGCCTCAGGCTCCACGGCCGCAGCCGACCCAGCCGGTGGCGGCCCCACGTCCGCTCACCGCGATGCCGTTCCCCGGCCCGGCAGCCGCCACCCCGCTGTCCGCCCCGCTGGGCGAGCCGAAGTCGGAGCAGAAGCAGAAGTCCGACGAGTTGGAAGAGGAAATGGCCAAGCTCCTGTCGGAACTCGGCCGGCCGCCGTCGCGGTAAGGCTGCAGCCCTCGTCACAGGGTCCCGGAAGCCGCGGGCATCCGGACAAGACTATGCGTAGACGCACACGGTTCGAGCATTTTCAGGCGTTCCCGGCCTGAAAGTGCCCCAGCTACATCTGCAGATCACGAGAGGTCGCGGCGAGCCTTGCCCATACGCGTGAGCCGAACCAGCATCGTCACGATGCGCAAGCTGCACATTGTCGCGGTGGCGCTGGCGGCCGGAGTGCTGTCCGCAGCCGCGGTGAATCCGGCCGCGGCGCAGGATATTTCGGTCAGCCTCGGCCAGGGCAACACCATCAGCGAGCGCGCCGTCCAGCTGATCGCCTTGATGACGGTGCTGTCGCTGGCCCCCTCGATCATCGTGATGGTGACGAGCTTCACCCGGATCGTCGTGGTGCTGTCGCTGTTACGCTCGGCCCTGGGCCTGCAGACCGCGCCGCCGAACTCGGTGATGATCAGCCTCGCCCTGTTCCTCACCGCCTTCGTCATGCAGCCGACCTTCACCCGCGCCTACGACGAGGGGGTGAAGCCGCTAACCGACGGCACCATCGAACTCAATCAAGCGATCGAGCGGGCGGCCGAGCCGTTCCATGAGTTCATGAGCGCCCACGTACGCGAGAAGGATCTGGCGCTGTTCCTCGATCTCGCCAAGGAAGAGCCGCCGAAACAGCCGGCCGATCTGAGCTTCCGAGTGCTCATCCCGGCCTTCATGATCTCGGAACTGCGCCGCGCCTTCGAGATCGGCTTCCTTCTCTACCTGCCGTTCCTGATCATCGACCTAGTCGTGGCGTCGGTGTTGATGTCGATGGGCATGATGATGCTGCCACCGGTCACCATCTCGCTGCCGTTCAAGCTGATCTTCTTCGTGCTGGTCGACGGCTGGAGCCTCGTCGCCGGCAGCCTGGTCCGCAGCTTCGGCACGTAGCGCCGAGGGCTTGCCAGCCGAACGCCCACTCGAGCCGACGCAGCGGCATTCACGCCTTGGGCGGATTGGCCGGCGTCGGCTGCTGCGAGGATTGCGCCGCGGGCGGCAGCGGACCGGGCGGCAGCGGTCCTTTGGTCGGATCGGCCGGCTTGGCCGGACGGCTCGACTTCATGTACTGCTGGCGATATTCATCGAGGAAGCTGCGCATCGTATCGACGCTGGCGATCTGCTTGGCGATGTCGCGAAACTCACTGCCCTGCGTCTGGATCGGCGCAGTGACGACGTCGAAGGCGCGCGAATTCGGGCTGTCGCGCATCTTGGCGGCGAATTTGCCGCGCAACCGGTCGAGCGACAGCTGGTCCGCGGCGAGCGCGTAGCCGATGGCCGCGCGCAGCACGTCGAGCCGCTCCTGATTGTCGAGCGGCGTCCTGTCGCTCCAGCGGCCGGCGAGCATGGTTTCAAGCCGTTCGCCGGCACCGCGCCAGTCCTTCGCCTTCCAGGCGATGTCGGCCTTGAGGCGGTCGACGTCGGAGCCGACCAGCGGCGCCAGAAGCTCCAGCGCCAGTTCGCCGCGCCCCACCTCGGACAGCGCGCGCGCCTCGACCACACGCCGCTGCCGTTCGATCGAGGCCGGCAGCGCGGACTGCCTGGTCTTGTTGAGGACGGCGAGCGCCCGGTCCGGCTTGCGGTTGAGCATGTACACGACGGCGAGATCGGCGGCGATCTGCGCCTTGGCGACACCCCTCAGGCGATTCTCGACCTGGTAGCTCAACATTTCCGCCGCCTGGTCAAGCAGATCGACCGAAATCAGCCGGTCGGCGAGATTGCGCACGATCTCGTCGCCCTGGCGACCGACCGGCGTCATGTCGCGGAAGTCGTAGTAGAGCGTCAGCGCCTCCACCGGCTCGAGCGTATCGGCCTTGCCGTCGAGGAACAGGTCGAGGAATACCTTGTTCATCTCGTCCTGCAGCCGGTGTGTCGTATCGGCGGTGCCGTCGACCAGCACAGCCGAGCGCATCGAGTTGAAGGCGTCGCGATACTGACCGTTGGCCGCCTGCAGATTGGCGAGGAAGCGCAGCGACTTCAGTTCGATCTCGTCGCCGCGCCAGGAAAACACCAGCGACTTCAGCCGGTCGATGGTGTCCTTGTCGGAAATCTGATTGTCGCGATGCAGAATCACCAGTCGACGGTATTCGGCCTCCGCCGCGCCACGCCGGTCCTCGCTCTCGACCGCCTTGTCGAGCCGGGTCAGCGCGTCGTCCGGCCGGCCGGCGGCATCCATGATGCGGGCTTGCAGGATCTGGTATTTGCCCGCCAGCGCCGGATCGATCTCGTCGGGCTGGATTTCGGCGAGCCGGGCGGCGGCCGGGCCGAAGTCGTTGAGTTCGACCGAACATTCGGCCGCGGCCAGCGAGAACATCGCCTGCACGTCGGGCGGATACGAACCGACCGCCGGCGAGGCCTGCATCGCAGCATCGCGGCCCTCGTCGCATTTGCGCAGGCCGTCGTCGACGATGGTCCGCCATAGAGCCGCATCGGCACTGTCGGCCAGCGCCGGCCGAGCCAGCACCTGGTGCGCCTCCTTGAGCCGTCCGGTCATTGCCTGGGCCGCGGCATAGAACACGCCGAAGCCGGGGTCGCGCTCGATGCCCGGCGCATCCGCCGCTATGAGCCTCAGAACCCCGAGTGCCTCGGGAGCGAATCGATGCGCAATGTAGAAACTGGCCAGCGCCAGCCGTTTCGCCGTTCGCTCCTTTTCCGGGGCGTCGGCGATCTCCCGCTGCAGCTGCAGCTGCTTCTCGTTGAAGGCCGCGGGATCGCCGGCATCGAACGAGCTGGCATCGGCGGCGACGCGCTTCGGCTTGTCGCCCAGTCTCGGCAGCGTCACCTCGCTATGGTCGAGCCCCACGCCGCTCGACAGGCTGAGCCCCTTCTCGCGGCCGATCGTCACCACGTCATGTTCGAGCGAGACGCGCAGATCGTCGGCGAACGGAATGATGGCGATGCCTTGCGCCGTGGCGAGCGCATCAAGCTCGGCAAACCCCTGTTCCTTGATGAGGCCGCGGGCCGGACCATAGGCCGTGACCAGCATGATCTTGTCGCCGACATTCGGGTCGGGCAACTCGTGCACCATGCCGGCATCCGGCAGGTCGACCTGCAACTGCCCCTGCTGGTCGGCGCGGAACAGACGCTTCAGCAGCAGCGGCCGCGACGGTTCCAGCACCATCTCGCCGATGGTCAGGATCCAGCTGTTGCCGTCGGCGCCCATGGTAGTCAGCGCCGGCTGGGTCAGGTCGATGCGGACGGTTTGCGCCTGATCCACCTTGCCGGCGACGACATTGGCGGCAAGATCGCCGAGCGCCGCCTGGATGGCGTTGACATCGATCGGCAACTTGGAATCGAACACCAGCCAGACGCTGAAATCGCGCTTGAAGGCGGCAGATGCCACGCGGTCGCGGAAGGGGAAGGCAACGCGCACCATGTTGCCGTTGCGCTTGGCCTCGGCACGGATGATCTTCGGCACGTCGGCGTTGGGGTCGCGCATTTCCGGCCGCATCTCGCCGGGACTGGTCTGTTCGAGCGCAGATCCATCCTGCGGCGCCGTGGGTGGTGCCGTGGCTTCCGATGGCGCGGGAGCATCCATCGTCGGAGATTTCGACAACGTCGGTTCGGCCGCGGCGGCCGGCTCCGGGACCGCCGCCACGCGCTTCGGCATGTCGGCCGGCTGACTGGCGACGGCGGGCTTCGCCGACGCCTTGAGCGGCACGGTAGCGGCAGCCGGCTGGGCGGTCACCGGCTTGCCGGCTTCCGGCATCGGCACCTGGGTGGTGACGACGTCGCTGCCTTGCGGGGGTGTTTGCGCCTGCGTCGGCCGGTTCCCGGGCGCATCGACGCGGTTCTTTGCCTCGGCCGGCACTTGCTGGAACGGCTTCAGCACCTGTGCCGGCAGGGGATTGGGACGTTCGGTTCCGGTCGACAGATCGACGACATAGGTCTGATCCTCGCGGAAGGCGCGCACATCGGCTTCCGGCGAGATGCTCAGCGTGATCTTGAGCTTGCCGTCGGACACATCGGCGGCGATGTCGGTCAACCCCGGCGGCGGATCGACTTGCACAGGCGACAAATCGACCATGGCCGGGCGGTTGAAGGTGAGCAGCACCTTGTCCTTGTCACGGCTCATCTGCGTGTCGAACGGCACGTTCCAGCCGAAGGAGAAGCGGGTGAACGTCGGCTGCCGTCCCACGCGGAAATCGAGCTTCGGCATCACTTTCAAGCCGAAGCGCATGTTCTCGGCCTCGCGCTCGGCCCTGAGCGCCGCGTCCGCCCGCTGCGCCAATTCGCGCACGACGGCTTCCGGCAACGTCGGCGGCGGCCCCAGCCAGGTCGTCGGCAGCAGATCGACGAACAGCTTTTCGCCGGCGTCCATCGTGTTGACCCGCACTTGCCGGGCAAGCGCGAAACGCAACGCCATGCCGTCCGGATCGCGACGGGCGACCGTCAGGTAGTCGCCGAGTACCAGGGGGACCCTGTCGACGTTGGTCTTCACCGGCTCGGCAAACTGGATGACGAGCACGCCGTTGTTGGACTTGACGGTATATTGCGGCAGGAGATTGCGCCCCTTGAACGCAATGATCATCCGCCCGAAGCCCTTTTCCTGGCTGACGTCGACGGTGGCGTTGCCGCTCGAATCCTCGGCAGCGGATGCCCGCCCCGGCATCGCCGCCAGGGCGAGGCAGACGAGGAACAGAATGGCCGTCGGGCGGAAGAACATCCGCCCGAAACCCGTCGCCGGACCGAAACTCATCTGCACAAACATGACGCGGCACCGATCCGGCGGCGGACGCCCTCGCCCGTCCAAGCCCTCCGGGTGACGGGTCTCCGGGGGAAGGCAGGTGACGTGACGGAGCCGGCCGCTGCGAACTCAACTTCGAGGGAAAGTCTAGGGCGACGGGGTGAATGGGCCGTTAAGTGGCGGTCGCTTCCTTAACATTGGATTTGCCTCGACAGCCGCGGGCTGGCGTATCGACGCTGAGGCGCTCCCAGAAAAACCAACGCCGCGCCTCGAACGGCGCGGACCTGACGGACGGGTGCTAGGAGACGGCGGTCTTGGGTCGCGATGCGTTCGGTCCTGTTCGGGCAAAAGCTCTTGAACGCGATCGATATCAAACAGTTAGAGCGAGAGTCAGGGCGAAAGCCGCACCCGGTTCTCGCCATTCCGCGTCAGCTGTCGTGTCCCACGATCTTCGGCAAGGCCGACGGGGCTTGTGGCGCCTCCACCTTGGCCCTGCGGTTGGCGAGCCCCACGGTCAGCTTTTCCGCGGTATCGGGCTGCATCTTGGCCACCACGTCGCCGAGCTTGCGCGGATTCATCTGCCGGGCGATATCGACGAGCAGGCTCTGATCCAGCCGATCGAACACCCGCGCCGCGTCCTTCGCCTTCATCGATTCATACATCTGGACGAGGTCCTGCAATTCCTTGGTCTTCTCGACCTCTTGCGTCTTGGCACCGGTCGAGATGCTGGTCTCGATCGTCTTCAAGTCGTCGATGCGCTTTTCGACCTTCATCTCGGTGGCCTTCAGCAGGCCCTCGCGGACGTCCATTTCCTTCTCGCGCTCTTCGACCTGCTTGCGCCGCTCGCCCAACAGCTGCAGCAACCGCGCTTGTGTGCTGGTCTGGTTGTCATCGATCGGCTTGGCCTCCTCCGGCCGCTTGTCGGAGACGACGAGTTTGCTTTCGTCATCCCTGCGCAAGGCCGGCGGCGCTGCTGCGGGCGCCTCTGGGACGGGAGCCGCTTGGGCCGGCGTCTCGTGGTTCGCCTCGGAAGCGGTCGCGACCGGATCGACCCCGTTGTCGGTCAGAAGCGAAATATCCCAATTTTTGAGGAGATTGGTCCGGTGGTCCTCCTGCTTGGCCACGGTCACCGGCGCGCCGACGATGGTGGAGCCGGTCACCCAGAGCTCCACCGCCTTCATCAGCAGCAGCCCGAAGGCTGCCACGACCACCAAGGGGATCAGCCGAAGCTGTTTCACGCCGCCTTCTCCGCGTTAACTCGACGCATCTCCATCAGCCGGATTCGCGCCTGTTCCGCAAGAGCCCGCAGTTCATCCACGCGACTGGCGCGCTTCGGCACTTCTGCCATGCGAACGTCTTCGGCCGGGAGATTGACCGGTACAGATGCTTCCGTCTCGTCCTCAGCGTGCGCTTCGGCCATTGACGTTCGATAAGCATGATCGTTCGAATGCAACATATGCCTGCCTTCGACCGCTTCGGGCGGCAGCGGCGGCGG
>JARLIU010000044.1 GCA_031291595.1 Ancalomicrobiaceae bacterium | reverse complement strand
CCGGGCCGCAGCGCCGCCAGCGTCGCCCGCCCGCCGGTGGTCGACGCCCGATGCCCGGCCGCCGCCAGCGCGGCGCGCAGCCCCGAGACGATGAGCGACCTGACCGTCTGCGATTCGCGGAAGCGGACGTCGGCCTTGGTCGGATGCACGTTGACGTCGACCTCATCCGGCGGCAGCGCGATGTCGATGACGACGACCGGATGCCGGTCCGACGCCATCACGTCGGCATAGGCGCCCCTGAGCGCGCCGATCAACAACCGGTCGCGCACCGGCCGGCCGTTGACCGTCATGAACTGATGCGTCGCCTGGGCCCGGTGGAAGGTCGGCAGACCGGCAAAGCCCGAAATGCGGATGCCGTCGCGTGTCGCGTCGACCACGACCGAGTTGTCGGCAAAATCCTCGCCGATGACCTGCGCGATGCGGGTGAGCATGGCGTCCGCGCCGGTGGCCGCGGTAAAGGCCAGGCTCGATCGGTCGGAGCCGGTGAGCGAGAAACGGATGTCGGGCCGCGACAGCGCCAGCCGTCGCACGATCTCGGCTGTCGCCGCGCTCTCCGCCCGCTCGCCGCGCAGGAACTTCAACCGTGCCGGGGTGGAAAAGAACAGGTCGCGCACTTCGACGCGGGTGCCTGTCGTCAGGCCGGCCGGGCGCGGCTCGGTCTTCGCCCCGCCATCGAGCTGGATCTCCCAGCCGTGCGGCTCGGAGGCGTGCCGTGTGGCGATCGTCAGCCGGCTGACCGCGCCGATGGAGGGCAGCGCCTCGCCGCGAAAGCCGAGCGTGGCGATCGAGGTCAGCGTCTCGTCGGTGAGTTTCGAGGTGCAGTGCCGCTCGACCGCCAGCGCCAGATCGGTACGCGTCATGCCGGCGCCGTCGTCGGTCACGCGCAGCAGCGTCTTGCCGCCCCCCGCTGTGACGATGTCGATGCGCGACGCACCGGCATCGATGGAATTCTCGACGAGTTCCTTGACGACGCTCGCCGGCCGCTCGATCACCTCGCCGGCGGCGATGCGATTGATGGTGTCTTCGGATAACTGGCGGACGACGGCGTCGGGCATCGATCGGGTCCCTCAGGGGGCGGGTATTGTCGCGGATTCGGGTGCCGAGGGGAAGTGGCACCGCAATTGCGCGGTTGCCTCCCATTCCCGCCGCCGTCCTTGAACCGCCGTCGTCAGACCTTTATGGAAAGGGCGCCAGAAAGCGGTGCCGACGAGGCACGCGGGGCGGATGCGCCTTGCCCCTCCTGCGTTGCACGTCCTGTTCGCTCATCATGTCCGGCCCCGTCCGCCTTGCTCCTGGCGCCCGTCCGCCCTTCGAAAGCCAGCCGATGTCTGAACTGATCCCCGGTCTCTCCGCCATCGCGCCGTTCTACCGCGGCATCCTCTCGGACATCTGGGGCGTGGTGCACAACGGCATCAGCGCGTTTCCGCCGGCGGTCGAGGCGCTGAGGACCTATCGCGCCGAGGGCGGCCGCGTCGTCCTCATCACCAACGCGCCACGGCCGAACGCCCCGATCCACGAGCAGCTCAGCCGGTTCGGCGTGGCCCGCGACGCCTACGATGAAATCGTCACCTCCGGCGACGTCACCCGCGTCTGGCTGGCCGAGGGGCCGCACCGCTCGATCGCCTACATCGGGTCGGAGCGCGACCGGGTGCTCATCGCCGGGCTTGACATCGAGGAAGTGGCCGCGCCGGAGAGAGCCGATGCCCTCGTCGTCACCGGCCTCTTCAATGACGAGGTCGAAGGTCCGGAGGACTATCGCGCCCGCCTGAGCGAATTCGCCCGGCTCGGCGTGCCGCTGATCTGCGCCAATCCCGACATCGTCGTCGAACGCGGTCCGAAGCTGGTGTGGTGCGCCGGCGCGCTCGCCCGGCTGTACGTGGAGTTGGGTGGCAGCGTCGATCTGCTCGGTAAGCCGCACAGCCCGATCTATGCCCGCGCCCGCGCCCGCCTCGATGTGCTCGCCGGCCGGCCGTTGCAGACGAGCGAGGTTCTGGCGATCGGCGACGGGCTGCCGACCGACGGCCGCGGCGCCATTGCCGAGGGCCTCGATCTCCTGTTCATCACCGCCGGCATCCATGCCGCCGATTTCGGCGAACCGGATGCCCCCGATATCGCCAAGGTCAGGGCGCGCCTCACTGCCGAAGGGCTCGCCGCCCGTGCCGTGCTGGCAAGGCTGAAGTGGTAGGCGATCCCAGCCTTGCCGCAGCCATGGCGATGCGCTAGCACCGAACCCACATAGACTGGATGAATGGATCAGACGAAATGGCATCTCCCGACACTCTGAAGGCGCGGCTGCCGCGCGGGCTCATCGACCGCAGCCCGGAGGAGATCAGGGCGACGGAGAAGATGCTCGCCAAGATCCGCGCTGCGTACGAACTTTATGGCTTCGAGCCGGTGGAGACGCCGCTGATCGAATACACCGATGCGCTCGGCAAGTTTCTGCCCGACCAGGATCGGCCGAATGAGGGCGTGTTCTCGTTTCAGGACGACGACGAGCAGTGGCTGAGCCTGCGCTACGACCTGACGGCGCCGCTCGCCCGCTTCGCCGCCGAGAACTGGGACAAGCTGCCGAAGCCCTACCGCAGCTACCGGAGCGGCTGGGTGTTCCGCAACGAGAAGCCCGGCCCCGGCCGCTTCCGCCAGTTCATGCAGTTCGACGCCGATATTGTCGGATCCAGCTCCGTCGCCGCCGATGCCGAGGTCTGCATGCTGATGGCCGATACGCTGGAAGCCCTGGGGCTGAAGCGCGGCCAGTATGTGGTCAAGGTCAACAACCGCAAGGTGCTCGACGGCGTGATGGAGGCGATCGGCATCGGCGGCCCGGACGACGCGGCCAAGCGCCTGACCGTCTTGAGGGCGATCGACAAATATGATCGCCTCGGCGCCGACGGCGTGAGGGCTCTGCTCGGCGCCGGCCGCAAGGATGACAGCGGCGACTTCACGGCGGGCGCCGGCTTGAGCGAGACGCAGATTGCCAAGGTGTTGATGCTGTTCGAGATGGACGCCAGCGTCGAAGCGGTGCGCGAGCACAGTCCGGTGTTGGCGGAGGGCGCCAAGGCCGGCGTATTCTCCGGGCCGGCGCACGAAACGATGCGCGCGCGCGGCATCATCGCCAGCCTGACCGACCATCTGCAATCCTCCGCCCGCGGCCTCGAAGGCGCCAATGAATTGCGCGAGATCTGGCAACTGGTAACGGCGGGCGGCTACAACGACGGCCGCATCCGCATCGACCCGTCCGTCGTGCGCGGCCTCGAATACTACACCGGCCCGGTCTACGAGGCGGAACTGACGTTCGAGGTACCCAACGACGACGGCCAGATCGTGCGCTTCGGCTCGGTCGGCGGCGGCGGCCGCTACGATGGGCTGGTGTCGCGCTTCCTCGCCGACCCGGTGCCGGCGGCCGGCTTTTCCATCGGCGTCTCCAGGCTGATGGCGGCGTTGAAGGCGATCAAATCGCCGATCTTGGGCCTCGGCGAGACCCACGGCCCGGTCGTCGTCCTCGTCATGGACAAGACGGAGACAGCGGCCTACCTGGCGCTGGTGACGGACCTGCGCCGCGCCGGTATCGCCGCCGAAATGTATCTGGGCGCCTCCGGCATGAAGGCGCAGATGAAATATGCCGACCGCCGCCGCGCTCCCTGCGTTGTCATCCAAGGGTCGAACGAACGCCAGGACGGCGTCGTTCAGATCAAGGATTTGATCGAGGGCGCCCGGCTTTCGGCCGGCATTTCCGATAACAAGGAATGGCGCGAGAGCCGTCCGGCGCAGGTGACCGTGCCGGTCTCCGCCATGGTCGGAGCGGTCAACGACATTCTTGCCCGCTACCGCTCGTAAATAGCTTCAGGAGATTTCCCATGGCTGCCCGCAAGAGCGATAAGACCCCGGAAAAGCCGAAGCGCCCGACCCGACCGCGCATCGAGCGCAAGGAATTGCCGAACGAACTCAATCCTGAGGCCATCGTCGACAAATTCTTTGCGCAGAGGTCGGCGCCCACCGTCGAGTTCGACGACATCGAGGACATCGACGCCTATATCGACGACATGGACCCGATCGCCGATCTGACCGACCTGTTCGAGGATGCTGGCGCCGAACTGGTCGACGTGCCGGTGCTGCAGCAAGCCTCGCTGTTCATCGATACCGCCGGCGAGGACATCCGTCGCCGCCTGTTCATCACCACGGACGCCGAAGGCAACGAATACTGCCTGCGGCCGGATTTCACCATTCCCGTCTGCCGGCTGTATCTCGATGCCGGGCTGTTGGGCGAAGTGGCGGCGCTCGCCTACCACGGCCCGGTGTTTCGCCAGCAGCCGGGCGAGACCGGCGAATTCGAGCAGGCCGGGTTCGAGCGCTTCGGCGACGAGGACCGGCCGCGCACCGACGCCGAAATGCTGCGGCTGGCCTTCGACGCGCTGGAGGTGTTCGGCCTCGTCGAACCGGAGGTGCGGATCGGCGACGAGGGTCTGTTCACCGCACTGATGGAGGCGCTCAATCTGCCGCAGGCTTGGCGGCGGCGGCTCAGGGCGCATTTCGGCGACAGGGCGAAGCTGGACGAAACCATCGACAAGCTGGTCGCCGGTTCGTCCTCGGAACTGCTGGCGCATGCCGGCTTCCTCGGTGCGCTCGCCGGCGCCAATGCCGAAGCGGCGCGCGAGGTGGTCGAAGACCTGCTGGCGATTGCCGGCATCAAGGCGGTCGGCGGCCGCTCGGCGCATGAGATCGCCGCCCGCTTCCTGGAACAGGCGACGCTATCGGCCGAGGGTGGTCTCAGCCCGGAAAAGGCGGCGCTGTTGAAGCGGTTCCTCGACATCAAGGGCGATCCGGACACGGCGGCCGACGCGCTCGACGTCTTCCGCCTGGAAACCGGCCTCGATCTCGATCTGGCACTGTCGACCTTCCGCGCCCGGCTGCGCGCCATGCGCGCTTGCGGCATCGAGCCGGGCAATCTGCAGTTCGCCGCCGATTTCGGCCGCCAGTTCGACTACTACACCGGCTTCATCTTCGAGATGCGCGACCCCGAGGACGAGGAGAAGCAGGTGGTGATCGGCGGCGGCCGTTACGACGGGCTGCTGCAGCGCCTGGGCGCGCCCGAAATGGTGCCGGCCATCGGCTTTTCCATGTGGCTCGACCGGCTGTCGCTCGAGCTCGACGTTGACATCGACCTGTCGGATTTCAGCTGATGAGCGAGACCAATCTGATCATCGCCATCCCCTCCAAAGGCCGCCTGCAGGAGAACACCCACGACTTCTTCCGTCGCGCCGGTCTTGTCGTGTTGCAGCCGGGCGGCGCCCGCAACTATCGCGGCGAATTGGGCGGGGCCCAGGGCGTCGAAGTGGCATTCCTGTCGGCTTCGGAAATCTCCAGGGAACTGGCGCTCGGCAACGTGCATCTGGGCATTACCGGGCTCGACCTGATCCACGAGACCATCGTCAATCACGACGAGAAGGTGCATCTCGTCACCTCGTTGGGTTTTGGCTATGCCGATGTCGTCGTCGCCGTGCCGATGGCCTGGATCGATGTTTCCGCCATGTCCGATCTCGCCGACATCGCCGTCGAGTTCCGCCAGCGCAACGGCCAGCAGATGCGCATCGCCACCAAGTATATGAATCTGACGCGGCGGTTTTTCGCGGCGAACGGCATCGCCGACTACCGCATCGTCGAGAGCCTCGGGGCGACCGAAGGTGCGCCGAGCGCCGGTTCGGCCGAGGCGATCGTCGATATCACCACGACCGGCACGACGCTCGTCGCCAACAGCCTGAAGGTGCTCGCCGACGGCGTCATCCTGAGGAGCCAGGCGCATCTGGTGGCCTCGCTCAAGGCCGATTGGTCGCCAGCGGCGAAGGGGCAGGCTCGCGCCATGCTCGATCGCATCTCGGCCGAAGCCGCCGCGCGCGGCGTCAAGGAGATCCGCGCCGTCATCACCAATTTCGCCGAGACCGCGGCAGCGGTGCTCGACATGGGCGCGACCTTGCCGTTCGGCTACGAGGCGAAGCGCGGCTCGGTGTTGACGCTGCATGCGCCGGCCAAACAGGTGGCGGCGATCGCCCGCATGCTGCGCGACCACGGCGCCGAGACGGTCACCGTGTCAGCGCTCGACTATGTGTTCTCCTCCGTCAATTCGCTCGCCGATGCGCTCGAGCAAAAGCTGGAGGCCTGATGGCCGGTCCGGTGGCCTTACGCGGAGCGCTTGGGCCGCTCGAAGCCGGCACGCGCAGCAACCGCCTCGGCGCGCGCGAAACAGCCGTCCAGGTGGTCGTTGACCAGCCCCATCGCCTGCATGAAGGCATAGACCGTGGTCGGGCCGACGAAGCTCCAGCCGCGCTTCTTCAGATCCTTCGATAAGGCGATCGCCGCCGGCGAGGTGGTGATCGCGCGCAGGCTGGCGAGGTCGTACGCCGTCGGCCGCGTCTCAGGGCCGGGCTCGAAGCCCCAGACGTAGGCGGCCAGCGAGCCGAACTCGGTCTGGATCTCCAGCGCGCGGGCGGCATTGTTGATGGTCGAACGAATCTTGCCGGCGTGCCGGATGATGCCGGCGTCGGCGACGAGCCTGATGACATCGGCTTCGCCGAACCGGGCGACGATTGCCGGATCGAAACCGGCGAAGGCGCGGCGGAAGTTCTCGCGTTTCCTGAGGATCGTCAGCCAGGAGAGGCCGGACTGGAAGCCTTCCAGGCAGATCTTCTCGAACAGCCTGGTGTCGTCGCTGACCGGCCGGCCCCATTCCGCATCGTGATAGCCGCGATAGAGATCGTCGCCGGCGCCCCACCGGCAGCGGCAGCGCTTGTCCGGGCCGAATTCGAGACCATCCACTGCACCCTCCGCCATGCCGCTCCTCACGCTCCCGCTTCCGCCCGGAATTCCCCGCGACAAACGAAGCGGGCGCAGGGCGAAAATAGCGCCCCGCGCGCGATAAGGCGACAGCGTTTGCGATTGGATCAGGCGAACAGGGCGTCGATGTCGTCCTGCGAGGCGATGTTCTGGTCGGAGTTGAGCGCCGGGCCGTTCAGCAGCGACTGGTCGCCCATGCGATGCTCGAGTTCGACCTCGATCTCGCGGAATTTCTCGATGCCGCCCCAGATGTCCATCATCTTGATGATGCGTTCCTCGACGAAGCGCAGCGTATTGACCACCTTGGTGATGCGCTGGCCGGTCAGGTCCTGGAAGTTGCAGGCTTCGAACAGGTTGACGATGTTGTCCTGGATGTCCTGGGCCAGCCCATGGTCGGGACCGGTCAGCTTGGCGGCGAGCGTCGAGGCGCGGTCGTCGATCAGTTCGGCCACCTGCAGGATCGTTTCGGTGGCGGACTCGGTACCGGAAACCACCGCATCAAGTTCGTTGGTGACGCGCGACAGCTCGTGGCCGTTGCAGCCGGAGACGTGCAGCGTGGCGATCTCGCGTTTGGTGCGGTTGATCGCCTCGTACATTGCCCCGAGTTCGTCCTTGATCTTCATCGCTTCCGAATGGTCGCGACGGATCTGCGCAATCGCCTGTTCGCTGAACTCTTGCGTCGGCTGCAGGACGCGGCGCATGGCGGCCAGTTCCTGCAGCACCTGCAGGTAGCGCTCCTCGCTGCGATCAACCGGCACGGGACCGGGCGCCTCGCGACGCGAAACGGCTTCAACGCGAAATACTTTTCTGACTGGCGCCATGGAAACCGTCCGAACCACCGACCGACATGTTCTTCTAACGGGTCAATAGACACTATTAGACTTAAAGATTTCGTTTCCGGCGCAGGAAATGCCGGGTGACGTTCCTTATCCATCGTTAACTCCCGGTGCCGCCGCCGTTGTCACAGCATCTCGCGATGCCCGGTCGAATTGCTGTCTCCGGCAGTGATCTGGAAACCATGATACTGTTTACGCTGTGCTAACCATGACAAAGTGTTAGTTCACCAATATCCGCGGTTACCATGAATATTTACAGATTTTTTCCCATCACGGGACCAGTTTCGATGCGGAATTGACTGTGCTCCGCCCCCTGTCGACTTCACGTGCGGCAGGAAGGCGGTGTAGTCGAGGGCCGCATCGTCGTACGCGCCGAGCACCGCCCGGCACGCCGGCCGGAACAGGACGATTTCGGATCGAACGCCTGAGGCGGGCCGTCTGATGTCGGGTTCGCTGCTCCGTCCCGGCTCCGAAGCACCGATTGGGCTGTCGCAGGGAAACCTGTGACGGCATCGCGCTTGAGGCCATTGCGGTCGTTGGATGAAGATCTTCATGCGTGCCGGCTTCAGCAGGCGGTGCCTGCGGCCGGGACATCCTTCGTCACTGTCCGAGTATCGAGTATGACGATGCGTATCCTTGTTGCCCCCCTTGCTGTCAGCCTTTTGAGCCTTGCCGCCGCCATGCCCGCGGCGGCGTACGACCAGCGCTATGCGCCGACGCCGCCGGTGGTACTCTCCCCCGATCTGGCCGAACCCTGGATCATGCAACTGCGCCCGCCGGCCTATCGCGAGGTGGTGACGAGCCCGGTCATCGTCGACCGCCGCGACGCTCCGCCGATCGGTCTGTGGCGCGGCCAACCGGTTGCCGCCCAACCCGCTCCGGCGCCCGCGCCGACGCGGGTGGCCTATGCGCCGCAGAGCGAGCATGGCATCGCGCCGGAGTTCCTGCCGGCCGAGATCGCCTACCACGGCTCGCACAAGCCCGGCACGATCATCATCGACACCAACGAGCGCTACCTTTATCTGGTCGAGGCCAACGGCCTGGCGCGGCGCTACGGTGTCGGCGTCGGCCGTCCCGGCTTCCAGTGGGCCGGCGAGCACACCGTCACCCGCAAGGCGGAGTGGCCGGACTGGACGCCACCGCCGGAAATGCTGAAGCGCGCACCCAACCTGCCGCATCACATGGACGGCGGGCCGGACAATCCGCTCGGCGCCCGGGCGCTCTATCTCGGCTCGACCGAATACCGCATCCACGGCTCCAACGAACCGTGGACGATCGGCCATGCCGTGTCGTCCGGCTGCATCCGCATGCGCAACGAGGACGTCACCGACCTGTACAACCGGGTGCGCGTCGGCACCAAGGTCATCGTGATGTGAGCGGCCGCGGCGCGGCGACCGTCACGGGTTGGCCGCGTCGCCCCGTCCGATCGGGCGCTGCATCAGCACGCTGTCGAGCCAGCGCCCGTGCTTGAAGCCGACCGATTTCAACACGCCTGCGGCGGCGAAGCCGCAATGCGTGTGCAGGCGGATAGACGCCTCGTTAGCCGAATCGCCGATGACGGCGATCATCTGCCGGGCGCCGATCGTTTCGCAGGCGGCAATCAGTTCGGCCATCAGCCGTGAACCGATGCCGCGTCCCTGGGCGCTCGGCGCCACGTAGATCGAGTTTTCCACCGTGAAGCGATAGGCCGGCCGCGGCCGATACGGCCCAGCGTAGGCATAGCCGAGGAGCGCGCCGCCGTCGCTTGTGGGTGCGCCGGCCTCGACCGCCACGAGATAGGGAAAGCCGCCGGCCAGGATCCTGTCCCGCCGCAAGACCATCTCGTCGATCGTCGGGGCGGCGAGTTCGAACGAGGCGGTGCCGGTTGCGACCGCTTCGGCGTAGATCGCCTGGATGGACGCAACATCCGCCGGCAGGCAGGGGCGGATCTCGACCTCGCCCGCCGGCCGGGACGCCTCCCGGCGCAGCTCGTTGCCGATGACGTTATGCAGCACTTTGACCCTCCGCCCGCATGTGGCTTGGCGCGAGCCGGCGGCCAGGACGTCGTCGCAGGCGATCCTCAGCCCTTCCCGGCGACGATGGCGCGCCGATACAGATGCCAGCTGGCATGTCCCAACAGCGGTAGCACGACCACCAGCCCGAGGAACATCGGCAGGATCGCAATGCCGGTCATCGTTGCGATGAAGATGCCCCAGCCGATCAGCGGACCTGGGCTCTTCGACACCACCTGGATCGACGTGGTGATGGCAGTGACGAAGTCGATGTCGCGGTCGATCAGCATCGGGTAGGAGACGACCGATACCGAGAACAGCACCAGCGACATCGCCGCGCCGACGAGATTGCCGACCAAGAGGAAGGCGAGGCCGCGCGGCGTGGCGACCGCGTTGGCGATAATGTCGGCCGCGTCGGCCGGCTGCAGCCCGAAAAACAGCGCATAGAGGATGGCGGCGCTGTACACCCAGGCGAGCAGCCCGAACATGGTGACGAGCGACATGAAGCCCAGTTCGCGCCCGCCATGGCTGAAGATGGAAGTCAGCACCGCGCGCCAGGAAACGTCGTCGCCGCGCTCGAGCCGCCGGCTGGTCTCGTACAGCCCGATCGCAGCGAGCGGCGCGACGAAGGTGAAGCCGGCGATCGCCGGATAGACGACATAGTCATAGCCGCTGCGCATCACCGTTTCGACGAACAGGATGCCGAACAGCGTGCAGGCGATGCCGAACACCAAGCCATAGGCCGGCGCGGCGCGGAAGTCGCGCAGACCGACGGTGAGCGCCTCGGAAATGTCGTCGACGGTAATGGCGCGAATGGCGAAGGCCGCCTTCCGGTCGGTCGCCTCGGCAGGCGGCGATGAAACCTGCGTGTCTGACATCGGCGTTTCCCCTGGTTCGGCGGCTTGGCTGCATCCGCTTGTTTGCACACGAGAGTGACACAGCACCGGGCAAAATCAACGCGAATACGGGGCAACGCGTAGGAATTGGACGATTTTCTCGACGGAGTCAGAGATCCGTAAAAATGCAACAGGAGATCTTGGAGTGCGCGCCGCCGCTTCACCCCTCGCGTTTGAGCTTCACCGGCTTGAACGGTTTCATCCCCTCGCGCGCCAATGCGTCGGCCCGCTCGTTCTCCTCGTGGCCGGCGTGGCCCTTCACCCAATGCCAGATGACGTCGTGGCGCTCGGTGCTGGCAATCAGCCGCTGCCACAGATCGGCGTTCTTAACCGGCTTCTTGTCCGCCGTCTTCCAGCCGTTCTTCCGCCAGCCGTGGATCCACTGGGTGATGCCACCCTTGAGGTAGGACGAATCGGTGTAGAGGTCGACGGCGCAGGGGCGGGTCAGCGCTTCGAGCGCCGAGATCGCCGCCAGCATCTCCATGCGGTTGTTGGTGGTCTCCGCCTCGCCGCCGTTGAGCTCGCGCGTCCGCCCCTTGAACCGGAGGATCGCGCCCCAGCCGCCCGGACCGGGGTTGCCCGAGCAGGCGCCGTCGGTGAAGATCTCGACGCGGTTCGCGCCTTCCGCCTGGGCCGCAACCTCGTCGCTCATCGCCGCAACGCCTTGGCGTCGACGCCATAATCCGCGACCGAGCGGACGGCGCGGTGGAAGGCGAGCTTCACGCGGTATTCGAGCGGGTCCTTGGGGCGGACGAGCGCGCCCTTCGGCACGTTCAGCCAGTCGTACAGCCGCGTCAGCAGAAACCGCAGCGCCGATCCCCGGCAGAGAATCGGCAGCGCCTGCCATTCGGCCTCGGACAGCCGGCGTACGCCGTCATAGGCCGTCAGCATCGCCCGCCCCTTGTCGACGTCATAGGAGCCGTTCTCCCGGAAGCACCAGGAATTCAGACAGATGCCGAGGTCGTAGGCCAGCATGTCGTTGCAGGCGAAATAAAAGTCGATGAGGCCGGAAAGTGTGTCGTTGAGGAAGAACACGTTGTCCGGGAACAGGTCGGCATGAATGACGCCGGCCGGCAGGTCCTTCGGCCAGGTCGTGGCAAAGAACTCGAGTTCGCGGTCGATTTCCTGCGCCAGCCCCAGGGCCACGTCGTCGGCGCGCAGCCGGCTGCGCTCGTACAGCGGTCGCCAGCCGGACGGCCCGAGCGCATTGGCGCGGGGAATCGCGAAGTCGGCCCCGGCCAGATGGAAGCGGGCGAGCGCCGCTCCGACCTGTTCGGTATGACGCGCCGTCGGATGGCGGTGCCACACGCCGTCGAGGAACGTGATGATTGCCGCCGGCCGCCCGGCGAGCCGGCCGATGGGCTCGCCCGACCTGGATTTCAGCGGCAGCGGGCAGGTGATGCCGCGCTCGGCCAAGTGCTCCATCAGGCCCAGGAAGAACGGCAGGTCGGCTGCATCCACCCGCTTTTCGTAGAGCGTCAGGATGTAGGTGCCCGTGGCCGTCTTCAGCAGGTAGTTGGTGTTCTCGACCCCCTCGGCGATGCCCTTGAACGAGGTGACCGGGCCGATGCCGTAGCAATCGATGAAGGCGGCGAGTTCTTCGTCGCTGACGTCGGTATAGACGGCCATGATCTACTCCGCCGCCGATGCCGATGCCGATGCCGCGTTGCCGTCGCCTGGGCAATCCTCCGGCACCATGTCGCGCAATTCGCGCGGCAGGTTGAACACCACCGATTCCTCCGCGTTCCTGACATGGGTGATCGCGATGTCGAAGTGCGCGGCCGCCGCCGCGATCACCTCTTCCACCAGCACTTCCGGCGCCGAAGCCCCGGCGGTGATCGCCAGCCTGGCAATCGGGCCGAGCCCGTCCCAGTCGATGTCGGCAGCGCGCTGGATGAGGATCGCCTTGCGGCAGCCCTGCCGTTCGGCCACCTCGCGCAGCCGCTGCGAATTGGACGAATTGGGGGCGCCGACGACGATCAGCGCGTCGACTTGGCTCGCGACCGACTTGACCGCCTGCTGCCGGTTGGTGGTCGCATAGCAGATATCCTGGCGGTGGGGGGCGGCGATGCCGGGAAAGCGCACTTCGAGCGCGGCGACGATCGCTGCCGTATCGTCGAGCGACAGGGTCGTCTGAGTCGTATAGGAGAGCTGGGTGCCATCCGCGAACGTGAGCCCGCCCACGTCGGCCGCCGTCTCGACCAGGGTGACGGCCCCGTCGGGCAACTGGCCCATCGTGCCAATCACCTCCGGGTGGCCGGCATGGCCGATGAGGATGACATGGCGGCCGTGCTTCAAGTGGATCTCGGCCTCGCGGTGCACCTTGGTGACCAGCGGGCAGGTGGCGTCGAGTTGGAACAGACCCCGCCGTGCCGCCTCGTTCGGCACCGATTTCGGCACGCCGTGGGCGGAAAAGATCACCGGCCTGTCGCCATCCGGCACCTCGTCGAGATCCTCGACGAAGACGGCGCCCTGGCGCTTCAGGCTTTCGACGACATAGCGATTGTGTACGATCTCGTGGCGGACATAGACCGGCGCCCCGTACTTCTTCAGTGCCAGTTCGACGATCTGGATGGCCCGATCGACGCCGGCGCAGAAGCCGCGCGGCGCGGCGAGCAGGATCTCGAGGCGGGGTTTCGTCATCGATGCCATGTCCTCTGCGGCGGCTGACCCTCCGGCCGCCCGCCGGTGGCGAATAGTGTGATTGAGGTAGGCTCTGTCAACTGGCCGGGTGTGCCTTCACCCGGTTTGTCGGCGCCCGCGAGCCTGCTATACGAAAGATCGGGGACCGTGTGCCAATCCCTGCAGGAGGGGATTTCTGCTGGGACCGGCTGTATGCTTCGAAGTGGATAATCACATGATCAGTTCAGTTTCATTCGGGCGGGCAGCGAAGGGCATGTCCGCCGCCGCAGCCCTCGTCCTCGCCGGGCTCACGTCCGGCTGCGGCGACACCTCGATCGGCTCGTCGTTCTTTCATATGACGCCCGAGGCGCCGAAAGCCAACGACGACAAGCAGTTTGCGGCGCAGCCGACCTGCCCGAACGCCGAAATCCGCTACGGTACCGAAGCGATCCAACTGTTCGAACCCGGCAAGCAGGGCGACCTGAGCGCGGTCCGCTTCCAGATCAGCGTGCAGCGGGCGGCCCGCGACTGCGACCAGATCGGCGACAATATCATCGCTCGCGTCGGCGCCGCCGGCCGCGTCATCGCCGGACCGAAGGGCGCGACCGGCAAGGTCAGCGTTCCCGTGCGCATCGCCGCGGTCAATGGCGACAAGGTGATCTATTCGGCGCTGAAAGTGGTCGAAGTCGACGTCGCTCCGCCGGACTTCGGCGCCGACTGGAGCGTTGTCGACGAGCAGGTGACCATTCCGGCCGCCATCTCCAACGATACGATCATCTACGTCGGGCTCGACGAAAAGGGCAAGCTGGACAAGCCGACGAAGGCGGCGAAGTCGAAGGCGCCGAAGACGGTGAAGCCGTAGGCCGGCCGGCCCGGCAGCGATCGCGGCGACGGCGGCGGCCGGCGACAACAAGCCGGTCGCTTCGGCGTTCAGCGCGACAGGTCGAGCGTGCCGTAGCAGCCCGGGCCCTTCCAATTGGCGGTCAGGTATTTGCCCGCTATCTTGCCGGAATAGGCGATCGTGCCCTTCCTGATCGGCTGCGAGGCGATGAACGAGCCATCCGGCTTCAGCGTGCCGACAATGGCCGAATCAGTGCCGTCGTAGGCGACGTAGCGGATCGTCACCTGGCCGCCCGAGACGCTCGCCCGGGCCGGAGCATTGCCCCAGCATTCGCCCGTGCCGCCGGCGATCGACGAGGCGCCGGTGAACGATCCGTCGAAGGACCCGGCCTCTGCCGCCGCGGCTGCGAACAGCGACAGGACTGCCGCGAGCGTGATGGGCCGGAATGACAAGATCATGGGGGTCTCTCCTGCTGGAACTCGGGTCGGGGTCAGAATAGCGGCGCAGAGGCCGTCAGACAATTCGCGCAATTGGCAGATGTTGCCTGGATCGCGACGCGGATGGTCGTTGGCCGGGCGACACCGACCGGGGCCGGTGCGAGCGTTGCGAGACGCACGGCTGTTGTCGCGCTCACACCACCAGCCCGCGCTCGCCCTTGAGGATGGCGTCCGGCTCGGGCAGGTAGCGGCCGGTGCCGCCGGGATGCAGCACCATGCCGGGCAGCAGGCGCGGCGCCGCGCGGCTGCCCTTGACGCCGGAAACGATCAGCCGGTGCGCCGCGACGCCGGCGCGCGGGAACAACGGAAAGATCGAGATCTCGCCGACCCGGTCGGCGAGTACCGGCAGCAGTTCGCCCAAGCCGTCGCCCTTGTAGATGATCGACAGCCGCCCGCGCGGTTCCAGGAGGGAGACCGCGGCCCGCGCCCAGTCCTCGAGCCCGCCGGGGCCAAGCACGTGCGCGCCGGCACGCGATTCGGACGGCGAGCGGCGCACCGACTTGGGCGGCCAGAACGGCGGATTGATCAGGACATGCGCGGCGATCTCGCGCGAAAGCCCGGCGGCCTCGCGCGCGCTCATCGACTGGCTGATGTCGGCGGCGACAACCCGGCAGCGCCCGGCGAATGCGGCATTCGCCGGTCGGACGAGATTGGCGCGGGCGAGGTCTAGCGCCACCGGCTCGCGTTCAACCAGCATCACCTCGATGCCGGGAACCCGCGCCGCCGCCGCCATTCCGGCGGTGCCGACTCCGGCGCCGAGATCGACGACGAGACCGCCGGCATGTTCCGGCACGCTTGCCGCGAGGAACAGCGCGTCGAGCCCGGCGCGATGCCAGCCCCTCTTCGGCTGCTCGATCTCGATCAAGCCGCCGAGCAACTGGTCGACTGTCGTTCCCGGCGCGCCGGGATCGTCGACTGGCCCCTCGTTCTGGTAGGCCGACCCCAGGCTCACCGCCGTGGCTCCGGTCGAAGTTCATGGCCGAGTTCGGCGTCGACCATCAGCCGGCGCGCCCGCACCGCCTCGTCGCTGTCGACCATCACCCGGCGCGCCAGCATGCCGAGCGAGCCCTCGAGTGTCGCCATGTGCTGATCGAGCACGATATAGCCGATGCCGGCGCCGGTCAGCAGTGCTTCGGCGGTGGCGATCAGCACGAGGTCGTTCGATCGGATCAGTTCTTCCATCGCTTAAGCCCGCGTCGGCACGTCGCACCCACAATCGTCGCGCGCCGGCGCGGTCACCATCCCTCGCCACGGCCCGGCGCACAAGAGCCGAATGATACGGGGGGGTGGCCGCCGAGCCACCGGTTGCGACCCGTCCGCTGCCGAATTGGTGATTTCGCTCAATCCCGGAACGTGCTACTCGAACCCGTTCGCGGCCGGCGGCAGCACGGCCGCGTGGCCGTTCATCGGCGGCACGGCAGCAACAGGGCGGAATCCGGACGGTCGGGCCGATCTCCGGGGTCGGCAACTGAGTGGGAGCATCGGACGTGGGCGTCGTCATTCCGATCGAGGACAGGCTACCGGGCAAACCGTCGATCGAGCCGCTGGTCGAACTCGTCCAGGCCGACATGAAGCGGGTCAACCAGCTGATCCTGTCGAAGGCGGGATCGGACGTGTCGATGATTCCTGAAGTGGCCAACCACCTGATCTCTTCGGGCGGCAAGCGCTTGCGGCCGATGCTGACGCTCGCCGCCTCGCAGATGTGCGGCTATTCCGGCGAAGGCCACGTGGTGCTGGCGACCGCGGTCGAATTCATGCATACCGCGACGCTGCTGCACGACGACGTGGTCGACGAGAGCGACATGCGGCGCGGCAGGCCGGCGGCGCGCAAGCTTTGGGGCAACCAGGCGAGCGTGCTGGTCGGCGATTTCCTGTTGGGCCAGGCCTTCCGCATGATGGTCGACGTCGGCGTGATGGAATGCCTGTCGATCCTGTCGGATGCCGCCGCCATCATCGCCGAGGGCGAGGTGATGCAACTCGCCGCGGCCAAGAACATGAACACGTCGGAAGCCGACTATCTCGCCGTCATCCGCGCCAAGACCGCAGCGCTGTTCTCGGCCGCCGCCGAGGTCGGACCGGTGCTTAGTCAGCGCCCGCGCGACGAGCAGGCGGCGCTGAAGACCTTCGGCATCAATCTGGGCTTCGCTTTCCAACTCGTCGACGACGCTCTCGACTACGGCGGCTCCTCCGCCGCCCTCGGCAAGAACGTCGGCGACGACTTCCGCGAGGGGAAGATCACGCTGCCGGTGCTGCTCGCCTACGGCCGTGGCACCGAGGACGATCGCGCCTTCTGGCGGCGCTGCCTGCAGGACGGAGCGATCGGCGCCGACGATCTCGGCGCGGCCATCGGGCGGCTGTCGCGCGCCCGTGCCATCGAGGACACGATCGAGCGCGCCGCCCACTACGGCGGACTGGCCAAGGACGCGCTCGGCGCCTTCAGGGACGGGCCGCACAAGCGGGCGTTGACCGAGGTGGTCGACTTCTGCATCGCCCGCGTCAACTGACCCCGCGCCGCCGCCACACCAACGCCAGGTAGACGCCGGCACAGGCCAGCGCCAGCCCGTACCAGGTGATCGCATAGCCCAGATGATCGTTGGGGAAATTGACGACGGTCTCGCCGCCTTGCGGCAGGCCGGAGGGCGGCGTCGCGTGGGCATCCGCATCGACATAGAACGGCAGCACGCTGTCGGGCTTCAGGCCCAAGGCCGCCGCCATCGGCAGGGGGTCGCGGGTGAACCACTGGTTCCTGTCGATCAAGTCGGCCGGGGTGAAGACATTTCGCCCCTCCGGTCGCCGGAGGATGCCGGAAAGCGTCATATCTCCGACGGTCGCCGGCTCGGGCCGCGTCGACGGATCCTTCATCTGGTCGGGAACGAATCCGCGGTTGACGAAGACGATGCCGCCGTCTTGGAGTTGAAACGGTGCGAACACCCACCAGCCGACGCCGCCCATCTTGCCCTTCGGTTCGGCGAGATTGGCGAAGACGTGGAATTCGCGTCGGCCGAGGAAATGTCCGGTCAGCGTCACCGCAGAATAGTCCGTAGCCTCCGGATTCAGGCTCTGCCATTGGCGTGGCGGCGGCAGCGGCCGGGCCGGCTCGACGATGCGCTCGTTGACGGTGGCGATCAGCGCCGTCTTCCAAGAAAGCCGCCGAACCTGCCAGTTGCCGAGCGAGACGAGGACGGCGATCACGGCGAGGGCGGCGACCGTCAGCATGACGAAGCCGCGCCACGTGTTGCTGGGTGTCACTGCGGATCGCCCTTCTCCAGCCGCCCCTCGCGCGCCTTGTGGGTGAACTGCAGGGCGATGAGGATGCCTTTCAACGGGCGGAGCAGCCCGAGCGCCAGGACGACGACCAGCGGCAGCCAGAGCACCATGTGCAGCCAGATCGGCGGATGCAGTTTCACCTCGGTGACGAGCGCCGCCGCCATGACGACGAAACCGACGATCAGGATGACGAAAACGGCGGGTCCGTCGCCGGCATCGATGAAGCCGTAGTCGAGGCCGCAAGCCTCGCATTTCGGCGCCAGATGCAGGTAGCCGGAGAACAGTTTCGCCCCGCCGCAGCGCGGGCAGCGGCCGAGCGCGCCGGCAACGATCGGCGGAACGTTGGAATTGGCCGGCGGAGTGGAGGGCTTCTCGGCGGGGGACATCACGGGTCCTGTCGGCTGTCTGGCGGTGCGTGTCCTTGGGCTGGGCCGCGCCCGCACGGGTGGCACTCCCAGATGGCATAGCGCAAAGCCGCGCCCTCGACCATGCCCGCAACGGCAGACGGGATCGGCGACGCCGGTCGCACGATCCCGTTGCGGTATCGTAAGGAGGTATTCGTCGCCATTCGCCCAGCCGCTCGCCCGAGCTCGCGACGTTCGTCGCTCGAAGACGTCCACCGGACGTCTTCGTCAGCCTTCGGCCGATCGCGCCTCACCCCACCGGATGGCCGCCGGACGACCCCCAGATGTAGATGGCGGTGAACAGGAACAGCCAGACAACGTCGACGAAGTGCCAGTACCACGCCGCCGCCTCGAAGCCGAAGTGCTGCTTCGGGGTGAAATCGCCGAGATAGGCGCGGATCAGGCAGACGGTCAGGAAGATCGTGCCGACGATCACGTGGAAGCCGTGGAAGCCGGTCGCCATGAAGAAGGTCGAGCCGTAGATGTGGCCGGCGAAGTGGAAGTGCGCTTCCGAATATTCGTAGGCCTGGAACGAGGTGAAGCACACGCCGAGCACGATGGTGGCGAACAGCCCCCGCTTCAGCCCGTCGCGGTCGTCGTGCAGGAGCGCATGATGCGCCCAGGTGACGGTAGTGCCGGAGAGCAGGAGGATCAGCGTGTTGACCAGCGGCAGGTGCCAGGGATTGAGCGTCTCGATGCCGACCGGCGGCCACTGGTTGCCGAGGAAGTCGGTGCGCGTGTACTGGATCGCCTCGTGCGGAAACAGCGAGAAGTTGAAGAAGGCCCAGAACCACGCGACAAAGAACATCACCTCAGAGGCGATGAACATGATCATGCCGTAGCGCAGATGCAGCGACACCACGCGGGTGTGGTAGCCCTCGTGCGCTTCCCGGATGACGTCGGACCACCAGCCGTAGAAGGTGAACAGCACGATGGCGAGGCCCAACAGGAACAGCCACGGACCGGCCGCGGCCAGATCGATGAGGCCGGCGATCACGGCGTGATCGCCGTTCTTCCAGCGGAACAATCCGATGGCGCCGATGGCGGTGATGAAGGCGCCGACGCCGGCGATGAGCGGCCAGGGGCTGGGATCGACCAGATGGTAATCGTGATGCTTGGTATGTGCGTCAGCCATGGAGTTCCCCCGTGCTGGGCCTTTTCTGCCGCCGGCGTTCAAAGCTTCGGTGTTGAATAGTCGGGTCCAGCCGCGAGGGGCCGGGTCGTGTCCCCCGACGGAAAGAACGTGTAGGACAGCGTGATCGTGGTGAGCGAGCGCGCGTCGCGATCCGCATCGATCTCCGGATCGACGAAGAAGGTGACCGGCACGTCGGCGACCTCGTGCGGGGCCAGCTTCTGCTCGGAAAAGCAGAAGCAGACGATCTTGTCGAAGTAGCCGCCGGCAACGTCAGGCGCGACGTTATAGACCGCCTGCCCGGTGGTCGGCCGGTCGGTGAGGTTCTCGAGATGGAAGTTGACGGTCGCCACCTCGCCGCCATGCACGGTGATCGTCGACTGGTCGGGGTGGAATCGCCAGGGCAGGCCCGGCGACACATTGGCATCGAAGCGGATCTCGAAGGTGCGGGCGATTTGCCTGACCGGCGCGGATACCGCCACCTGCGTGGTGCCGCCGTAGCCGGTCGCCTTGCAGAACCACGAGTAGAACGGCACCGCGGCAAACGATAGGCCGAGTGTGACGAGCGCCAGCATGGCACCGGCGGTAGCCACCGTCAGGTGGCGCTGCATTTGGGGGGTCTTTACTCCGGGTAGGCGCATGCCGACGAACCTCAATGCATAAGCCCGGCGCCGGCGCCGAGCTTGACCAGCGTCATCACGTAGAACAGGCCGACGAGGCTGGCGAGTGCCACGGCAATCGCCACGTTGCGCTGGGTGCGGCGGCGTACCTCCAGTTCGGTCAGGCGGATACCGCCGTCGGCAGCGTGGATGTCCTCGGCCATTGCGTCAGGCTCCGATGAGAAGATGCACGACCCGCTCGCTGAGCAGCGTGGCGAACAGGGCGAAGAGATAGAGGATCGAGAAGCCGAACAGCCGGCGGCAGGCGAGCCTCAGCGCCGGCGCGTCAGCCGCCAGCTTGACGTTCAACGCCAGACCGACGAAGGCAGCCCCGAGCAGCATCGAGACGCCGCCGTAGACCGGTCCGCCGAGCCCGATGAGGTAGGGCACCACGGCAATCGGCACCAAGAGAACCGAATAGATGAGGATTTGCGTGCGGGTGGTGGTCTCGCCGGCGACCACCGGCAGCATCGGCACGCCAGCCCGCGCATAGTCTTCCGACTTCAACAGCGCCAACGCCCAGAAGTGCGGCGGCGTCCACATGAAGATGATGAGGAACAAGACGATCGCTTCGACGCTGACCGAATTGGTCATCGCCGCCCAGCCGATCATCGGCGGGAAGGCGCCGGCGGCGCCGCCGATGACGATGTTCTGCGGTGTCCGCCGCTTCAACCACATGGTGTAGATCGCCACGTAGAAGAAGATGGTGAAGGCGAGCAGCCCGGCCGACAGCCAGTTGACCGCCAGCGCCAGGGTGAGGACCGAACCGCAGGCGAGGACGAGGCCGAAAGCCAGCGCCTCGCCGGCGGCAACCCGCCCGGACGGCACCGGGCGGTTGGCGGTCCGCTTCATCACCGCATCGATATCGGCGTCGTACCACATGTTGAGCGCGCCGGACGCTCCGGCGCCGATGGCGATCGACAGCAGCGCCACCGCCATCAACACCGGATGCGTCGCCGATGGTGCCACCACCATGCCGACGAGCGCGGTGAAGACGACAAGCGACATCACCCGCGGCTTCAGCAGAGCGATATAGTCGCCCGGCGCTGCGGTCGAGATGTGGAGTGCGCTGGCTCTCGAAACGTCCGTCATTCGTACTCCTGGCCGATGGTGGGCTTCTGCCGCAGATCTATGCGGTCGACTTGGTACTCAATGTCGCCAGCCTGCAGTTCGTCATTGCGAGCGGAGCGAAGCAATCCAGACAGCAGAGAGAGCGTCTGAATTGCTTCGTCGCGTGTGCTCCTCGCAATGACGGATGACGTCTCGAACTTCACACACGTCCGACACAGGCTGTCGCGGCGGCGGGGCGGCCGTCCTCCGCCCCGCCAATTCGATCAGTGGCTGTCGCCGGCGATGACCGGCAGCGTCTCGAACTGGTGGAACGGCGGCGGCGACGTGAGCGTCCATTCCAGCGTGGTCGCGCCTTCGCCCCACGGGTTGTTGCCGGCCGGGACCTTGCGGCGATAGGTGTCGAACACACCGTAGAAGAAGATCAGCATGCCGACGGTCGAGATGTAGGAGCCGATCGAGGAGACGAAGTTCCAGCCGGCGAACACATCCGGATAGTCGACATAGCGGCGCGGCATGCCGGCCATCCCGAGGAAGTGCTGCGGGAAGAAGACCAGATTGACGCCGACGAACGTCACCCAGAAGTGCAACTTGCCGATCGTCTCGGAATACATGTAGCCCGACATCTTCGGGAACCAGTAGTACCAGCCGGCGAAGATCGAGAACACCGCTCCGAGCGACAAGACGTAGTGGAAGTGCGCCACCACGAAGTAGGTATCGTGCACGACGCGATCGAAACCGGCATTGGCGAGCTGGACGCCGGTGACGCCGCCGATCGTAAACAGGAAGATGAAGCCGATGGCGAAGAGCATCGGTGTCTTGAATTCGATGGAGCCGCCCCACATGGTGGCGATCCAGGAGAAGATCTTCACGCCGGTCGGCACCGCGATCACCATCGTGGCGGCGACGAAATAGGCCTGCGTCGCCGACGACATGCCGACCGTGTACATGTGATGCGCCCACACCACGAAGCCGATGCCGCCGAT
>JARLIU010000282.1 GCA_031291595.1 Ancalomicrobiaceae bacterium | reverse complement strand
GGCGGTCCTCAAGTCGATACGCACTTTGTCGCCGGTCTGCAACAGCGCCAGACCACCGCCGACGGCGGCTTCCGGCGAGGCATTGAGGATCGACGGCGACCCCGACGTGCCCGATTGCCGCCCGTCGCCGACGCAGGCCAGAGCCGAGATGCCGCGCTTCAACAGGTATTCGGGCGCCCGCATGTTCACCACTTCGGCCGAGCCGGGATAGCCGACGGCGCCGACGCCGCGGATGAACAGGATCGTCTCCTCAGTGATGCCCATGGCCGGATTGTCGATGCTGGCGTGGTAGTCCTCCGGCCCGTCGAAGACGACGGCGGTCCCGACGAAGGCGTCGGGATCGGCCGGGTTGGAGAGATAGCGGGCGCGGAACTCGTCGGAAATGACGCTGGTCTTCATCACGGCGGACGAGAACAGGTTGCCGGTCAAGACGAGGAAGCCGGCGTCCGGCTTCAACGGCTGATCGACGGCGAAGATCACGTTGCGATCGGCCGTCTCGGCGCCGCGGCAGTTGTCGCCGATCGTCCGGCCATTCACCGTGACCGCATCCTCATGGATGAGGCCTTTCTTCATCAACTCGTTGACGACGGACGGCAGACCGCCGGCGCGGTGGTATTCCTCGCTGAGGAAGGCGCCGGCCGGTTGCACGTTGACCAGCAGCGGCACGTGGTGGCCGATCGTCTGCCACTCTTCCACCTTCAGCTCCACGCCGATATGACGGGCGATGGCATTGATGTGGATCGGCGCATTGGTCGAGCCGCCGATGGCCGAACAGATGACGATGGCATTTTCGAAGGCCTGGCGCGTCAGGATGTCGGCGGGCCGCAGGTCCTCCCATACCATCTCGACGATGCGCTTGCCGGTGTCGTAACCGCACTGGCCGCGCTCGCGATAGGGCGCCGGAATGGACGACGACCCGGGCAACGACATGCCGAGCGCCTCGGCCAACGAATTCATGGTCGAGGCGGTGCCCATGGTGTTGCAATAGCCGACGGAGGGCGCCGACGAGGCGACCATCTCCATCATCTCGTCGTAGGAAATCTCGCCGCGGGCGTATTGCTCGCGTGCCTTCCACACCACCGTGCCGGAGCCGGCGTGCTCGCCCTTCCAGTAGCCGTTGAGCATCGGACCGACGGAATAGACGATCGCCGGGATGTTGACGGTCGCGGCCGCCATCAGGCAGGCGGGCGTGGTCTTGTCGCAGCCGGTCGTCAGGACAACACCGTCGAGCGGATAGCCGTAGAGGATCTCGACCAGGCCGAGATAGGCGAGGTTGCGATCGAGCGCCGCGGTCGGCCGCTTGCCGGTCTCCTGGATCGGATGCACCGGGAATTCCAGCGGGACGCCGCCGGCAGCGCGGATGCCGTCGCGCAGCCGGTCAGCGAGTGCGATGTGGTGGCGGTTGCACGGCGACAGATCGGAGCCGGTCTGGGCGATGCCGATGATCGGCTTGCCGGATTGCAGCTCCTCGCGCGTCAGGCCGAAGTTCAGGTAGCGCTCGAGATAGAGCGCGGTCATATCCGGGTTGGCCGGATTGTTGAACCACAGTTGCGACCTCAGCTTGGGCCGCCCGGACGTGGACATATCGCTGTTTCCTCGCTTAGGGGCGCCGGCCGCCGCGTGCCGGGCGTTCCCATTGTCACCGCGGCGCGCCCCTCGTTGTCCGCGGCCGCGTCTGCACGTTGGCACATTGGTATGATGATATCAGCCGTCGGACCAGAGCCGAATCGGCCACAGCTGCATATGATTTGTCGAAAGACGAAATGAAACCTCACGCACTCTCGGCGTCAACGGCGGCAGCCTCTACAAAATAGGTTTATTTTACAAATTCTTAGTCGAAAACCTCCGCCTCGGACATGCTGTCTTCGGCCGGCGGCGCCGAGCCATGATGCTGTGCAAACCTGGCTTGAGCAAATGGCTCTGGCTTTGAGCCTGCCTAGCCCTTGACCTCCGCCGCAGCTGACACCTTATAGGGTGCGCACGCTGCGTCGAATGGTTGAGCGTCCGGGTAACGACCCGACCGGCGCGGCGGTTCGCGATACTGCATCAACCGGGAGTGCGGTCAGCGATCGAGACGGAGGCCGGAGGTCTTCTGTCGTCGGTCGTCGCGCTTCGAGGGCGCCCCCGCATGACCCAGGCGATGAAGACCCCGACCGAGCCGATCGTGCTCGACCTCACCGGCATGACCTGCGCGGCCTGCGCCGCACGGATCGAGAAAGTGTTGCGGCGCGCGCCGGGGGTGGAGAGTGCCACGGTCAATCTGGCGCTGGAGAGTGCGGAGGTCGCGGCGCCGGACGCTTCGCCGGCCAATCTGATCGCCGTCGTCGAGGGGGCGGGCTACGGAGCGCGGCTCCGGTCGCGCGATCCGAAGGCGCGGCGGCACGAGTCCGAGGCGCGCGAGGCCGAACGGCGGCGCGAGCTCAGGCAAGCCTTTGCGGTCTTTCTCATCTCGGCGCTGCTGACGGTGCCGTTTCTGGTCGTGATGGCCGCCATGGCGATGGGCCATCATGTGCATGGCTTTACTCCGGAGATACAGCTGGCGCTGGCGACTCCGGTGCAGATCGTCGCCGGCTGGCGCTTCTACGTCGGCGCCTTCAAGTCGATACGCGGCGGTTCGGCCAATATGGACGTGCTGGTCGCGCTCGGTACCAGCGCCGCCTACGGCTTCAGTCTTTACCAGATGATCGAACTCGGGCAGGCCGCCGAAGGACACCTGTATTTCGAGGGCGCGGCGACCATCCTGACGCTGGTCATGCTCGGCAAGCTGCTGGAAGCCCGGGCCCGCCGCTCGGCCAGTTCGGCGATCGCCAGACTGATGGAGTTGTCGCCGCCCGTCGCCACGCGACTCGGACCGGCCGGCGCGGTCGAGGTGCCGGTCGAAGACTTGCGGCTTGGCGATCGCGTGCTGGTCAGGCCGGGCGAACGCGTGGCGGTCGACGGCGTGGTGCGCGACGGCGCCAGCGAATTGGACGAATCGCTGGTGACGGGGGAGAGCCAGCCAGTCGCCAAGCACGTCGGCGATGCCGTCGTCGCCGGCACGATCAATGGCGCCGGGGCCATCGAAATCGAAGTCAAGGCCGTCGGCGACGATACCACGCTCGCCCGGATCGGCCGGCTGGTCGAACAGGCACAGATCGCCAAGGCCCCGGTGCAGCGGCTGGTCGACCGCATCGCCGGCATCTTCGTGCCCACGGTCCTCGTCATCGCGGCCCTGACGTTCGCCGCCTGGATGCTGGCCGGCGCCGGGCTCGAGGCGGCCCTGATCGCCGCGGTGTCCGTGACCGTCATCGCCTGTCCGTGCGCGCTGGGGCTCGCCACGCCGACGGCGCTGGTCGCCGGCACTGGCGCCGCGGCCAGGGCCGGCATCCTCATCCGCGACATCGAGGCGCTGGAACGGGCGCACGCCGTCGACACCGTTATTTTCGACAAGACCGGCACGTTGACTTTGGGCAAACCGGTCGTCACCGACGTCTTCACCGTCGGTCCCGGGGCGCGCGACATGCTGCGGCTGGCTGCCGCCGTGCAGGCGTCGAGCGAACATCCGCTCGCCCGCGCCATGGTGGCTGCTGCCGAACTCGACGGCGGGGCGTTGCCCGTCTCGGGCATGGCGCATGCCCTGCCCGGACGCGGCGTCGAGGCCATGGTCGAGGGCCGTGCGGTGGCGATCGGCAACGAGGCGCTGATGCGCGACAAGGGCGTCGATCTGGCGTTCTTCACCGAGGAGGCGGACAAGCGCGCCGCCGAGGGCAAGACGGTGGTGTTCGTCGCCAAGGCGGGCGAGGCGCTCGGCCTCATCGCGCTGACCGATCCCATCCGGCCGGAAGCGCGGGCGGCGGTGGCGATCCTGCACCGCGCCGGCATCGATGCCCGCATGGCGACCGGCGACCGGGGGGACGTCGCCGAGCGAATCGGCCGCGAACTCGGGCTCGACCGGGTTGCCGGGCCGCTCAGGCCGGAGGAGAAGGCCGCGCTCGTCCGTGCCCTGTCGGCAGAGGGCCGCACCGTCGCCATGGTCGGCGACGGCGTCAACGACGCCCCGGCGCTTGCGGCCGCCGACATCGGCATAGCCATGGGCTCGGGGACCGACGTCGCCATGGAAACGGCGGGGATCACGCTGATGCGGCCGGATCCGCGCCTCGTCGCCGCCTCGCTCGACATTGCGCGGGCGACCTGGGGCAAGATCCGGCAGAACCTGGTGCTCGCCTTTGTCTACAACGTCGTCGGCATCCCGCTTGCTGCCTTTGGACTGATGACTCCGGCCCTCGCCGGGGCAGCCATGGCGCTGAGTTCGGTCTCGGTCGTGACCAACGCGCTGACGCTGACGCGCTGGCGGCCGAGAAACCTGATGTAGGACGTGAAAAGGCCCGCGACTGAATGCTCGCGGGCCTTGTTCGATGTCGGAACCGGGCGGGACGTGAAACGCAGCGGCTCGGGAATACGATTTTCAGTCAGGGATACTGTGCAATGGGGGCCGCTCCGAGATGGCGCGGAGCGGCCTTCTGAAATCAAAACACTGGGAGTTCCGGGAAACCGGCGGCAACTGTCGAGCGGATCATCCGAAAACTCCGATTCGCGGCTGCGGCAAGGCGTGCCGGCCTGATGCGAGGAGTTCTAGCGCCGGCCGGTGGAACCGGGCATGATTGGGGCGTTCAGATGGCGTTCAGATGGCGCCCGAGCGGCAAACAAGCGTCGTCGGCCCCGGCCGGTAGGGTTAACGCGTGCCGGCTCTCGGGGGCGTGTGCGGATCCTCTCGACGCCGCCCGACTATTGCCGCGATTGCAGTGATTACGCTGCTGCCCTAATGGAAGTGGGCGCGAGCGGTGCGCCGTGGCCGCGCGCGTTCGCGTTCGGTCCGGCGCACGGCGGGCCTTCCGTCGAATGCGTGCCGGACGCGCGATCTAACAGATTGAAAACCCTGCTTCCGTCTGCTTTATGCCGTGAGGCCGGCCGGGAGACGGACGACAATCACATGGTCTGTTGGCAGTTGCGGACGATCGCATGCGCAGCTGCTGCGGCCGGTAGTGGATAAGCTTGATCAGGACGACACATGACAGCGCGTTTTTCTCGCCGCGACGTAATGAACGGGGCCATGGCCGCGACTTTTGCCGCCTTCATGACCGGCACCGGCCGGCCGGCCCAGGCAGCGGCCCTGAAGTTCGGGCCGGTGAAGCCGTTTTCCTGGGCCGGGCTTATCGACCGCGCCCGTGACATGTCGACCAAGCCCTATACGCCACCGTATAGGCCATCGCCCGAGATCGTCAGCCAGATCGACTATACCCAGCACGGCAAGATTCACTTCAAGAGCGACGACGCGCTGTTCGGCGACACTCCCGGCATCTTCCCGGTCACCTTCTTCCCTGTCGGCAAGTATTTCGCCAAATCGGTGAAGATGCACGCCGTCGACGGCGACAAGGCGCGCGAGGTGCTCTACGAGCCGGAATATTTCGACATGCCGGACGACAGCCCGGCGCAGAAGCTGCCCGAGGATACCGGCTTTGCCGGCTTCCAGGTGCGCGAGAAGTCGCGGGCCGACTGGCGGACCCAGGACTGGTGCGCGTTCCTCGGCGCGTCGTATTTCCGCGGCATCGGGCAGCTCGGCGAATATGGCCTGTCGGCGCGCGGCATCGCGCTCAACACCGCCTCGAGCGTGCCGGAGGAATTCCCCGACTTCACCGAATTCTACCTGCAGCCGGCGACGGCGCCCGAGCAGCCGCTGGTCGTCTACGCGCTGCTTGACGGGCCGTCGATCGTCGGCGCCTACCGCCTCGTCATTCGCCGCACCGAGGGCGTGGTGATGGACGTGGAAAACCAGTTGTTCCTGCGCAAGGACGTGGAGCGTTTCGGCATCTCGCCGCTGACCTCGATGTACTGGTTCGACGAATACGACAAGAGCTACCAGCTGGAATGGCGCCGTGCCGTCCATGATTCGGAAGGCCTGGCGTTGTGGACGGGGGCCGGCGAGCGCATCTGGCGGCCGCTGGTCAACCCGCCGGAGGTCAATACCTCGGTGTTCTTCGACAATAATCCGCGCGGCTTCGGCCTGATGCAGCGCAACCGCGATCCCAGCCACTTCCTCGACCGCTGGCTCAACTACGAGCGCCGCCCGTCGCTGTGGATCGAACCGATCGGGGCCTGGGGCGCCGGCTCGGTGCAGTTGATCGAGATCCCGACCGATCACGAGGATTTCGACAACATCGTCTGCATGTGGGTGCCGAAGGATCCGGTGAAGGCCGGCCAGGCGCATGATTTCCGCTACCGCATGCATTGGCTGTCCGACGAGCCCTATCCGGCCACCCAGCTGGCGCGTGCGGCGGCAACCCGCATCGGGCGCGGCGGCTTTCCCTACACCCGCAAGAACCCGCCGGAGATCAGGCGCTTCGTCGTCGAGTTCGGGGGCGGTCAGCTCGACCAGCTGCCGAAGGACGTCAAGCCGGAACCGGTGATCTCGCCGGCGCGCGGCACGATCTCGTCGATCTTCATCGAGACCACCTCCTGGTCGAAGAACTGGCGGCTGCAGTTCGACCTCGCCGTCGACGGGCCGGAGCCGGTCGACATCCGTGCCTACTTGAAGGAGGGCGACAAGGCCCTTTCGGAAACCTGGCTGTTCCAGCTGCATCCGCAGCAGATGAAGTGAGGTGCCAGGTGTCGGCGATGCGAGGTGGCGTGTGACGGCTCAAGCAGTAGACGAGGCGAGCGGCGTGGCGGCGCAGGCGGACGACCGGCGTGCGCGCCGTTCGATCGCACCGTTGAAGGTGCTGATCCCGCTGGTTGCCCGCTATCGATGGCAGATCGTTGGCGCCATCGTCGCGCTGACGGTTGCGTCCGCAACGATGCTGGCCTTGCCGCTGGCGTTCCGCCGGATGATCGATTTCGGATTCCGGGCATCCGATTCCGCCTTCATCGATCGTTATTTCGAGATGTTGATGGCGCTTGCGGCCGTGCTCGCGCTGGCCAGCGCCTGCCGCTATTACCTGGTGACCTGGCTCGGCGAGCGCGTTGTCGCCGACCTGCGCAATCAGGTGTTCTCGCATGTGATGCAGCTGTCTGCGGCGTTCTACGACCAGGCAAAGTCCGGCGAGATCGTTTCGCGCCTGACCGCCGATACGACCCAGCTGAAATCGACTGCGGGCGTGTCCGTCTCCATCCTGCTGCGCAACTTCTTCATGTTCTTCGGCGCCGCCATCATGATGGTGGTGACCAGCCCGGCGTTGTCGGGATTGGTTCTGGTGGCGATTCCGCTGATCGTCTTCCCGCTTGTCTGGTTCGGCCGCAGCGTCAGCCGCCAGTCGCGCAAGGCACAGGACACGCTTGCCGAGACATCCGCCTATGCGACCGAGGTGATCGGGGCCGTCCGGCAATTCCAGGTCTTCAACAATCAGACCCTGGCGATCCGTCGGTATGCCGAGGCGATTGCGTCGGCGTTCGAGGCGGCGCGGGTGTCGATCGTCTGGCGCGCGGCGCTGACCATGGTGGCGTTCTTTCTGATCTTCGCCAGTGTCGTCGCCGTTCTGTGGATCGGAGCCAAGAGCGTGCAGGCGGGCGGTCTGACGGGCGGCACCTTGGCGCAATTCGTGCTCTACTCGTTGCTGGCCGCGAGTTCGCTGAGCGAATTGAGCCAGGTCTGGGGCGATATCTCGGCCGCCGCCGGGGCAGCCGGGCGCATTGGCGAGCTGCTGGCAACGGTGTCGACGATCCGGGCACCGCAGCATCCCGTCGCCATGCCGCCGGCGCGCGGCGCCATCCGCTTCGAGCACGTGTCGTTTGCCTATCCGACGGCGCTCGATCGCTCGGTGCTCGCCGATTTCTCGCTGTCGGTGAACCCGGGCGAAACGGTCGCGCTGGTTGGGCCATCCGGAGCGGGCAAGTCGACGGTGTTTCATCTCATCAGCCGGCTGTATGATCCGCTGCAAGGGGCCATTACGATCGACGACGTCGTCGTCTGTGAGGCCGATCCGCATGAGGTCAGGGCCCGCATCGCCATCGTGCCGCAGGACTCGGTCATGCTGGCGATGAGCGTGATGGAAAACATCCGCTTCGGCCGCCCGGATGCGTCGGATGCCGAGGTCTTGGCGGCGGCGCAGGTGGCGCTGGTCGACGAATTCGTCGCCAGGATGCCGTCGGGCTACGCCACGATGGTCGGCGAGCGCGGCGTGACGCTGTCGGGCGGGCAGCGCCAGCGCCTCGCCATCGCCCGGGCGGTGCTCAAGGACGCGCCGGTCCTGTTGCTCGACGAGGCCACATCGGCGCTCGATGCCGAGAGCGAAACGCTGGTCAATACGGCGCTCGAGCGGCTGATGCAGGGCCGCACCACGCTCGTGATCGCGCACCGGCTGGCGACCGTGCTGAAGTGCGACCGCATCCTGGTCATCGATGGCGGTCGCATCGTCGAGGAGGGCACGCACGAGACGCTCGCCGCCTCCGACGGGCTCTACGCGCGACTGGCCAAACTGCAATTCGAGGCAGGGCTCGGCGCTTCCTGAGCCGGCGGGCATCGAGCCGAACAAAGGGGAATCCGGCCATGACCAACGACTGGAATCCGGCGCTCTACGACCGGTTTGGCGACGAGCGGGAGCGCCCGTCGAGGGATCTTCTCGCCCGGGTGCCGCTGGCCGATGCCACGCTCGTCGTCGATCTCGGCTGCGGCTCCGGGCTGTCGACACGGCCGCTGATCGAGCGTTTCGCCGGCGCGAAAGTGATCGGCGTCGACAGCTCGCCGGCAATGCTGGAGAAGGCCCGCAAGACGGTGCCCGGCGCGTCCTACGAACTTGGCGACGTCGCGGCCTGGGAGCCGCCGGTGCCGGCCGATCTCGTGTTCGCCAATGCCGTGCTGCAGTGGCTGCCGGACCACGAGGACCTGATGCCGCGGCTGGTGTCGCGGCTCAGACTGGGCGGCGTGCTCGCCATCCAGATGCCGGACAACCTCGGCGAACCGAGCCATCGCTGCATGGTGGCGGCGGCCGAGGCGGGCCCGTGGGCGGCAAAGCTCGGCTCGGCCGCCGGCGCCCGTACCGAGCTTCTGTCGATCGTCGACACCTACGATCTGCTGGCGCCCGTCTGCCGCCATGTCGACATCTGGACGACGACCTACCAGCATCCGCTCGACGGCCATCAGGCGATCGTCGACTGGTTCCGTTCGACCGGTCTGCGGCCCTATCTCGATCTGTTGGACGACGCGGAGAAGATCGGCTTCCTCGATGCCTATCTGGCGCGGCTCGACACCAGCTACGTGCTGCAGCGCGACGGCAAGGTCCTGCTTGCCTTCCCGCGCCGCTTCATCGTGGCGGTGAGGTAAGGGCCCCGCGGCTCAGGCCTTGCCCTGCATCAGTTCTACCAACTGGTCGAGCGCTGCTGCCCAGCCGTGGTCGAAGCCCATTTCGGCATGTTTCTGGCGGATGGCCGCGTTGCCGTGCACGGCGGTGACGTAGTAGCGCGTGCCGGTTCCTTCCGGGATGAACTGCACGATCGCAGTGAACATCAGGGGGGCCATGACGCCGAGCTTCACGGCGCCGGGCTCGCGGGACGGCAGAATCGGGCGGAATCCTGGCTTCATCGCATCGGTGAATACCAGGCGTTCGTTCTCGACCAGTTCCAGATAGCAGCCGGTCATGGCGAATGACTGCCCGTCCGGACCCTGCATGACGGTCGAGAAGTCGCCGCCGGGCCTGAGATCGAGGCGGCAGTCGACCAGCTTCCACGGACGCGGGCAGAACCATTGCATCAGCAGGTCCGGCCTGGTCCAGGCGGCCCAGACGAGGCGAGGGGAAACGTCGACGACGCGGTCGAGCACGAGGTCGAGGCTGGGATCCAGCGGAAACAGCGCGTGCGTGGTCATTCGTCGGTCTCCTTCAGCGTTTTCAACAGGGTGTCCAACTGGTCGAGGCGGCGCTCCCACAGGCGTCGCTGCTCGGCGAGCCAGTCGTCGATCGTCTCGAGCGCCTGCGGTTCGAGGCTCAAGGTGCGGACGCGCCCCGCCTTTTCCGAGCGGACCAGACCGGCCTTCACCAGCACGTCGAGGTGCTGCGAGAACGACGGCAGCGCCATCTGGAACGGCTGGGCGAGTTCAGTCATGCGCGCCGGGCCGCGTCCGAGCCGTTCGACGACGGCCCGGCGGGTGGGATCGGCGAGCGCGCGGAAGACGCGGTCGAGAGTGAGTGCATCCTTGGGCATTTGCCTAACAATGCCAAGGAAAATTACTTAGGTCAATAGCTAAGTCTGATCGTCGCCTGCCGAGCCCGGCCATGCCATGAAGACGATCGGCAGTCCCGAACGGGAATTCGATCCGCGGCCGGTCTCGACGAATCCCTGGCGCTGATAGAAGCGGATGGCGCGCCGATTGTCGGCGTTGACGGCGAGGTGGAGGCCGGCGGGCGACAGGCGGCGGGCCGTGTCGACGAGCGCCTCGGCGACGCCCTTGCCCCACCCGTCGGGGGCGACGCAGAGCTGGTCGAGATGACCGTCGTCGGGATCGACGGTGACGAAACCCATCGGGACGGATCCGTCGAGCGCCACCCGGATGGCAACGCCATCGGCTTCGAGCCGGCCGATATGCTCGACGAGCCAGGGGCGGCGAGCTTCGAAGTCGATCTCCGACATGGTCTTGGCCCAGGAGGCGACCCAGAGATCGACCAGAGCCGACAGATGCTCGGCGGCCAGCGGCACGATGGCGACCGCAGGTGCGCGCTCCCGCGCGACGACGGACGGAGCCGGGTCATCCGGTGCGGCGGAGGGGCGAGCCGAAGGATCCGGCGAGGATGCGGACATGGCCTCACCGGTCGGTCAGCTTGATTTCGATGCGGC
>JARLIU010000281.1 GCA_031291595.1 Ancalomicrobiaceae bacterium | reverse complement strand
CCGGCATCCCGGCATTCGGCGATGACGCGGCGGTCGTAACCGTAGCCGCCGGTGAGGCGTGCAAGGTCGCCGGGAATGGCGAAGGCGAAGCGCTTCACCTAGAGCGGCCCTTCGAAGCTGGCGCGGGCGAGGTCGGTCTCGACCAGCGTCACCCTGAGTTTGGCGAGATCTCTGCCGTCGTCGCCGAGCGCCCCGGCCGACGCCGCCTGGGCGATGCAATCGAAAATATGGCGGCAGAGGAATTCGGTCGTCGTCAGTTCGCCCTCGAACGCCGGATTGTCGTCCAGGTTCGTATAGGCGAGCGGCTGCAACACCTCGGACAGCACCGCGAGCGCCGCGCCAATATCGACGACGACGTTCTTGGCATTCAGCTTTTGGCGGAAGAAGGCGACATCGACGACGAAGGTGGCGCCGTGCAATCCGGCGGCCGGGCCGAAGAACGGATCGGGCAGCGAATGGGCGATCATGATGCGGTCGCGGACTTCGACGGAATACATGAACTCTCCTGTGGCTCAGCGGCCGATTGCGGGGTCAGGGATAGGCGATGACGATGCCGAGCGCGTCGGATGCGGTGAGAAGTTGCGGCAGGCGATCGGGTGCCTCGGCGAACGCGATCGTATGGGTAACGAGCGCATCGAAGCGCGCATCATTGACGAGATCGAGCGCCTTTGCGAGCCTGCGGGCATGGTCCCAGCGCGGCCGGCGCGACGGGGACACGCGGCCAACCTGCGAGCCGATCAGCGACAGCCGCCGGCTGTGGAAGCGGCCGCCCAGCGGTGCGGCGATCGTTCCCGCGCCGTACCAGCTGAGTTCAACGATGCGTGCCTCGATGCCGGCGGCGGCGACCGCAGTGGCGAGGCCGGCGGCCGAAGCACTGGCGTGGAACACCACGTCGGCATCCTGCGGGGTGGCCTCGGGCAGGGCGAACGCAGCGCCAAAACTCCTGGCAACAACAGCCCGGCCGGAATCGATGTCGACGAGCGTCACCTCCGCGCCCGGCAACCCGCAGCAGAGCGCCGTCAGCATCAGCCCGACCACGCCGCCGCCGATGATGACGATCCGATCGCCCGGCCCGGCCGCCGCATCCCACAGCGCGTTCAGCGCCGTCTCCATATTGGCGGCGAGCGTCGCCCGCCTCGGCGGCAGGCCGTCGGGCAGCGGCACCAACGCCGCGACCGGCAGGATGAAGCGATCCTGGTGCGGATAGAGGCTGAATACCGTGCGGCCGGCGAGCGCCTCGGGTCCGTCCTCGACGATGCCGACGGCCTGGTAGCCGTATTTGACCGGAAACGGGAAGTCGCCCGCCTGGAACGGCGCCCGCATCGTCGCGAATTCACTTTCCGGCACCTTGCCCGAGGCGACCAGCCGCTCGGTACCGCGACTGACGCCGGAGGCGATCATGCGGACGAGCGCTTCGCCGGGCGCAGGCGGACCCAGCGCCTCGCGCCTGAGTTCGGCGCGCCCGCCGCCCACGTACCACAGCGCCCGCGCCTCTCCGGCGGCGACGTCCGGCATCGATCACCTCGAGTTCATCGACATGTCTGCTATTGCTTTGCTAGCATCCTGCCGCGACCGGCGAAAGCCGGTGCGGACGACGGCGTCGGCGGGAGCCGGCGGTGCAGACTGCTGGCAAACGTCCATTCAAGGCAGGGATGTCATCCCCTCGATTGGCTACGCCAATCTCGCCGGGGATGACAACCTAGCGTGTGGCCAGCTTCGTCAACACCCTCTTCGGCGGACCTCGCCGATCGACCAGGAGCCCCGGGTACCGCATGAGCGACGAGTTGCAAGCCGCGATCGAGCCCCCCTCGCTCGTTTCCGATCCCGCGATCGATGGCCTGACGCCGACCGGAACCCAGTCACTGGCGCGGCTAAACCGCCGCCGGCTGCTCGTCGCCGCGCTCAATCTCGTCACCCTCGTGCTCCTCACCACCGTGTTCTGCCGGCTTGCGGGCCACGGCGGCTGGACGCCGCTCGACGTGGCGCTGGTCGTCGCCTTCGTCGTTTCCTCGCCGTGGAACATCCTGAGCCTGTGGAATGCCGTCATCGGCTTTCTGCTGATGCACGGCGGCCGCAACGCCATCCGCGAGGTGTACCCCTACGCGCTGAAAGCCGGCGAGGCCGATCCGGTCACCGCCCGTATCGCCGTCATCATGACGCTCAGGAACGAGGACCCGGTACGGGCGCTGCAGCGCCTGCGTCTCGTGCGAAAGGGACTGGAGGCCAGCGGGTACGGCGAACGTTTCGCCTATTTCGTCCTTTCAGATACCAACAGACCCGAAATTGCCTCGGCCGAAGAGGCCGCATTCGCCGATGAGGTTGCGGCCGCCGGCGACCACGTCCGGCTCAGCTATCGCCGGCGCGACGACAACGCGGGCTTCAAGGCCGGCAATATCCGCGACTTCCTCGACACGTGGGGCGACGGCTACGACCTGATGCTCGGGCTCGATGCCGACAGCCTGATGGGCGCGCCGACCATCCTCAGGCTCATCCGCATCATGCAGGCCAACCCGAAGCTCGGCATCCTGCAGAGCCTGGTGGTCGGGCTGCCGTCCAGGTCGGCGTTTGCCCGGCTGTTCCAGTTCGGCATGCGCCACAACATGCGCATCTACACCATGGGCGCCGCGTGGTGGGCGGGCGATTGCGGACCCTATTGGGGCCACAATGCAGTCATCCGCGTCGCCCCGTTCAAGGCGCATTGCCGGCTGCCGGTCATCCCGGGCAAGCCGCCGCTCGGCGGTCCCGTGCTGTCGCACGATCAGCTCGAGGCGGCGTTCATGCGCCGCGCCGGCTACGAGGTGCGCGTGCTGCCGGAGGAGTGCCAGAGCTACGAGGAGAACCCGCCGCACCTCAATGAATTTACCCGGCGCGACCTGCGCTGGTGCCAGGGCAACATGCAGTACTGGCGGTTCCTGTTGGAGCCGGGCCTGAAACCCCTGAGCCGCTTCCAGATCGCATGGGCGATCCTGTTGTATTTCGGCTCCTTCGGCTGGATGGCCTTCGTGGTGCTGGCCATGCTCACCGTGTTCGAGGTCAAGCCGACATCCGAGCCCTTTCCGGTTGGGCTCGGCATCGCCCTGTTCATCGGCATGACCGTCATGAGCCTGATGCCGAAGCTCGCCGGCATCGCCGACGCGCTGCTTTCCCGGCGCGAAGCCCGGCGTTACGGCGGATGGCCAAAGCTCCTGGCCAGCGCCGCGGTCGAACTCCTCTTTTCCATGCTGATCTCCCCGGCGGTCGCCTTCCGCGTAGCAATCTTCATGCTCGGACTGCCGTTCGGCCGCACCGCCACCTGGGACGGCCAGAAGCGCGACGCCGAGCGGCTGTCGTGGCGCACGGCGCTCGTCGGTCTGTGGCCGCAGATGCTGTTCGCGATCCTGATGATTGCCGTGCTCGGCCCCTTGGCGATCTGGGGCCTGCCGATGGTCCTCGGCCTGTTGTTGGCAATCCCGCTGGCGGTTGTGACCGCCGAGCCGGCGGTCGGCGACTGGTGCCGGACGGCCGGACTGTGCGTCGTGCCGGAAGAGGTCGAGATGCCCGAGGACGTCGCCGAGGCGATCGGCTGGCGCCCGGCCACGCCGCTGACGTGATCGTCGATTTTCCCGTACCGGCCCAGCGATGTCGCTTTCGGCGGCATGATCCTGGCATATGATTGCGAGAGGGATCGCCGCCGGGCGATGTCCCGCCCGGATGCCCCGAGGCACAGCATGGCTACGACCGCCCTTTTCCATATCGACGTCGACCACCTCATCGCCCCCGGCGCTTCGGCCTCCGGACCGGCCCGCCTGACCATCGCCGACGGCGAGATTGCCGCGGTGAACCCGATCTCCGCCCCCCTCAACGGGTTCGTCGCCCTGCCGGCCTTTGCCAATGCGCATGACCACGGCCGGGGCTTGCGGACGCTCGCCTTCGGCGCCGTCGACGATGCGCTCGAAAGCTGGCTGCCGAGCCTTGCCCGCGAACCGCGGCTGCCCGCGTTCGAACGGGCGGCGCTGGCCTTTGCCCGCATGGCCGAAACCGGCATCGCCGCGACCATGCACGTGCACGGGTTCCAGGCGGCGAATGCACAAGAGGCGCTCGCCGAGGCTGCCGAGGTGGCGCGTGCCGCCGAGGCCGTCGGCATTCACGTCGCCTTCGCCCCGCCGTTCCGCAACCGCAACCCGCACTCCTACGGCAACGAGGCCGCCTTTCTCGAGGCGAGCGACCCGGGCTTGCGCGCCGCGCTCGCCTCGCCGCCGTCCGTCTGGCGCCCGACCATCGAGGACTATCTCGGCTTCGTCGACCGGGTGGCCGAATTCGCCGGCCCGTGCTTCTCGGTGCAATATTGCCCGGCCGGCTACCAATGGGTGACGGACGAGGCGATTGCGGCGATCGCATCCGCCTCGGCGCGCACCGGCCGGCGCATCCACATGCATCTGCTGGAGACCCGCTATCAGCGCGAGTGGGCGGATTTCGCCTATCCGCACGGAGCCCTCGCCCGGCTCGACGAACTCGAGTTCCTGTCGCCACGCCTGAGCGTCGCCCACGGCATTTACCTCAAGCCCGACGAACAGGCGCTCCTCGCCGACCGCGGCGTCATCGTCTCGGTGAACACCTCGTCGAACTTCAGGCTGCGTTCCGGCATCGCCCCCGTCGGCGAATTCCTCGACCAGGGACTGACGTTCGGTCTCGGCCTCGACAGCCTGCCGATGGACGACGACGACGACATGCTCAGAGAGATGCGCCTCGTCTATCTCAACCATCGCGGCTTCGGCCTCGACGACCGGCTGACGCCCACTCGGCTGTTGCGGGCCGCGACCCGCGACGGGCGCGCCGCGATCTTCGGCCCCGGCGACGGCGACAAGGCGTTCCATCCGGGCGCACCGGCCGACATTGTCGTTCTCGACCTCGGCGCCATCAGCGGCGACGTGCTGGACCCGTCGGTCGATCCGCTGACCATCATGCTGACCAGGGCAACTCGGCGGCAGGTCCGCACGCTCATCGTCGGCGGCACGCTGGTCGTCGACAACGGCAGCCTTGCAACGCTCGAGCGGCGAGACCTCGAAGTCCGGCTCAATGCTGCCGCCCGTGCCGCTTGGGCGGCGACCCCGCCCGACGACGAGCGCACGCGGCTGATGCGCCGCGCGGTGCGCACCTTCTATGGCTGCGGTTGCCATGCCGGCGGCTTCATCGCCGACGCCTGACCGGCGCGGGGCTGGTCACGAGGGGGCAATCGTCCGGGCCGCGAGCTGCGACTGGAGCGAATTCGACATTTGCTCAAGCGTGTGCGGCAGGTGGGATGCAAATGCCGGAGTCGGACCACTAGGCGTTTGCGATCGAGTATTTATACTGACGTCACGAACCCCTGGTCCAACACCGACAAGCCGAAGCCCGAGGAAGGAAGCCCATGAAGTCGCGCGCCGCCGTTGCCTGGGAAGCCAAGAAGCCGCTTACCATCGAGACGATCGACATCGGCGGGCCGAGGGCCGGCGAAGTGCTGGTCGAAGTCATAGCGACCGGCGTCTGCCATACCGATGCCTACACGCTCGACGGGTTCGATTCGGAAGGCAAGTTCCCGGCAATTCTTGGCCACGAGGGCGCCGGCATCGTGCGCGAGATCGGGGTCGGCGTGACCAGCCTGAAGCCCGGCGACCACGTCATCCCGCTCTACACGCCGGAATGCCGCCAATGCAAAACCTGCCTGTCGCAGCGCTCCAACCTCTGCACCGCGATCCGCTCGACACAAGGCCAGGGCCTGATGCCTGATCGCACCACGCGCTTCTCCTGCGAGCCCGTCGATGGTCGCGGGAGCGAGATCTTCCATTACATGGGCTGTTCGACGTTTTCCAATTTCACCGTGCTGCCGGAGATCGCGCTGGCAAAAGTGCGTGAGGACGCGCCGTTCGACAAGATCTGCTACATCGGCTGCGGCGTAACGACCGGGCTCGGCGGCGTCATCTATACCGCAAACGTCTGGCCGGGTGCCAATGTCGCGGTGTTCGGTCTCGGTGGCATCGGCCTCAACGTCATCCAGGGCGCGCGCATGGTCGGGGCCGACAAGATCATCGGCATCGACATGAACCCCGCCAAGGCCGAGATGGCGAGAAAATTCGGGATGACGCATTTCATCGATCCAGCCGAGATCGGCGGCAACAACGTCGTCTCGGCGATCCAGGACCTGACCGACGGTGGCGCCGATTTCTCCTTCGAGTGTATCGGCAACACCACCACCATGCGCCAGGCGCTGGAATCCTGCCATCGCGGCTGGGGCACCTCGATCGTCATCGGCGTCGCCCCGGCCGGCGCCGAGATCTCCACCCGGCCATTCCAGCTGGTCACCGGACGCAACTGGCGCGGCTCGGCGTTCGGCGGCGCCCGCGGCCGCACCGACGTGCCGAAGATCGTCGACTGGTACATGCAGGGCAAGATCAATATCGATGATCTCATTACCCACGTGATGCCGCTCGACGACATCAACGTTGCCTTCAACCTGATGCATGCCGGCAAGTCGATCCGCTCAGTGGTGGTGTTCTGACGGAATATGTCGCGATGCAGGGTGTCCCGGCGGTGGGATGCCCGGACTTCGCAGGGCGGATCGAGCCTTGTCACCCCCCTCCCGGCCTTCGGCCACCCTCCCCCACAAGGGGGGAGGAGAATGCCTCACGATCGTGTTCAGACGAAGCTATTGAGTTCGCTGCAAAATCCGCCGGACATGCGGATCCTTCCCCCTCCCCCCTTGTGGGGGAGGGTGGCCGAAGGCGGGGAGGGGGGCAGCTCTTGACGTCGTCGAAACACCCGACACTCAAACCGGCTCGGGCTTGGCGCGATGCCGGCGGCGCAACTGGTCCGGCCGGCACGTGTCCGACGGCTTGAGGTGCTCGACGGTCGCGAACACGCCGCGCAAGTGGCTTCTGAGCGCCATCTGGACCGCCGCCGCATCGCCCTTGATCAGTTCGTCGGCGATACGGCGGTGTTCGTACAGGATCTCGGCGACGCGGTCGGGATCGCGCACGCTCAGATAGCGCACGCGGTCGAATTGCGTCTTGATCTTGAGAATGACGCTCCACACCCCCACCTGACCGCTCAGCTCCGCGATCAGCTTGTGGAACTCGTTGTCGAGGGCGAAGAAGTCTTCCTTCGTCTTGGCCAATTCCTGCCGGGCGATACTGTCACGGATCCGGGCGATGCCATCGGCATCGAGCTTGCGAGCAGCGTCGGCGGCCAGCGCGCATTCGAGATGCTCGCGCACATACTGGCCGACCTTGACCGCTTCAAGCGAGATCGGCGCGACGAACGTGCCGACCTGCGGATAGATCTCGACCAGTTCCTCTTCCGCCAGCTTGATCAGCGCTTCGCGGACCGGGGTCCGGCTGACGCCCAGCCGCTCGCACAAGTCCTGCTCGGACAATTGCGCGTTGGGTGCCAAGGTGCCGCGGACGATTTCATCGCGCAGGCGCTCGAAGACTTGCGCTGTCAGTCGGAAACCGCGTCGGTCCATGGCAACAGGTCTCGTGGCACGATCCAAAATATCGATATCCTGTTCGTTTTTTGCCACGAAACCGACGCCGCGTCACTTGAACATCCGTCAACCTCGGCCAGGGAGGGCAGATTGCCGGCGGCGCGGAGCCCACGCCGCCGGAAGATGTCGCGCCGGCGCACGGGAGGCCGGGCCGGCGGCCCTCCATCGCCTTCGATGCGACTGCAACCGTCACACGACCCGGTGGGCGCGGAAGGCTTCGATCGTCTGCATCACGCCCCTGAGTTCGGCGAGGCCTCTGAGCCGGCCAACGAAGGAATAGCCGGGGTTCATGGTCTTGCCGATATCGTCGCCCATCAGATGGCCATGGTCCGGCCGCATCGGAATCTGCGCGTCCGACCGGCCGACGCTCTTGCGCCGGTCCTCCTCGGCCATGATCGCCGCCGCGACGCCGACCAGATCGGTGTCGCCGCCGAGATGATCGGCCTCGTAGAACGACCCGTCCGCCTCGTGGGTGGTGTTGCGCAGGTGGACGAAATGGATGCGCGGCGCGAATTCCTTCGCCATGGCAACGAGGTCGTTGCTGAGGTTGGAGCCGAAGGACCCGGTGCACAGCGTCAGCCCGCAGGCCTCCTGCGGCACGGCCTTGAACAGCGCGCGCACGTCATCGGCCGACGACATCACCCGCGGCAGGCCGAAGATCGGGAAAGCCGGATCGTCGGCGTGGATGCACAGTCGGATGCCGACTTCTTCCGCAACCGGCGTGATCTCGGCCAGGAAGGCAATGAGATTGGCCCGGAGCGCCTCGGTATCCATCGTCGCATACAGCTCGAGCATGGCGCGGAAGCTGTTGCGGTCATAGGCGAAATCGCGCGCCGGCAGCCAGTCGATGAGCACCCGCTCCAGTTCGGCGATGTCTTCGGGCGTTTTGGCCTCGAAACGCGCCTTCGCCAGCGCGACGTGATCGGCGGAGTAGCTCGCCTCCGCGCCCTTGCGGTTGAGCACGAACAGGTCGTAGGCGGCGAAGTCGACGGCGTCGAAGCGCAGCGCGAAGGCGCCGTTCGGCAGCCGGTACGTCAGGTTCGTCCGGCTCCAGTCGGTGATCACCATGAAGTTGTAGCAGATCACCTTGATGCCGGCCGCCGCCACATTGCGGATCGACTGCTTGTAGTTGTCGATCTTCTCGCGAAAATTGCCGGTGCGGGTCTTGATCTCTTCGCCGACGCCGATGCTTTCCACGACGGTCCAGCTGAGCCCGGCCGCCTCGATCGTGCGTTTACGCTTCTCGATCTCCTCGAGCGGCCAGACGCCGCCCTGGTTCATGTGGTGGAGCGCAGTGACGATGCCGGTGGCGCCGGCGTGACGCGCATGTTGCAGAGTGACGGGATCATCGGGGCCGAACCAACGCCAAGTCTGTTGCATTGTCGATTTCCTTGTTTGCGGCTGGTCTATCGGCCGACGAAACGGACGCAGCTCTTCCGTCTTAGGCCGTTGGCAGAGACGACGTCAGAGGCCGGCAAGCGTCTTGCGCACGCCATCCTCGGTCAAGCGGCCGACGAAGCCGACCACATCGGCGCGGAATGCGTCGTTGCCGGCCAGCTCCGCCGGGAAGATCTCGCGGACGGCGAACAGCGCATCGACGAGTGCGGCGGGTGTTGTGGCGTTCGCCTGCGCCAGGCCGGTCAGTCGCGCCGCCATCGGATCGGCGACGGTCCAGGTCCGGCCGCTGCCGTCGGCGCCGAGGAGGAAGCGCATCCAGGCGGCGACCGCCAGCGGGATGAGCTGCGGCCGGCCGCCGTGCGCGAAGATCTCGCCGGCCGGTTCCAACAGCCGCGGCCCGAGCTTCTGCGAACCGTCGGAGGAGATCTGCAGCGTCAGATGCCGGATCTCCGGATTGACGAAGCGGTGTTCGAGGTCGTGCGTATAGGCGGTGATGTCGGTGCCCGGTACCGGCGGCACCGTGGCGACGATGTCCTCGTCCCACAGCCGGCGTAAGATCCGCGGGATGTCGGGGTCGGCCATCGCGCCGGCAACCGTCTCGATGCCAAGGAGCACGGAGAGATAGGCGAGCGTCGAATGGGCGCCGTTCAGGCACCGGAGCTTCATCGTCTCGAACGGATGCACGTCGTCGGTGAGAATGGCGCCCGCCGCCTCCCAGGCCGGGCGGCCGAGCGGGAAGCGATCCTCGATCACCCATTGCCGGAACGGCTCGGTGACGACCGGCCAGGCGTCGACGAGCCCAAGCCCGGCCACGACCGCCGCCTTGTCGGCATCCTTGGTCGCTGGCGTGATGCGGTCGACCATGGTGCAGGGGAAGGAGACCTCGCTTTCGACGAAGCGGCCGAGATCGGCATCGACCAGTTCGGCGAAGCGGGTGACGATGCGCCGGGCGGTGCGGCCGTTCTGCGCCAGATTGTCGCACGACAGGACGGTGAAGGGGGCGATGCCGGCAGCACGGCGCAAGCGCAGCGCCTCGGTGATGAGGCCGGGCACCGTCTTCGGCGCGCGCGGGTTGGCGAGGTCGGCGCGGATGCCGGCGTGGGTCTCGTCGAGCCGGCCGGTGGCGGCGTCCTGGCAGTAGCCCTTCTCGGTGACGGTGATGGTGACGATGCGGGTTTCCGGCCGGCACATCAGCGCCAGCACTTCGTCCGCCCCGTCGAGGGTGGTCACCACGTCGAGGAAGGAGCCGATGATCCGCAGCCTGTCGACCCCGTCGATGCGGCTCATCAGCGTGTAGAGACAGTCCTGCGGCTTCAACGCCGCGCGCATGTCGGGCGCCAGCAGGTCGACGCCGACGATCCCCCAGTCCTTGGCACCGGTGGCCAGCACTTCGTCGGTGAAGGCACCGAGATGGGCGCGACAGAAGGCGCCGATGCCGAGATGCACGATGCCCGGCGTGACGCTCGCGCGGTCATAGGCCGGACGGCCGACCGCGGCCGGCAGGTGCGAAAGGGTAGCGGTGGACAGGCGCTTGAGCCCGTCGGCGGTCTTGCTCCTGTCGGGAGCCGTAGGAGTGGACATGGCAATCGGCCTTTCGGATGGGGCAGGCGCCCCGATGGGTATGTGACGTTCGTGTGCCGGTCGGGCGCCACGGACCGCGCGTCGGGACGGCGGCGGCTCGATGGGTCCCGAGAAAGACGTGACGGGGCGGACATTCGTCCGCCCCACCCGTACCGCGCCTGCCAGGGAGGGGGAAGCGGCAAGCGCAAGATATGCCGACGCGATCAGACTTCGATGCCCGCCGGGGTCTTGCCCGACCCGGTCTTCGGCAGGATGAAGTGCATGATCAGCAGACCAACGAGATACAGCGACGAGGCGATGGCAAACAGCACATGGTAGTTGCCGCCAGTCGCATCGAGCAGCCGGCCGACACCCATCGACACGAACATGCCGACGATGTAGGCGCAGAAGCCGCCGATGCCGACGACGGAGCCGACCGCGTTCTGCGGCATCGTGTCGGTGACGATCGTATAGACGTTGGCGGAGTAGCCCTGGTGCGCCGAGGCGGCGACGCCGATCAGCAGGACGGCGACCCACATGTTCGAGACCTGCGAAGCCATGAACACCGGCACGACGCAGAGGCCGCAAACGAGGAAGGCGATCTTGCGGGCCCGGAGCGTCTTGACGCCCCGCTTGATCAGGGTGGACGACAGCCAGCCGCCACCGATGGAGCCGACGTCGGCCATGCAGTAGATGACGATGAGCGGCAGCATCGCGGCCATCAGGTCGACGCCGTACTGCTTGTTGAGGAAGCCCGGCACCCAGTTGAGGTAGAACCACCACACCGGCGCGGAAAAGCAGGTGCCGACGATGTTCGCCCAGGTGCCGCGGTACTTGAGCAGCTGGATCCAGGGGATGTGCACCTGCTCGGCCACCGGGTCAGATCGGATGTAGGCCAGTTCGGAGGCCGACACGCGACTGTGCTTCTCCGGGGGCTGGTAGAACGCCCACCATGCGATCACCCAGAGGAAGCCGACGCCGCCGGTGACGATGAACGCCGCCTGCCAGCCCCACACCATCATCACGAGCGGCACGAGGATCGGCGCGACCACGGCGCCGACGTTCGAGCCGGCATTGAACAGGCCGGTGGCGAGAGCCCGTTCCTTGGCCGGGAACCATTCCGTCACGGTCTTGATCGAGGCCGGGAAGTTGCCGCCCTCCGCCAGACCAAGCCCGGCGCGGGCAATCTTGAAGCCGAGGACCGAGCCCATCAACGCATGGACCATTGCGAAGAAGCTCCAGCCGGCGACTGCGGCCGGCAGGCCGATGCGGACGCCGACCTTGTCCATGAGCCGGCCGACGCCGACGTAGCCGAACGCATAGAACAGCGAGAACGCCGCAACGATGTCGCCGAAGTCCGACTCTGTCCAATGGAGCTCGCTCATCAGTGACGGCTTCAGCAAGCCGATGACTTGGCGATCCATATAGTTGATCGTTGTTGCGAAGAAAAGAAGCGCGCAGATCGTCCAGCGATAGTGGCTGACCTTCGCAAGTGCTTTCGCGGCGATGCCGGGCACGGCCGCCGATCCTCCGAGTGACATCAAGTGTCCCCTTTGTACGTGCGTGATTGGTACGAACTACGGGCACTTGGAGGCCGAAGAGACCGTCACCTCGCACCAGCGTCGAACGACGCTTCATCACACTACCATATTACCATGTCAATCAGTGGATTTCCCAGTCCCCGGGGTCGCCATCCGGGCCGTTGCGACGATTTGTCCGCCCGGCCCTGTCCGGAGGCGCGACGTGTCGAAGCCGCCGGGAAGCGGATAGTTCAGCCGAAAATCGGCTGATTTCCGCCGAAACATCCGGGCTTGGGCGCCGCGGAGGCCGGCAGGGTGGCTCGACGTCCGGCATAGGTCATCGGG
>JARLIU010000043.1 GCA_031291595.1 Ancalomicrobiaceae bacterium | reverse complement strand
GCCACTTCGCGACGCTCTCCGCCGCACAATGGCCGCCGAGGAACGAGGCCGCGGCCTTCGAGATCCATGTGTTCGCCTGCGCGCTCGCCGCCGGGCTGACCGAGCGCGACGACACCGGCCTGACGCTCCGGGAGACGACAGGACTAAGCGACGAGCAACTCGGCGCGCTGATGGTCAAGGCCTTTCCGCTCATCCAGCCGGGCAGCCTTATCGGCGAGCCCGGACCCGACCCGCTGATCGATGAGGAGGAGACGCTGCTCAAAGACCTGCTGGTGCGCCATCGCGCCGACGACCGCCCGTTGACGGGCCTGCTCGCCGCCATCGTCGCCCGCCGCGCCATGCGCGACGATCACCTGTGGCAGGATCTCGGTCTGTTCAGCCGAGCGGAGCTCTCGCGCCTGCTGTCCACCTATTTTCCCCGGCTCGCCGCCGGCAACAGCAAGAACATGCGCTGGAAGAAGTACTTCTATCGCACGCTGTGCGAGGACGAAGGGTTCTCGCTGTGCACCGCGCCGTCCTGTTCGGTGTGCAGCGACTTCTCCGGCTGCTTCGGCGAGGAGGACGGCATGAGCCGGCTCGCCGCCGCCCGGCTCGACCTCGACCGGAGCCGCAAGCGTCTCGGCGGAGCGTCGATCGTCTACGCCGCGTGAGGGGCGATGCTTTCTGGATGCTTCCTGAGTTCACCCCACTCCCGGCCTTCGGCCACCCACCCCCCCCACGGGGGTGGGCGCCCGAACCGTGTATGCAGTCGTGCTGGACAAAACGGAGCGTGCCCCAACTCCCTCCCCCCTTGTGGGGGAGGGTGGCCGAAGGCCGGGAGAGGGGCGGAGACAGATGCCCGAACTTGCGGCAAGGCCCATCCGACCTCGCATCGCTGTCGCCAGGGCCGATCCTCCGACATGGCCTCCTGTCGGCTAACCGACGATTGTCGGGATCGCGACATGTTCGATACAGTCGATAATCTGCGGTAATTTCAAATAGTTAATCATTGGCACAGCTCCTGCACTTCGATCGGCGACCCGTTCCGACCGGCAAGGAGACCCGCCATGATCCAGCTCACCGACAGCGCCGTTGCCGCCGTCAAGACCGCGCTCGCGCGCGCCAGAGAGCCAGCCGAGGGCTTGCGCATCATGGTTGAGACCGGCGGCTGTGCCGGCTTCAAGTATCTGATGGGTCTGGAAAGCCGCAGCCGCGACGGCGATGTCGTCATCGACCAGGCGGGCGTCAAACTCTACGTCGACGCCGAAAGCCAGGGCCACGTCACCGGCATGACCGTCGATTTCGTCACCGGATTGGAATCCTCCGGCTTCGTCTTCGACAACCCCAATGCCACGTCGAAGTGCTCGTGCGGCAAGTCGTTCTCCTGATCCGCCGCAATCCGCCGTCGTTCGCGCCCCTCACCCCGGAGAGCGTCCATGTGGGACTATACCGACAAGGTCAAAGACTATTTCTTCAATCCGAAGAATGCCGGCGTGCTCACCGGCGCCAATGCCGTGGGCGAGGTCGGCGCGATCTCCTGCGGCGACGCATTGAAACTGATGCTGCAGGTCAATCCGGCGACCGAAGTGATCGAGGATGCCCGCTTTCAGACGTTTGGCTGCGGCTCGGCCATCGCCTCCTCCTCGGCGCTGACCGAGATCGTCATCGGCAAGACGCTCGACGAAGCGCTGAAACTCACCAACCAGGACATCGCCGACTTCCTCGGCGGGCTGCCGCCGGAAAAGATGCACTGCTCGGTGATGGGCTATGAGGCGCTGCAGGCGGCCGTCGCCAACTTTCGCGGCGAGGAATGGCGCGACGACCACGAGGAGGGCGCCCTCCTGTGCAAGTGTTTTGGCGTCGACGAGGGCGTCATCGAGCGCGCCATCCGGTCTAACCTGCTGGTGACGCCGGAACAGGTGACCTTCTACACCAAGGCCGGCGGCGGCTGCCTGACCTGCTTTGACGGCATCGAGCAAGTGTTGGCCCGCGTCAACGCCGACATGGCCGAGCAAGGTCTGATCACGGCGGAAGCCGCCTATCGCATCGGCTCGGTCGACCCGCGCGCGTTGAAGACCAAGGCACAGCCGAAAGAGGTCAGGAAGCCGAAGACCGACATCGATCAGGTGATGGCGGCCAAGCCGTCGGCCGAGATCGTCGTGCCGAAAGTCGGGCCGGGTGCGGCGAAGGCCGGTCCTGGCACGGCCGCCGCACCGGCCAAGGCGACGCCGGCCAAGCTCACCAACCTGATGAAGATCCGGCTGATCGAGGAGGCGCTCCACGAGATCAGGCCGTTCCTGAAGCGCGATGGCGGCGACTGTCAATTGGTCGATGTCGAGGGCGACATGGTCGAGGTGAAACTGTCGGGCGCCTGCGTCGGCTGCCAGATGGCCTCGCTCACCGTCAATGGCGTCAGGGAAAAGCTGATCGCCAAGCTCGGCATGCCCTTGCGTGTCGTTCCGGTCTGAGGAGGCTCACATGAAAACCGTCTATCTCGACAACAACGCCACCACCCGGGTCGACCCCGAAGTCGTCAATGCGATGCTGCCGTTCTTCACCGAGCAGTTCGGCAACGCCTCGTCGATGCACGAATTCGGCTCGTCGGTGTCGGGGGCGATCAGAGCGGCGCGGCAAGCCTTACAGGCGCTGATCGGCGCCGAGCACGACCACGAGGTGGTGTTCACCTCGGGCGGCACCGAAAGCGACAACGCCGCCATTCTGTCCGCGCTGGAAGCGCAGCCGGAGCGCAGCGAGATCATCACCTCGGCGGTCGAGCACCCGGCCATCCTGACGCTCGCCGCGCATCTGGAAAAGACCCGCGGCATCCGCGTGCACGTCATTCCGGTCGACGGACGCGGCCGGCTCGACCGCGACGCCTACCACGCCGCGCTCAGCCCGCGCGTCGCCATCGCCTCGATCATGTGGGCCAACAACGAGACCGGCACGCTGTTCCCGGTCGCCGAACTGGCAGAGGAAGCCAAGGCGGTCGGCGCGCTGTTCCACACCGACGCGGTGCAGGCGGTCGGCAAGATTCCGATCGAGCTGAAGTCGACCGCCATCGACATGCTCAGCCTCTCCGGCCACAAGCTGCACGGGCCGAAGGGCATCGGCGCCTTGTACGTCAAGCGCGGCGTGCGGTTCCGCTCGCAGGTGAAGGGCGGCCAGCAGGAGCGCGGCCGGCGCGGCGGCACCGAGAATACGCCGGGCATCGTCGGGTTGGGCAAGGCGGCGGAACTGGCGCTGTCCCACATGGCCGACGAGGCGACGCGGGTGAAGGGAATGCGCGACCGTCTGGAGAAGGGCCTTCTTCAGCGCATCCCCAACACCTTCATCACCGGCGATCCCGACGATCGACTGCCCAACACCTGCAACATCGCCTGCGAGTACATCGAGGGCGAGGCGATCCTGTTGATGCTCAACCGCGCCGGCATCGCCGCCTCATCGGGCTCG
>JARLIU010000280.1 GCA_031291595.1 Ancalomicrobiaceae bacterium | reverse complement strand
TCGAAGACATCAACTCCGAGTTTGCGCAGGCCGATGTCGCCTATGTGATCGGCGCCAACGACGTGACCAACCCGGCGGCGAAGACCGATCCCAAATCGCCGATCTTCGGCATGCCGGTGCTCGACGTCGAAAAGGCCAAGACGGTGCTGTTCGTCAAGCGCTCGATGGCGTCGGGCTACGCCGGGGTCGAAAACGAGTTGTTCTTCCGCGACAACACGATGATGCTGTTCGGCGACGCCAAGAAGATGACCGAGGAGATCGTCAAGCACCTCGATTGAGGTCTTGTCGACGGAGCCACATCCGACACGTCAGAGGGGCCGCTCCCGGCGAAGGAGCGGCCCCTTTTGCGACGGGCGGCGTGCCCGGTTCAGGCCGCGGCCGGTGCGGTTGGGTGGAACAGCCCCCAGGCGAGGCGGTGGCGGCGGAGGTTCCAGGCGAGCAGCGCCGCGGTGACGACGAGCATCAACACGTCGCCGACGGGCGAGGCAACCCAGATGCCGAATTCGCCGAGCTTCATCGGCACGAGCGCCAGCAGCGGCAGACCGATGACATAGGTGCGGGCGAGGCTCAGCACTGCGGCGCTGCCGGCCATGCCGAGCGCCTGATAGTAGCCGGCGATGATCAGCAGCGGCGCCGCGAGGATGTACGTGGCGCACATGACCGGCATGATGCGAACGACCTCGCCGACGACCGCCGGATCGTCGACGAACAGCGCGCCGATGGGGCGCGGCAACAACACGAAGGCAACTTCGAACAGCGCGCTGTAGACAAGCGCGAACAGGAAGCCGACCTTCAGCGTCGCGCCGACGCGGCCATGCCGGCCGGCGCCGAAATTGTTGCCGGCGATCGACTGGCAGGCCATCGAGGCGCCCAACAGCGGCAGATAGGCGAAGGTGAGGATGCGGCTGATGACGCCATAGGCGGCAACCGTGTCGGCCATGTTCGTCGTCGACCAGATCTGGATGTCGGCAATGATCAGGCCCGACGCCAGACTGATGCCGAGGAAACTCAGCGAAGGTGGGGCGCCGAGCACCAGGATCGAGCGCCAGCTGCCGAGGATCGAGCCGGTGCCGCGGGCGATGAGCGGCAGGCGGGTATGACCGGAAAGACGCAAGACGACCACCGCGGCGACCGAAATGACCTGCGCAATGACGCTGCCGGCGGCCGAGCCGGCCGGGCCGAACTGGTAGACGCCGATCAGGATGTAGTTGAACACCATGTTGAGCAGCGTCGCCGCAATGGCCAGCAGCGCCATGGTGCCGACCTTGCCCTCGGAGCGCAGCGCGTCGCCCTGGATGTTGAGGAAGAAGCCGAACGGCGAAAACACCACCATGATGCCGGTGAAACTCAGCCCCATGCCGGCGACCTCGGCGTCGCCTGCGGCCAGCGCGTGCGTCAATGGGCCGCCGACGAAGACGAACGCCACGATCAGCAGGCCGGAGACGACCAGCGCCAGCAGATGGGCGGCATGCACCGTGCCTTCCGCTGCCGCGACGTCACCGGCACCGAGCTTGCGCGCGACGATCGACGCCATGCCGGCGGAGACCATCGTCTGCAGCGCCACCATCAGCATCATCACCGGAAACATCAGCGTGACGGCGGTCAGCGCCTTGGCGCCGGCGAAACGGCCGAGAAACAGCGCGTCGACGACGGTGAACAGCCCGCTGACGGCCATGAACAGAATGATCGGCGCCGCCGTCCGGAGAAAAACGACGAACAGCGGTCCGTTCAGATAGGGATTATGACTGGTATCGTCCGTCGGCATGGTCCGGCCTCGCATCCCAGCGTCACAATGACGGCAGGAGCGGGCGTTGCAGCACGACACGATGGCGATGTCGAGGAGATTGGTTCGGCCGGCTTCACTGCACGAAATGCATATGCCGCATGCAGGACCGAACGCCGGGAGATCAAGCGGAACACGCCCGGAGCTCGATTCTGCTGCTGGACCATCGGATTTGTCCCGGAACCGCTTCCCAGTTCCGGATTGGAGTGACTAGGCGCCGTCGCGTTGGGCGAAGAAGCGAAAAATGCTCTAGCCCATTGCCTTTGCTCATAGTCTGGCCCGAGACGTCGTCAGCTTCGCGACAATGGTCTTTACGCAATTGCAGCGGCAGTCGGCTGATCGAGGTTTTGCGCAAACTGCAACAGAGCCAGGTCGCGCCCGAAACCGCCGACGAGCTGGACGCCGATCGGCAGTCCGCTCGATGACGCGCCGACCGGCAGGCTGATGGCCGGCAGGCCGGCGGCATTGACCCAGCCGGTGAAGATGGCGTGGTCGCGCGGACCGGCCGGCTCGCCGGCAATCTCGCTCGGATAGGGCGTGTCTGCCGCCCAGGGCAGCGCCGCGGCCGTCGGCGTCAGCACGTAGTCGTAGCGAGAGAACAGCTCGTCGCAGCGCCGGCGCAACGCATTGGTCCGGTCGAGCGCCTCGAAATAGTCGGCGCCGCTGATCGTGGCACCATCCGCCGCCATGGCCTGGACCGAGCGGCCAGCAAGTTCGCGCAAATTCCAGCCGCCGTTCGCCATCAGCCAGACGACGCCGGAGCGCGACACCACCTGCCAGATGCGGGCGAACTCATCGAGATCGAAGAAGACGTCGCCGGTCTCGATCGCATGGCCGCGCTGTTCGAGCAGTTCGGCAAAACCCTTGGCGACCGCGGCGACTTGCCGGTCGACCGGGCGCGCGCCGAAGCGCGGGATGAACAGGATGCGGGCCGGCCGCAAGGTCTCGGCCGCCGGCGCCGGCAGCCGAGGCCAGCGGTCGCCCGTTTCCGGTCCGGACAGGATCGCGTCGAGCAGCGCCGCGTCGGCCACAGTCGGCGTCAACGTGCCGATCACCTCGAAATCGGTCAGAATGGCAGGGAACCCGTCGCGGCGCGGCACATGGCCGATCGACGGCTTCCAGCCGACCAGCCCGGTGTGACAGGCCGGCCGGCGGATCGAGCCGCCGCCGTCGGTACCGATTGCCGCCGGCACCAGTCCGGCCGCCACGCCCGCCGCCGCCCCGCCGGATGAGCCACCCGGCGTCAGCCGCTCGTCCCACGGGTTGCGCGTCACGCCGAACAGCTCGTTGCTGGTATAGCCCTCGAGGGTGAGTTCCGGCACGTTGGTCTTGCCGATGATCACGGCGCCGGCGGCCCGGAGCCTGGCGACCGGCAACTCGTCGTGGTCCGGCACATACTGGGCAAGCGCCCTGCTGCCCCAGGTCGCTGGCATGCCCCTGACCAGAAGATTGTCCTTGATCGAAATCGGGACGCCGTCGATCGGCGACAGCGTCGTGCCCGCCGCCCGGCGCGCATCGCTGTCGCGCGCCGCCACACGGGCGCCGTCGAGGTCGGCGTGGACGAAGCTGTTGAGGCTGCCATCGCGCTTGGCGATGCGCTCGAGGCAGTGGTCGAGCAGTTCCCCGGCCGTGGATTCGCCGGATGCCAGAGCGGCAGAGACCGTGGTGAGATGGGACGGGGGTCCCTTGACTGCCATTGGACTCTCCTGTCTTGGCCCGATGCGACGGACCTGGTCGTTGTCGTCGGGCGAAACCATGCAACCTGTCGGCAGCGGCCGCCGAACTGCTCAAGAGGCGGGAGCGAGGCGCACGATTGCCGCGATCGGGGCCTCGCCGGGAGCGCATTGATGCTCGGTACCGCCGGAGACGAAGATGGCGCTATCGCCGGTGACCGAGGCGATTACCGCGCCGAGCGCTGCCCGGGCATGGCGCTCATAGTTGATGTCGGCATCCGACAGCATGGTGGTGCGCCGGCCGCGCAGTAGCCCGCCGGGCGGTGCCTCGGCCTTGGCGAAGATCGACACGATGTCACTCACCGCCGCCCCGGCATCCGCCGCCGCGCGCCGCACGGCATCCGCATCGACCACGTCTTTCAACACCGCATGGCCGATGGCGAGGTCGCCGCCGGCGCTGGCCGAATTGCCGAATACGAGGATCTCGCAATTGCGCAATTCGCCGCCGGCCGAGGTATTGGCGACGGAAGAGTACAGCCCCATGTCGCGGGCGATGACTGTGTCCGACAATGCCGCCTCGTCCACCTCGCCGAGGCCCAAGGCGACGCCGAGCGCCGTGGCGCCGCGGGCAAACGCCTTGGAGCCATTGGGATCACGGGTGACGACCGTCGCACCGCGAGCGTCCGCATCGGCGATGAGCGCCGGAGTGAGCAGCGGCCCCTTCACCTGCACGTAGTGCACATCGGTCGCCGAGGTGATGCCGGCCTCGGCCTGGGCCCGGGCGACGGCGGCCGCCACCTCGCGCACTTCCACCATGGTGCCAACTTCCTCAGGCAGAAAGTCGCGGGTGATGCCGATGCCGAGCGCCAGGCGTTTGCCGCCGGCAGGCTCGGACGCGGATCTGGTGAACACGGTGGCATGCGGCGAAAGCACGCCCTCCGTGCCGCCGGACCAGACGAAGGCGATGGTCTTTGTCACCGCATCGGCCGCGATGCCGAGGTATTTCGACAGCAGCAGGGCGAACGACAGGGTCGCAAAGCCGCGGGTGAAATCGTTCGCTCCGCCGTTGCCTTCCGTCTTGCCGATCACCGCGACGATCTCGGCCGGATCGATTGTCCCGGCGGTGATCAGCTTGTCGAGCGCCGAGACGTCGCTTGGATTGCTCATCAGGATCTTGTGGGCAGCGACACGCATACCGATTCCTCTTTCATCTCGATCGTCGAGCGCACCGGTTGGGAGGCACATGCCCGGCACACCGCGAATTCCTGTCCTGCCCGCAATCTCGTCCGCGCTGCCCGACGTGGCAAGCGTCGCGGCGACGCGATCGGGCACATTCAATTCACTGGCGCCGTCGCGAACATCCGGCCGAACGGCGCCAGTTCCGCCATCGGTCGGCCGACCGCTGTCAACGCGCCGTAGACCGCAGTGGCGATACTGTCGTGCACGGCGATGTCGTGCCGGGCCTCGAGCCCGGCGACGAGACCGGCGCCGGCCAGATTGGTGCAGAAGATGGCGATGGCATCGGGCCGGGCAGCGGCGACGTCGGCGACCATGCCGGCCATCGTCGCTTCGTCGACCAGGGCAAAGCTGAAATTGTCCGAGATGCCGAGATGCCGTTCGGCGACGACCTCGACGCCCTCGCGGGCGAAATTCTCGGCGATCGCCTGCTGCACGTCGTCGGTATAGGGCGTGACCAGCCCGAGCCGCCGCTCGCCCCGCGCCCGCATGACGTCGAAGAGGGCGAGCACCGAAGTCGAAGCGGGGATTCCGGTTGCCGTCCGGATGCGTTCGCACAACCGCCGATCGGTATCGAGGCCCAGCCAGCCGGCACTGGTACCGTTCCAGCAGATGACGTCGACCTTGGCGTCGGCGAGGAGTTCGGCGGCATCGAGCATCGGCCGGTCGTCGAACTGGCCGAGAAGGTCGGGATTGAGGCCGATGGCGGTGACGCGGAAGCGGGAGAAATGCACGCTGACGTCGGCGAGCCCCGCAAGGATGCGGCTCGTCACTGGCTCGAGCACGGTATTCGACGAAGGCGTGAGCATTCCGATG
>JARLIU010000279.1 GCA_031291595.1 Ancalomicrobiaceae bacterium | reverse complement strand
CCGACGCGCTCTCTCTGCCGGCGGGCGGCGATCGCCTGCTGCTGGGCCATGAAGCGATGCCAGCGCTCGTCTTTGATCGCTTGCGGCACGGCGCCAGGAAGCTCGTTTGCCGGCGCGCCTCGGACCGCCTCGTATTTGAAGCAGCCGACGCGATCGAGTCTGGCTTGCGACAACCACTCCAACAGGAATTGGAAGTCCTCCTCGGTCTCGCCCGGAAAGCCGACGATGAAGGTCGAGCGGATGGCGAGGTCCGGCACCGCCTCGCGCCACCGCCCGATCCGCTCCAGCGTCTTTTCCTGGTGGGCGGGGCGCTTCATCGCCTTCAACACATTGGGGCTGGCGTGCTGGAAGGGGATGTCGAGGTAGGGCAGGATCTTGCCGTCGCTCATCAGCCCCATGATCTCGTCGACGTGCGGGTAGGGATAGACATAGTGCAGCCGCACCCAGGCGCCGAGGTCGGAGAGTTCGCGCGCCAGATCGATGAACTTCGCCTTCACCTGCCGGTCGGCAAATTGGCTCTCGGCGTATTTGAGGTCGAGCCCGTAGGCCGATGTGTCCTGGCTGATGACGAGAAGTTCCTTCACGCCGGCCGCCACCAGCCGCTCGGCTTCCCGCAGGACGTCGCCCGCCGGCCGCGACACCAGGTCGCCCCTGAGTTTGGGGATGATGCAGAACGAGCAGCGGTTGGAGCAGCCCTCGGAAATCTTCAGGTAGGCGTAATGGCGCGGCGTCAGTTTCACGCCCTGCGGCGGCACCAGATCGAGGAACGGATCATGCGCCGGCGGCACGGCCAGGTGCACCGCCGCCATCACGCTTTGATAGTCCTGCGGGCCGGTGATGGAGAGGACGCCCGGAAACTTTTCGCGGATCTCCTCCGGCTCGGCGCCCATGCAGCCGGTGACGATGACGCGGCCGTTCTCCGACAGTCCCTTGCCGATGGCCTCCAGGCTCTCCGCCTTGGCGCTGTCGAGAAAGCCGCAGGTATTGACCACCACCACGTCGGCGCCGCCGTGCGCGCGGGTGAGCTCGTAGCCCTCGGCCCTGAGCCGTGTGATGATCCGCTCGGAATCGACCAGCGCCTTCGGGCAGCCGAGGCTGACGAAGGAGACTTTCGGGGCGGATTTCGGCTCGGACATCGGCTCGGACATCGGCTCGGACATCGGCTCGGACATCGGCTCGGACATCGGCTCGGACTGGGGCTCTGCGACTGGGGACATCTGCGGTTCCGGACTGGGGGAGAAGACTTATGCGCGTGCGCCGCCATTTAGACCAGCGCGCACGCCGACGGGAAGCGGTTTCGTCAGCCCGCCGCGTTTGGCTCGCCGATATGCACGCGGACGGCCGCGGCGACGATTGCCGGGATGCTCGGATCGGCGCCGATCGCCGCGATATGGCCCGTGACCGACGGCGCCGTGGCGACGAGCGCCGCTACATCGTCGAGCGCGTGCGTGCCTTCGGAGGCAAACAACCCGACGACGATCTCGGGTCGGACGGCTGCGATCTGCGTGGCGACCGATGGCGGTTCCTCGATGAAGGCGAGATGCACGTCGCCGGCGCCGCGCCGCGCCAGCGCTTCGGCCATCCGTTCCGCCACCTGCCGCGGCGCGATCTCGCCACTGGCCGAGCCGTGCGCCACAACGAGTACCTTCGGCATTGCCGTGTCGCCGGCGAGTTCGCCGATCCGCGCCGAGATCAAGTCGATCAGGCCGGGGAGCGCGCCGAACAGCGCCAAGCGCTCGCTCTCTGCAAAGCCATGGTCGGCCAGCAGCCGCGGCAGTCGGACGCGGACGAAATACCCTTCCGACAGGAAGAACGGCACCACCAGCACCTGGCCCTCCGCCGCTGCCCCGAGCCGCGCCCGCGCCAGCGCGAACGTCTCGGGCTGCCGGATCACCGCCCAATCGGCCGGCAGACCGAGGCGCTGGCCGAGGCTGGCGGCGAGGGCGCGCACTGCCGCGTTGCAGCCGATATCGCCGCCGTCGCCATGCGCGACGACGAGCAGGGCCGAAGGTGCCGTATCGGACAGGGAGGCCTCCGTTCGCTTCAGCCAGCATCATATGGGGCGCAATCGCCGCCGGTCGAGCCCAACGACCCGGCGGAGCGCCGGACGAGGATCAATTGAGGGGCGCCGAACAGCGTGGTAGCTCATATCCCACCAGCGACCAGAGTCGGGAAACCGCCGCCATGAAAATCGCGACTTGGAACATCAACGGCGTCAAGGCCCGGATCGAGGTGCTGACCGCCTGGCTGAAGGAAGCTGCGCCGGACGTCGTGGCGCTGCAGGAGATCAAATCGGTCGACGAGGCATTTCCGAGCGCGGCGATCGAATCGCTCGGCTACAATGTCGCCACCCACGGCCAGAAGGGGTTCAACGGCGTCGCCATCCTGTCGAAGCTGCCGCTGGAGGATGTCACCCGCGGCCTGCCCGGCGATTCAGACGACGTGCAGTCGCGCTACATCGAGGCGGTCATCTCGGTGCCGTCGGGGGCGCTCAGGATCGGCGGGCTCTACCTGCCGAACGGCAATCCGCTCGGCACCGAGAAATTCCCCTACAAGCTCGCCTGGATGCAGCGGCTGCACGCGCACGCCGCGAGCCGGTTGCTCTACGAGGAGCCTTTCGTACTCCTCGGCGACTACAACGTGATCCCCGAGCCGATCGACGCCAGGACGCCGGAGGCATGGCTCGGCGACGCGCTTTACCAGCCCGAGACCCGGCAGGCGTTCCGACGCTTGCAGAACCTCGGCTTGACCGATGCGCTGCGGTCCACCACCGAGGCGCAGCTGTTCACCTTTTGGGATTATCAGGCCGGCTGTTGGCCGCGCAACGAGGGCATCCGCATCGACCACATCCTG
>JARLIU010000278.1 GCA_031291595.1 Ancalomicrobiaceae bacterium | reverse complement strand
CCTTCGAGGTCGGCGAGGATCTGCGCATTCGCCTCGGCCGGATCGGGCAAATCGATGCGCTGGATGACGCCCCACGGCGTGGCGCCCCGGCCCGGCGCGACGGGAACGGCATCGCGCGATCCCTGATACAGCGGCTCGATCACGTAGCCGTCGCGGGTCGGCGTCTTCAGCCCGTCGATGGACGCGCCTTTCAGCGCCTTCGCCACCAACTGCTGCCAGCCGGCCAACCCCGGATCGGCAAAGCTGGCGGACGGGGTCGCGGCATTGGTCGACACGATTGCAGTCCTCCCCGGCTTAAACCTCGTCACCACCGATCCGGCGGCGGCTGCTCGGGTCGACCGGGTGAAGCGAACGGCCGTCGTCGACATCCGAGGTACCCCGCCCGGCTTCCGTCCAGGCGAGGTCGGCCCTCGGTATCATGCCAAACCCGGCCGCGATATTGGGCCTTTGTTGATGCTGGAGACCGCTCGACCGCAGCCGACAACAGGCGGCGGTACTAGTAGGTCAGGATCGGTTCGAGCGCCTTGGCCTCCTCGACCCAGGCGACGACGGCGGGCAGGCTCGGCGTCTGCCGTACCAGATGCTTGGCCTCGTTCACCTCGACCATCTTGGCATGCAGGTTTTCCGGCTTGCGATGCTTCAACTCTTTCACCGTGTCGACTCCCGCCGCTTCGAGGAGCTCGGAATATTCCTCGCCGACGCCTTTGAGGCGCATGAGATCGCACATATTGGCCCATTTCAGCACGCGAGCCTCATCGATGCCGGACGCCTCGGCCACGGCCGCGCGACCCTTCGGGTCTTTGGCGCGGTCGAGCAGGGTCGCCGTGTCCTTGATTCCGATGCCCTGAAGTTTAGCCGCGTAAGCAGGGCCGACGCCCTCGATCTTCTCGATCGGATAATTGGTCGTCATCGAACATCTCTCCCGGGGAGTAAACTCGGTCCAGCCTTTGGACCTGAAACAGCGGAAGTATATTGGCGAAGCGCGTCCGGACCTAGCGATGAATGCCGCCGGCGCTGTTGCCGGCGAGGCGATTGGCAAAGGGAACGCCGGCCGTGCCGTGCCGGGCAGACGCATCAGCGGGCGATGGCCTTCAGCTGCGGCACGGCCGCAAGAATCTCTTCGACGATTGGCCGCCCGCCTTTTTCCTCAGCGAAGGCGAAATAGCATTTGGCGAGCTTGTCGATCTGGCCCATGTCGAGCCCGGCGGCGCCGAGCGCCGTCACCGTGCCGAGGAGGCCGCCGGAGCCGCCGAGGAGCGAGCCGAACATGGCGCCGAGCGAATTGCCCGATTTCGGCACTGCGTCGATCAGTCCGCGCCCGCCCGGGACTTGCGCGATGACGCGATCGGCGAGCTCGGCCGGGCATTCGTCGACGAGAAACTTCAAGATGATGCCGGTCGCCTCGGAGGCTTTCGCCGCCTCGATGCCGACGGTCGCGACGATGCGGTCGATGAGTTCTTGCATGGGATCCTCCGAACGATCCGCGCTTGTGGCAGAGCCTCGGGCGTGGCTCAAGCGGCAATTCGACGGGGGTCTCAGGATGGCCGGCCGGGCCAGTCGGCCAATGCCCGTCCGGCATGCGCCGGGCGCGGGTGATGTTCGCACTCGGTCGACAGACGGCGCTCGACGGTGTCTAGTGGTGCGAATTCCGATCGCCGGCCGACCGGCGCCGACCGTTCCGACAGAGGCAACCACCCATGTCTTCCACCCTCGCCCCCGTTCTCGACCAGGTCGATTCGACGCTCGACGAGAGCCTCGAACGGCTGTTCGAACTGGTGCGCATCCCGTCGATCTCGACCGACCCGGCGTTTGCCGACGACGTGGCGGCTGCGGCCGACTGGGCGGTGCGCGACCTCGCCTCGATCGGCTTCACCGCCTCGCTCAGGACGACGCCCGGCCATCCGATGGTGGTAGCGCATTGGCAGGGGCCGGTCGATCGCGAGGCGCCGCACGTGCTGTTCTACGGTCATTACGACGTGCAGCCGGTCGATCCGATCGAATTGTGGCAGCGCCCGCCGTTCGAGCCGGCGATCGAGTCGCACGCCGATGGCTCGCGCATCCTGCTCGGACGCGGTACCGCCGACGACAAGGGCCAGTTCCTGACCTTCGTCGAGGCCTGTCGTGCCCACGTCGCCGTCACCGGCAAGCTGCCGATCCGCGTCAGCGTGTTCCTGGAAGGCGAGGAGGAATCCGGCTCGCCGTCGCTGTCGGCCTTTCTAGACGAGAACCACGACGAGTTGGCGTGCGACCTGGCGCTGGTCTGCGACACCAACATGTGGGACAAGGCGACGCCGGCGATCACTGCCACGTTGCGCGGCCTGGTCGGCGAGGAAGTCACCGTCCGCTGCGCCAACCGCGACCTGCATTCCGGCCTCTACGGCGGACCGGCCCTGAACCCGATCCGCGTCATCTCCGGCATTCTCGCCGACCTGCATGACGCCAACGGCGCGGTGACGCTGCCGGGCTTCTATGAGGGCGTGCAGGAGCCACCGGCCGACGTGCGCTCGGCCTGGGACGACATCGGGCTGACGGCGGCGGATTTCCTCGGACCGGTCGGACTGTCGCAGCCGGCTGGCGAGATGGACCGCACGGTCTTGGAGCAGCTGTGGACGCGGCCGACCGCCGAGATCAACGGCATCGTCGGCGGCTATGCCGGCGACGGCTTCAAGACCGTGCTGCCGGCCACGGTGACGGCGAAAGTGTCGTTCCGGCTGGTGGCGGGGCAGGATCCGCTGGCCGTGCGTGACGCCTTCCGCGCCTTCGTCACCCAGCGTCTGCCGAAGGACGCCCACGCCGAGTTCAAGTCGCATGGCGCCGGCCCCGGATTGGCGGTGTCGTTCGACAGCCCGGCGCTGCGCACGGCGCAGGCGGCGCTGACGGAGGAATGGGGCAGGCGGGCGCTGATCATCGGCGGCGGCGGCTCGATTCCCGTCGTCGGCAATTTCAAGCGGCAATTGGGCATGGATTCGGTGATGGTCGGCTTCGGGCTCGACGACGACCGCATCCATTCGCCGAACGAGAAATACGATCTCAACAGCTTCCACAAGGGCATCCGCTCCTGGGCGCGGATCCTGGCCGCGCTGTAGGCATGTCCCCGAAAAGTTGCAGACTTTTCGGACGAGGATATGCCCGGAATTGATGTATGGCCCAGGAAAGCCGGTCGAAACGGCTGCCGGTGTCAGACCCAGCTCTCCCGGCCGTCCTGCCACAGGAAGAAGCGGTCCTGCGGCACGCTGAACTCGGCGACGGTTTCGTCGATCCGACCGCGCAGGATGCCGATCAGCGCGCGGAACACCCCGCCATGTGCCACGATGATGCGGTCGCCCGATGTCGCTTCGAAGCCGGCGCGCACCCGCTCCGTCAGCATCACGTAGTTCTCGCCGTCCGGCGGCACGAAGCGCCATTTGTCGGTACGGAAGCCTTGCATGCTGGCCGGATCGGTCTCCTCGACCTCCTCGTAGGTGAGCCCCTCCAACTGGCCGAACGAGATCTCGCGAAACCGCTGCTCGACGGCATAGCCGTCGATGGGAAGCCCGACGGTCTCGCGCACGATCTCCATCGTCAGTCGCGCCCGCTGCATCGGACTGCAGATCCACTGGAAGTCGGTCGGTTTGCGCCCGAGTTCGGCGAGGAGTGCCTGCAGCCGGCGCCCGGCATCGGCCGCCTGGACGATGCCGATCTCGTTCAGCGGCCGCTCCTGGCCGCCCTGCAACCGCTGCGCGGCATTCCAGTCGGTCTCACCGTGCCTGATGTGGATGACCGTGCCAGGAGTCATCGGGTGCCTCGCCCCAGATTCAAAGATTCGAGTGGGTCCCGCCGTCCGGATCGTTTCGATGCCGTCGCAGCCCGCCCGAAGGGATGGCCGGGACATAGGCGGGATAGCTCCGCCGGGCAATGGCGAAAGGCCTGATCCGACGGAAAGACCACGATTGCCGCGGCGCTGGTGCATCGTGACAACAGATCGTTGTCGCGAACGCGCGGTCGCCTCAGGTGCGCTTCGGCGCTGCCGTCAACGCGCGGGCAATGGCCTGACGCGCCGGCTTTGCCCGGTAGAGATCGTCGTAGACCGCGGGGCGCGGACAGGCGATCGCCTCCGGCTTTGCCGGCATGGTCTGACAGCGCGGCCACGAGCGCAGCGCCTGCGGCAGCCGCACGTGGTCGTAGTCGTACCAGGAGGCGACGTCGGTCTGGCGGTAGAAGGAATAGCGGTCGGACAGGTCCCAGAAGGTGATCGACTTCAGCCGCGGGCAGGCGAGCGCCCGGGTGAGGAAGCTGTCGAAGTACTGCGCCACCAGCCGGTCGCTGTCTTCGGTGGTTCCCTTGCGGCCGTTGCACGACGTCTCGTAGTCGAACACGTCGAGTTCTGTCAGGTGGATGTCGAGCCCGAGGTCGGCGACTTCATCGAGAAAAGCGCCGAAGGCCGACCAGTCCGGTTTGAACGGGGCGGCCATCATCTGCGGCTGCAGGTGACATTCGAGCCCGACGCCGCCGATCGGCAGTGCCTCGGCGCGCATGTGTCTGAGGAGCTTCAACAGGGCAGGGCGCATCGCCGGCCCGAACTCGTCAGTTTCGAGCGTCGTTTCGTTGAGGATCAACTGGGCCGAAAGCGGCTTCACGCCGCGCCGTTCGGCGATGGCGCGGTTGGCCGCCGCAGCGGCGCGAAAGGCATCGGCGATATAGCCGATGGTCCGGGGTTCCGTATCGACGAACAGTCCCGGTGGGGCGAACGCGCCGCCGCGATAGGCGACCCGGCCGGGTTTCTCGAACGGATCGAACGGCTCGTTGACGAGGCTGATCGCGCGGAAATAGTCGGGATCGCCGGCAGACAGATCGAACATCTGCTCGATCGCTGCGGCGATATAGGCTTCCATGCGGGAGAGGTTCCACTCCAGATCGGCATTGCTGCGCCGGTCGGGCGACGACCCCGGCGGGATTTTGCGCAGCCATGGCTGGATGACCTGATTGTCTTGCCAGACGAGTGCGTCGGCCCGCCCGCCGATCCCGGCCCGATGCGTCATCGCCGCGAGGTCGCGCGCCACGTACCAGGTATCGGCGACGCCGCCCGACGTATCGGAGAACGTCAGCCTGCCGTCGGCCGACGGCGCATCGGCCGCCACGTTGCCGAACTTGAACGCGCTGCCGTAGGCGACGAAATCCGGCTTCTCGGCGACGACGATCCGCCGATACGCCTCGTCGTAGAGCCCCGCTCCGAAATCCTGGTTATTGGCGACGTCGAGCTGCACGCCGATGGCGACACCCTTCTGCCGGCCGAGGTCGCCGAGCGGCACCTCGGCGATCGGCGGCGCGCTGTTTGGCGCGGGCGGAACGCTGCGGCATTGCGGCGAGGCCGCCGATGCCGGCCAAGCGCCGAGCCCGAGCATGCCGGCGGCAAGGCCCGACACCATTTCCCGCCGATTGATCCGCGCCATGATCAAGATCCTTTCCTCGGTCCGACTGGATGACGGCGGGCGGGGGCAAGCGTTACCCCAGCGATTGTCCTTATATCCGGTTCGGAGTCAGCAGCAGAGCGGGAGATCACCTTAATAGTTATTTATCCTGGTCGACGTAATGTAGGCGAAATGTGCCGTTCTGCGTTAGCGAGAAAATGGGCGTGAGGTGATACGTGCAGCATGACACCGCATCGATGCGACCGACGGTCCGCGCCGGCGAAATCCTGCGAGCGTGCCTGCGGTTGTCGACGATGCTGGCACTCACCCTGCTGGTCTTCCTGTGGGGCGGCACCTACCTGTACCTGAAGCTCGACCGCGAGAAATCCTTCCAGGCATCGATCGAAAGCACCGCCAATCTCGCCAGCCTGTTCGAGGAACACGTCGACCGTTCGATCAAGGAGATCGACAAGACCCTGCTGTTCCTCCGGCACGCCTACGAGAGCAATCCGACCGGCTTCGACCTGCCATCGTGGACGACCAACGTCTATCTCCTGCGCGACCTCACCGTGCAGATCGCCCTCATCGGTCCAGACGGCCGGCTGATGGCGAGCAATGTCGCCCGCAAGGTCGATCCGGTCGATCTGTCGGACCGCGAACATTTCCGTGTCCACCTCAACAGCACCGCCGACACCCTGTTCATCTCCAAGCCGGTGCTCGGGCGTGCCAGCGGCAAATGGACGGTGCAGCTGACCCGGCGCATGTCGAAGCCGGACGGCAGTTTCGCCGGTGTGATCGTCGCTTCGCTCGATCCCTACCATCTGTCGAAATTCATCGAGCAGATCGATCTCGGCCAGGGCGGTACCATCACGCTGCTCGGCACCGACGGCGTCATCCGTGCCCGCGGCGGGCTGAACGCCGATACGCTCGGCCAGTCGATCGTCGAGACCCAGCCGTTCAAAATGATGATGGCGGCCAACAAAGGCCACTTCCTCGGCGCCGGCGTGACCGCGAACGGCACCCGTCTGGTCAACTTCCGCCATATGAAGGATTTTCCCCTCATCGTCGTCGTGTCGGAAGCCGAATCCGACATTCTCGACGATTACCAGGATACGGAATCGCTGTTCCTCTCCACGGCGAGCGGGCTCAGTCTCATCATCATCATCGTCGCCGCCATGGGCATCGCCCATGAGATACGGTTGAAACGGGCGACGGCGGCGCGGAGCGAGAGCGAACGGCGCGTGGCGGAGAAATCCGAGGAGTTGGAAGAGACGCTCGAGCACATGAGCCAGGGCATCGTCATGGTCGCCCACGACAGCCGCTTGCGCGTCATCAACGCGCGGGCGCGCAACTTCCTCTCGCTCGAAGGCCATGTGGGGATCGGCGATGCCGTGCCGCATCCGATCATGCACCTGCTCAAACTCACGGAACCGGCCATCGACCTGACCGCGCGCGAGTTGTCGCTCGGCGACGGCACGCAGGTCGAACTGCAGACGTCGATCGTTCCGGGCGGCGGCACGCTGTTCACGCTGACCGACATCACTGCCAGGAAGCGCACCGAGACCATCCTGGCCGAAGCCCGCGACCGCGCCGAGGCGGGCAAGCGCGCCCGCACGGCCTTCCTTGCCACCATGAGCCACGAGATCCGTACGCCGCTGAACGGCGTCGTCGGCATGACGCATCTGATCGAGGAATGCGACGACGCGAACGAGCGGGCGCATTACATCGCCACCATGCGGCGCTCCGCCTCGCATCTCCTCAACATCATCGAGGATGTGCTCGACGTCTCCAAGCTCGAATCCGACCGCATGGTGTTCGAGGCGATCCCGTTCGACATCGCCGAACTGGTGACCAATACGAGCGACATGGTCTCGCCGCAGGCCGCCGACAAACGCCTGTCGCTTTGCGTCGACATCGCCGGCGACCTGCCGACGCGGCTGACCGGCGATCCGCGCCGGCTGCGCCAGATCATCCTCAACCTCCTCGGCAACGCCATCAAGTTCACCGAGGTCGGCCGCGTGCAGGTGCGTGTCGATCAGGCCGGTGCCGCCACCGGAGGCAACGTCCTGTTGCGCATCGCGGTCGAGGACAGCGGCATCGGCATCGCGCCGGAAAAT
>JARLIU010000277.1 GCA_031291595.1 Ancalomicrobiaceae bacterium | reverse complement strand
CGGCCGCCTGACCGACGGTCAGGGCCGCACCGTCGATTTCCGCAACACGCTGATCATCATGACCTCGAATCTCGGTTCCGAGTTCCTGGTCAACCAGCCTGAGGGCGAGGACACCTCGGCGGTGCGCGAGCAGGTGATGGGAATGGTGCGGGCGCATTTCCGCCCCGAATTCCTCAACCGCGTCGACGAGATCATCCTGTTCCATCGGCTGCAGCGCAGCGAGATGGGACGGATCGTCGAGATCCAGTTCGTGCGGCTGCAGAAGCTCCTGGAGGAGCGCAAGATCACGCTGACGCTGGATGCCGACGCCCGCGATTGGCTCGCCGCCAAGGGCTGGGACCCTGCCTATGGCGCGCGTCCGCTGAAGCGGGTGATCCAGAAATACCTGCAGGATCCGCTTGCCGAGATGATTCTCGCCGGCGAGGTGAAGGACGGCGATCACGTCGCGATCTCGGCGGAGGGGAACGTGCTGACCTTCAACGGCAAGGCGCCGCAGACGGCCGAAATCGCGCAGTTCGAAGCCCCGCCGCCGAAGCGCAAGCTGAATTGAGGCAAGCTGAACTGAGGCAAGCTGAACTGAGGATCGTCAGGACGATCGGGCGTTGAGCGGAATGAAGCTCGTGATGACGAGGGCGGGGCCGCCGAGGCCCGGCCCTCGTCGTTGCGCGGCATGGAGCGTTTCCGCGCGAAGGGGACACCGATTCGCGTCGAGAAAACACGCTAAAACAAAGGCTTATAGGTGCGGTTCGGATTCGTCAGAACCGCGAAGCTCTACCGGTTCGTGATCTGCACCGGGCCGGCGTCGGAAATGCGGGAGATGCTGCTGCCGCGGCCGCTCATCATGCCATCGAGCCGGTCGCGCTCCTTCTCGAAGCCGGCCATCATCGGCCCTTCCAGCGCCCGGCCGCGCGGCAGCTTCACCCGCATCGGGTCGACGAAGCGGCCGTTGACCAGGATTTCGTAGTGGACATGGGCGCCGGTCGACATGCCGGTCGATCCGACGAAGCCGATCACCTGGCCCTGGCGGACGCGCTTGCCGACTTCCATGCCCTTGGCGAAGGCGGACATGTGGCCGTAGGCGGTCTCATAGCCGTTGTTGTGCTTGATCCGGATGTATTTGCCGTAGCCGCCTTCCCAGCCGATCTTCTCGAGCACGCCGTTGCCGGCGGCAAAGATCGGGGTGCCGTAGGCCGTGGCCCAGTCGACGCCGGTGTGCATCTTCACAAAGCCCAGGATCGGGTGGCGGCGGCCGCCGAAGCCGGAGCGCATGATGGCGTCGTTGACCGGCTTGCGCACCAGGAACTTCTTCGCGCTCTTGCCGGTCTCGTCGTAATAATCGACCACGCCGTCGTCGGGGGTCTGGAAGCGGTAGTATTTCTTGGTCTCGCCGCCGATGGTGAGCGCGGCATACAGCACCTCGGTCTTCTCGGCGCTGTTGGTGGTGCCGTCGTCCTCGCCGGCATAGAAGACGTCGAAGGAATCGCCAGGCTGCACCCGGCGCTGGAAGTCGACGTCATAGGAATAGATGCGGATCATGTCGTCGATGACCGGCATCGGCACCTTGTTGCGCAGCGCGGTCTCGTAAATGCTCTGGTAGAGCCGCACGCCGGTGCCGTCGTCCTCCTCGTCATCGTCGCTCTTGGGCGCGTCGGCCGTCTCGGCGACGGTGTTCATGCTGGCCACGTCGACAGCGACATATCTGCCGAGATCAGACAGCGCGACGTCGGCCTCGATCGTGGTGTCGTTGGCGATGATCACGCGCCATGGCTGCAGGCGGGCGCCCGGAGCGGAGCTGGCGGGTGCCATCAGGATGCGCAGTTTCTCACCTTCCTTGATGCCGCCGTCACGCCCGCGTGCGCCCAAGAGGGCGGTGATCGATTTGATGTCGTCGGGGCTCGCGCCCTGGTCGTGCAGCACGGAGGCGACGCTGTCGCCCTTCTTCACCATGTGAACGCGCTCGCCGATGGGGTTGCCGCCGGTGACCTGTTCCTTGGTCTTGGGAAGGAGCGTCACGTTCTCCGGCACCACACGCGTCTCGAAGCCGGCATAAGGGTCCGGCGTCGGTCCCTCGGCGGCATAGGCCATCTTGATGTCGGTCCGGGTGGCGCTGGAATCCGCGGCGGCATTGGCGAGCGCATAGCGCACGCCGCTCGCGCCATTGCCGTGCCAGTTTGCGGCATCGCGCACCCTCATCACGATCTCGTCCAGCGCGATGCCGCCGGAAATCTTGGCTTTGGGCAACACGGTGCCGAGATCCTTGGTGACGAAAGAGACCTCGGCATCCGGCTCGGCGGCATCGGCATTGTTGGTGTCGTTGGTCGTGGTCGGGCTGTCATCGCCGACATCGGTCAGCATGCGCTGGGCGTTGAAGGGCGGAATCTTCGCCGAGAGGTCGCTCAAGGTCATCGACAGATTGCCGGAGACCCTGATGAACGGCCGCACCCTGATCACATCGCGGCTGCCGACCCTGGTGACCGTCGAAACCCGCACCAGGCTGCGCGCGGCGGTGGCTTCGCCCGGCGGCGGCAGGCGGTCGGCCTTGTGCAGGCTGACGGCGCCGCGATCGTTGGCGCCGAATGCGCCGCGCAACGCGCTTTCCATCCGCTCCGGCACCCGCGCGAAGGTCATTTCGCCGTCGAGAGATGCGAAAACGGCGCCGCCGATCAGGGCCGCGCCGCAAAGTCCGGTCAGAATTGTCCCGCTAAACCACTGTACGGAGACGCGACGGCGATCGATCACGGCAGCTTCGCTGCCATCGACCGAAAGCGGCGGCTCGTGACCGAGATCGATGATCCCGTTGTCGCGCCCGTATCCGCCCGCGCGTGCCATCCGTTGGCTCAACCCACCGTCCCCCAAAACACAACCGATTGCATCAACCAAGAGCCTCTATACGGCCGGGGTTTCGACTTGCCCTCGCAAGGGCAAGTCGAAAACCAAGCGTGCTACAGAATTATCCGGAAATCAGTGGCCCAAAGATGGTCACCAGGGCCGGCCGGAAGAGCGGACAACAATGCGGCTGGATCTCGATTGTCGGTCGCCGGGAAAAGACGAAGGATCGTCTGCGATCGCCCCCTCCCGACCAGAAGAATGCCGGCAGCCCCCACTGGCATCCGACGATTCATAGCTTAACTACAGTCAGAACGTCGCAGGATTGTGGCTCAAGTACGGCGTAAAGCCCGTGGAAACAACGGGTTCGCCGCGCCGCAAAAGAACTTCCACATGATGCGACGATTTGTTGACATTAGGCGTTGACAAGGTCGATCGGGCGGGTTTATAGACCCAATCACTGAGCGCGGCGCTGTTTTGGCCCTTGGCCGAAACCGAGTTTGTGCCTCGCGAAGCTCCTCATTCCGGTGAGTGACTCAAACAGCCGATAGTCTGTCGGTTGTGATTTGTCGTCGGAAGGGACTTCGGAACACCCTACATAAGGGTGAGAGACCTTCGGGTCTCAGGCTGTTTGACAAGTGAAGATGAAGAAAGAGAAACGTGGACGGCGGAGTCCTTGCGGGTCTCGCTTCGGAAGAGCTTCGGCTTTTCTGATCGGGACCGGACGAAAGACTTCGGCGGTACACGTTTCAAAGGAAACACCATCGTTGCCCGCGATGTGAATCGCAGGCAGCACATCGATTTCGGTCGATGAAAAAATGGTGGGACCTCGTCAAACGTTGTGATCAGCCGGTTCAAAGTTCAAGTCCAACTTGAGAGTTTGATCCTGGCTCAGAGCGAACGCTGGCGGCAGGCTTAACACATGCAAGTCGAGCG
>JARLIU010000042.1 GCA_031291595.1 Ancalomicrobiaceae bacterium | reverse complement strand
TCGCCATGCACGGGCCTGGTCTCGGCAAAGCGCGTCAGTCCCGACTTGAAACGTGCGGCCGCCGCGAGCCGTCCGGCATGCAGTTCCGGATAGCCGCCCGGCAGCCAGCAGACGTCGCACGTCTCCGGCGGCGCCTCGTCGGCGAGCGGCGAGAACGGGATGATTTCGGCCCCCGCCCGCCGCCAGCCTTGCAGCAGGTGCGGATAGACGAAGGAAAAGGCGGCATCGCGAGCAAGCGCAATGCGCTGGCCGGGTGGGGCGATGCTGCCCTCGGTCCCGCTCGTCCCGACCCGACCCGGTGCCGCCAGCGTCACGATCCGATCGAGATCGACGTGGCTACCGACGTGCCGGCCGAGCGCGTCGAGCACGGCCGCCAGCTCCGGCGTTTCCTCCGCCTGCACCAGTCCCAGATGCCGCTCCGGCAGTTTGACCGCATCGGAGCGCGGCAGCGAGCCGACGACCGGCAAGCCGACCGCCTCGACCGCCTCCGTCACCAGCCGCTTGTGCCGTTCGGAGCCGACGCGGTTCAAGACAACGCCGGCAATGCGGATGCGGCTGTCGTAGGTGGCGCAGCCCAGAGCGATCGCCGCCGCCGACTGCGACTGGCCGGAAACGTCGAGCACGAGCAGCACCGGCCAACCGGTCGCCGCCGCCACGTCAGCCGACGATCCGCTGCGCCCCGGCGGCGCCGGCACGCCGTCGAACAGCCCCATCAGCGCCTCCGCCAGCACGATGTCGGCGCCGTCGCTGCACCGCACCGCCAGATCGGCCAACAACGCCGGCGGCATCGCCCAGGCATCGAGATTGACGCTGGCGCGCCCCGAGGCCGCGGCGTGGAAGGCCGGATCGATATAGTCGGGCCCGCATTTGGCCGCCGCAACGTCGAGGCCGCGCGCCTTGAGCGCCCGCATCAGCCCGAGCGTCACGGTGGTCTTGCCGCTGCCCGAGCGCGGTGCGGCGATGACGAGGCCGGGAGGGAGATCGGTCAGAGGCATCGGCGGACCTGCGTTGGCGTTCGGCGGCGTGCGGAACGGGCGGGTCCCCTTTTCGCGCGATCCGCCGCGATTGTCATCCCCGGCCGAACCGTCGTCTCCCTTCCGCGAACCCGTTCCGAGCGCTAAGACGGTGCCATGACCGAGCCCGACCCCCAGACTCTGCGCCGCGGCTGGACCACCGGCGCCTGCGCCACCGCCGCCACACGCGCGGCAATCGAGGCCTTGCGCACCGGGCAGTTCCCCGATCCGGTCGAGATCGGCCTGCCGGGCGGACAGCGCGTCGCCTTTTCGCTCGCCAGGACGGCGATAGGCAACGGCTACGCCGAGGCCGGCGTGGTGAAGGATGCCGGCGACGATCCCGACGTCACCCATGGCGCGCTGATCGTGGTGAAGCTCGGCGTCGGTGCGCCGGGCTCCGGCGTGGTGTTCAAGGCCGGCGAAGGCGTCGGCACGGTGACGCGCCCCGGCCTGCCGATCCCGCCGGGCGAGCCGGCGATCAATCCGGTTCCGCGGCAGATGATGCGCCAGACGATCGCCGAAGCCATCGCGGCGTACGGCGGCTCGGACGATCTCATCATCGAGATTTCGGTTCCGGGCGGCGCCAGACTGGCGGAACGCACGCTCAACGGCCGTCTCGGCATTCTCGGCGGCCTGTCGATCCTCGGGACTACCGGCATCGTCGTGCCGTTCTCCTGCGCCGCCTGGATCCACTCGATCCATCGCGGCATCGACGTGGCGCGCGCTTGCGGCCTTACCCATGTCGCCGCGACCACCGGTTCGACCTCGGAAGCCGCGATCCAGCGGCTCTACGACCTGCCGGAGGTGGCGCTCATCGACATGGGCGATTTCGTCGGCGGCACGCTGAAATATCTGGCGAAACACCCCGTGCCCCGCGTCTCCGTCGGCGGCGGCATTGCCAAGATGGCCAAGCTCGGCCAGGGGCTGATGGACCTGCATTCGAAGCGCGGCGAGGTCGATCTCGTCCTCCTCGCCGAGCGCATGCACGAAGCCGGCGGCAGCGCTGAGCTCGTTGCCCGGGTGCCGACGATGAACAGCGCGCTCGAGGTGCTCGAGGCCGCACGCACCGAAGGCGTCGACCTCGGTTCCGCCGTGGCTGAGGCCGCCTGGGCCGCCGCCGCGCCCGTGCTCGCAGGCACCGGCATCGCGCTCGACATCGTCGTATTCGACCGGCAAGGCGGGTTGGTGGGTCGCAGCGCGGTCAGGACGTCGGAGTAGGCGGGCCTACTCGCCCTCCCGCCCCCGGAACCGTCGCTGATAGTCGACCGAATAGAGCGCCGAATCGCGGAAATCGGCGGCACCCAGCACCGGCCCGACGAGAATGAGCGCCGTGCGTTCGATCGGCTCGGCCGCGACTAGTGCCGCGATTGTCGCCAGCGTGCCGCGGATGACGCGCTGTTCCGGCCATGAGGCGCGGTAGACGACGACCGCCGGGCAATCCGGCCCGTAGAACGGCGTCAGTTCGGCCACCACCGTGTCGAGCACGTGGATGGAGAGATGCACGGCGAGCGTCGCGCCAGTCCGAGCGAAATTGGCCAGCGTTTCGTTCTCCGGCATCGCCGAGGCACGCCCCGAGGTGCGGGTCAGGACCAGCGATTGCCCGACCTCCGGCAGCGTGAGTTCGGCCTGCAAGGCTGCCGCCGCCGCCGCAAACGCCGGCACGCCAGGCGTGACGCTGACCGGGATGCCCTCGTCCTTGAGCCGCCGGAGCTGCTCGCCCATGGCGCTCCACACCGACAGATCGCCCGAATGCAGCCGGGCGACATCGAGGCCGGCCTGATGCGCGGCGCGGCATTCGGCGATGATCTCGTCGAGCGACAATGGCGCGGTGTCGACGATGCGCGCGCCAGACGGACAGTGGGCGAGGAGCGCCTGCGGTATGAGCGAGCCGGCATAGAGGCAGACCGGCGATGCGGCGATCAGATCGCGGCCGCGCAAGGTGATCAGGTCCGGCGCACCCGGCCCGGCGCCGATGAAATGCACCGTCATGGCGTCCCGTCCTTGTCGTCGTGCGCCGCGATGGCGCAGGTGACGCCGTCGCCGGCGATACGCGGCACGATCAGCCGGGAGCCGTGGCCGGCACCGGCAAGCGCCGCGGTCTCGGCAACCGACGGCACGCCGAACAGCTGCACCACCCGCTCGGATCGCGTCATCGCACTCGTCGACATGGCTTTCAGCGCTTCGTCGGGGAGGAAAACCAGCGGCAGGCCGAGCCGCACGGCAGCGGCAGCCAGCCCGGCCTCGCTGCGCTTGGCGACCGCGGTGAACAGCGCCGCTCTCCCCGACCTGCCGGTCAGTTCGAAGGCGCGCTCGATCGCCTTCTCGACAAGGCCGACCACCGCATCCTCGGAGGCGCCCGAGCGGCACCCGACGCCGATGGCGAGCAAGCCCGGCGCGATGCGGGTGGGTTCGCTCATCGTGCCGTCTCCAGCCGCCATTGCACCACGGGACGCGCCGGCCACCAGCCGAGAAACCCGCCCAGGGGCTCGGCGTGCGACACGGCGATTTGGGTCAGTTCGCCGCCGTAGCGCTTGTACGCCTCGACCAGCAGCATCTCGGTTTCGAGCGTCACGGCATGTGCCACCAGCCGTCCGCCGGGGGGAAGCGCGGCGAGCGCCGCCTCGATGAGGCCCGGGGTAGTGCCGCCGCCGCCGATGAAGATGGCCTGCGGGGGGCTGAGCCCGGCGAAGGCCGCCGGCGCCGGACCTTCGATGACGGTGAGGTCCGGCACGCCGAGCGCCAGGGCATTGCGGCGAATGCGCTCGGTCCGATCGGCACGCGGTTCGATGGCGATGGCACGGTTCGCGGCATGCGCCAGCATCCATTCGATGCCGATCGAACCGGAGCCGGCGCCGATGTCCCATAAGAGTTCGCCCCGTCGTGGTGCCAGCGCGGCGAGCGCCATCGCCCTGACCTCGCGCTTGGTGATCTGGCCGTCATGCTCGAAGCAATCCGCCGCGCGCCCGGCCGTCAGCGGCAGGACCTTTGCACCCGCAGCCGCCACCACCTCGACGGCAACGACGTTGAGCGCATCGATATCGGCGAGGTCAAACCCCTCGGCCGTCGCATGCCGCACGCGCTCGCGCCGGCCACCCATGGCTTCCAGCACGCAAACCCTGGAGCCGCCGAGCCCGCGCTTCGTCAACTCTTCGACAACCTTTGCCGGAGTGGTGCCGTCCCAGGACAGCGCCAGGATCCTGGCGCCCGGCTGCAACGCCGGGATCAGCCGCTCGAACGGACGCCCGTGCAGCGAGATCAGCTCGCAGTCTTGCAGCGACCAGCCGAGACGCGCCGCGGCAAGCGAGAACGACGAGATACCCGGCAGGACCATCATCTCGTTCGGCGCAATGGACTGGCAGAGCAGCGTGCCGACGCCGTAGAAAAACGGATCGCCCGAGGCAATGACGACCACGGCCGTGCCACGCCTGGCCAGGATCGCCGGCAGCGCATCGGTCAGCGGTGATGGCCATTGCAGCGTCTCCGCCGCGATCGGCGCCGCGAGATCGAGATGCCGCTTGGCCCCGACGACGAGTTCCGCTTGCGCAAGCGCCCGCGCTGCGGCAGGAGAGAGTCCGTCGCGGCCGTCCTCGCCGATGCCGATCAGGGTCAGCCAGGGCCCGCCGCTCACGGCCGGGCCTCATGCGAATGGTCCGGCGGAGTCATCCGATGCACCTGTTGATCCTCGGCGGCACCACTGAAGCCAGCCGGCTGGCCGAGCGCCTTGCCGGCCACGAAAAGATTGCCGCCATCCTCTCCTACGCCGGTCGCACCGTGACCCCGGCGCACCAGCCGATCCCGACCCGCAGCGGCGGTTTCGGCGGCGTCGACGGGCTCGCCGCCTACTTGCGCGGCCACGCCGTCGACATGGTGGTCGACGCCACGCATCCGTTCGCCGCTGAGATGTCGCGGCATGCCGCCGACGCCTGCGCCCGGACCGGCACTGCCCTTGTCGTCTTCACCCGCGCGCCATGGGCCAAAGTTGCGGGCGACCGCTGGATCGAGGCCGCCGACAATGCCGCCGCCGCTGCAGCCCTCGGCGAGACGCCCCGCCGCGTGCTGATGACCATCGGTCGGCTGGGGCTGGCGGCCTTTCGCGCCGCGCCGCAGCACCATTATCTGATCCGCACCATCGACCCGCCCGAGGCCGCCGACCTGCCGCCGGACCATCGCCTGCTGTTCGCCCGCGGACCCTTCACGCTCGACGATGAAACCCGGCTGATGCGCGAGGAAGCGATCGACGTCGTCGTCACCAAGAACAGCGGCGGCACGGCCACCTACGCCAAGATCGATGCGGCGCGCGACCTTGGCTTGCCGGTGGTGATCGTCCAGCCGCCGGCCCGGCCGGAGGTCCCGACCTGCCACGATCTTGACGCCTGCATGGCGGCGATCGAGGCTCATGTCCCCGCCCCGTAGCTCCTGGGCGTCAGCACCCACGGCGCCTTGCCGTCGCCGCGCTCGATTTTGCGCGTCTGGCTCGAGCCGATGAGCACCAAGGTCGCCATGTCGACCTTGTGCGGATCGGCCTCGCCAAGCGTGGTGATTTCGATCGCCTCCTCGGGCCGCGACACCGCGCGGGCGAACACCACGATGGTGTCCGGCGCCTTCAGGCCACGAAGCAGCGCAAAGGCGTCGAAAATCCGCTCCGGTCGGGCCTTCGAGGCTGGATTGTAAAGCACGATGACGAAATCGGCGCCGGCAGCCGCTTCGAGCCGCGTCGAGACCATGTCCCAGGGCTTCAGATTGTCGGAGAGCGAGATCACGCAGAAATCGTGCCCGAGCGCCGCGCCCAGCCGCGCCGAAGCCGCCTGCATGGCGCTGATGCCGGGGATGACCTCGATGTCGAGCAAACGCCAGGCCGGATTGCCGGTCTCGATCGCCTCGAATACGGCTGCCGCCATGGCGAAGATGCCGGGATCGCCGCCGGAGACCACCGCCACATTCCGCCCATCGAGCGCCAGATCGAGCGCCAGCGCCGCCCGCTCGACCTCCACCCGATTGTCGCTGATGTGCCGGAGTTGGCCCTCACGCTCGGCCAACCGGTCGACATAGGCCGAATAGCCGACGATGTCGGTGGCAGCGGCGATGACCCGCGTCGCCTCGACCGTCAGATGATCGGGATCGCCCGGCCCGAGCCCGACGATCCTGAGCCAGCCGGCGCGCCTGTCGGCATTGCTCACGGCCGCCTCCCCTGCCCGGCGACGAGAACGAGCGAGAAATACGGCGCGCAATCATCGGATTTTTCCGCGAGCGGCATCACCTTCTCGCCCGCCATGGTGCCGCGCTCGACATAGACGGCGCGCGCCGTCAGGCCGGCCGCCGCGAGCGCCCGGCGCACTTTGGGAAAATGGCTGCCGAGCTTCATGATCACCGCGGCGTCGGTGCGGCCGAGCCGCTCGGTCAGCTCCGCCTCCGGAAGCGTTCCCGGCAGCACGGTGAGGATGTCGTCGCCCCAGGTGATCGGCAGGCCGCAGGCACTCCAGCAGCCGGACATGCCGGAAACGCCCGGCGTGACGCGCACCGGAAACCGCCCTTCCAGCCGCGCGAACAGGTGCATGAACGAGCCGTAGAACAACGGATCGCCCTCGCACACCAGCGCCACGTCGCGGCCGGCGGACAGGATCGCGGCAAGCCTTTCGGCCGAATCCGCGTAGAAGGCGGAAAGGGCGTCGACATAGGCCGGATCGGCGAACGGGATCTCGGTCGTCACCGGATAGTCGAGCGCCAGCTCTTCCACCCCCGGCTTCAGCCACGAATCGACGATGGTGCGGGCATTGCCGCGCCGGCCCTTCTTGGCGAAATAGGCGACCACCGGCGCCTCAGTAATCAGCCGTACGGCGCGCACGGTGAGAAGCTCCGGGTCGCCCGGCCCGAGGCCGATGCCGTGCAAGGTGCCGAGCCCGGCTGCCCCGTCGACCGGCTTGACGGCATGCGCCGCGGCAAATCGCTTGGTGTGATCGAGCCTGCTCATTCGCGTTCGCTCGCAAGCGCATTGATCGCCGCTGCGGCCATGGCGCTGCCGCCCTTGCGGCCGCGGACGACGATGTAGGGGAGCCGACCGTCGGCGATCAGCGCCTCTTTCGATTCCGCCGCGCCGACGAAACCGACGGGCATGCCGATCACCGCGGTCGGCCTATCGGCGCCGTCGTCGATCATCTCCAGCAGCCGGTAGAGCGACGTCGGCGCATTGCCGATGGCGACGAGCGCCCCGCCGAGGTGTGCGCGCCACAACTCCATCGCGGCCGCCGACCGGGTATTCCCCAGCTTCTGCGCCAGTTCCGGCACCGACGGATCGTCGAGCGTGCAGATCACCTGATTGTTCGCCGGCAGCCGTGCCCGGGTCACGCCATTGGCGACCATCTTGGAATCGCACAGGATCGGCGCGCCGGCCGTCAGAGCGGCACGCGCGGCAGCCGCGGCACCGGTCGAAAACGCGATGTCGGATGCGACCTCCACCATGCCCGAGGCATGGATGATCCTGACGGCGACGGGCTCCTCTTCAGCGCCAAAGCGGGCAAGGTCCGCCTCGGCACGGATGATGGCGAAGGATCGCCGATAGATCTCGGCTCCGTCGCGGATATAGCTGGTCCGTTCACCCAAGTTCAGTGCCCTTCGATCAGTCCATGCCGCCTCAAGGCGCCTTCGATATCGTCTGCGGAGAGCCCCGTCGAGACGGGATCGTCCTCCGCTCGGCCGTTTACGACCAAATCATAGCCGGAAAACCGTCTGACGAGGGTTGCCGCCGTGGCGCCGGGCCGTGCACAGCCTTTCGCACAGCCAGAGACATGCAGCCGAACGCCCTCCCCGGCCATCCTGGCGGCGACCTCGGCGAGCGCAAGCGCGTCCTCCCGGACCGCGCCAGCCGCGCTGTCGCAGTCCGGTGCGCCGGGACAGGCGACGACCGCCAGCCGGGGATCGTCCGGGGAAACGATGCAGCCGGCCCGGGCGAGATCGGCGAGAAGCGCCTCCGCCCGGTCGGTCGCCACGCCCGGGATCACGACCGCACGCCAGGGCGTCAACCGCAATTCGCTCGTTCCCGCCCGTTCGGCCGCATCGGCGAGAGCACCGAGTGTGGCGGCCGTCAGCCGCCCGAAGGGAATGCCGAGGCCGACGGCGGCCGATCCGCCGAGATCGAGCCGGCCAATGACGTTCGCCACCGGGCGGGATGGCCGGGTGACGACTGCGTTCGGATCGAAGCCCGCTTGCCGCGCCACCGCTGCGGCACCGATCCGGGCGACCAGCTGGCGCATCCGCCCGGCCTGCTCCGCGTCCGCGCCGCGCCGGTCGAGGAAGGCGGCAGCGATCCGCGCCGCCGCATCGCCGGCAGCCTCGGGCCTGACCCGCGCCAGCCGGGCGAAACCGTCGCCGTGCCGCACCTCGACGTCGAGCCCGCCATCGCACCCGACCAACCACACATCGGCACCAACGTCATCGAGCGACAACGCCCCGCCGTCGTCGACGGCAAAACCGAATTTGCCGGGCAGCGCCCGGAACAACGGATCGACGGCGATGCGGTCCGCCAGGATGACCGCCACCGCTCGCCCGTCGACCTGGGCACGCGGATCGAGCCCGGCGAGCGGGCCGACGACGATGTTGTTCACCGCCTCGACCTCGGCATCGGCATCGACCAGGCCGTGCGACGACAGTTCGCCGATCAGCACCGGCCATGCCTGGTCCGAGACGCCGCGCAGCTGCAGGTTCGCCCGCTGGGTCAAGTCGATCTGACCATTGCCGTATCTGCGACCGAGGTCGGCAATGATCCTCGCCTTCCGCGCCGTCAGCACGCCGGCGCCAAGCCGCAACCGCACGACCAGCCCGTCGCCCGAGCGCATCGGCCTGAGAGCCCCGGGGCACCAGCCTTTGACCGACGGCATCGGCTCGCTCATGGTGCCGCCTCGCGGCCCATCTCGGCGAGCGCTTGCGCCGTCGAATTGCGCCGGCTGACCCATAGCCCGCGCGTTGCCGCCCGCTCGAACGCGCGGGCTATGGCGCCGGCTGCCAGCGGATTGGCAGCGATGAGGAATTGCCGGACGGCGTCGTCGCCGGCCGTGGCATCAAACAGCAGATCGAACTGCCGGCTGGTCACCGCGTCGGCCGCCACCGCAAAACCGAGCGCGGCCTCGACCGCCTCGGCGATCTCCGCAGCGCCGCGATGCCCGTGCCGCATCTGGCCCAAAATCCAGCGCGGATTGGCGGCACGGCCGCGCAACGCCCGCGCCACCTCGTCTTTCAGCCGGCGCACCACGAGCTTGTCCGGCCGCGTGGCGTCGAGATGGTAGAGTGCAGGGTCGGCCCCGAGGCTCGCCGCCGCCGCCGCGAAGCCGCCCTCGTAGTCGAGGAAGGCATTGCCGGCGAGGATGTCGGTGTCGGCAAGATCCTGGCCGTGCACATACGCCTCGGCCCCGGCGACCCGGTCGCGGAAGTCGTCGGACGGCACCGCTCCTTCGGCGCTGAACGCGTGGCTGGTGCTGGCAAGATAGGCTTCGCCCAGGTCCGCGCGGGTCACGTCTTCCTCGACGAGCAGCCGCCGGGTGAGATCGCCCGCCCCGTGCCCGCCCGGCGCGGCGCCGAAGATGCGCGGCCCCACAGTGCCGGTCGCCCGCCGGAGCGCGGCGAGGAAATTGACGTCGTCCGGCTCCTCAAGCCTGGCAACCGCCGCAGCCGCCTGATCGAACAATGCGATCTGCGAGGGGAAGACGTCGCGGAACAGGCCGGAGATGCGCAGCGTCACGTCGATGCGCGGGAATTCGAGCCGGGCTTCGGGCAGGATCTCGAAGCCGACGACGCGGCCGGTCGCCCGCTCCCATTCCGGCCGGACCCCCATCAGCGCCAGCGCCTGTGCCAGATCGTCACCGCCGGTGCGCATGGTGGCGCTGCCCCACAGGTCGACGACGATGGCCCTCGGCCAATCGCCGTGATCCTGCGCGTGCCGGCGCATCACCTCGCTGGCCGACCGGCGGCCGATCTCGGCGGCCGTCGGGCTCGGCACGGCGCGCGGGTCGATCGCATGCAGGTTGCGCCCCGTCGGCAGCACGTCGAGCCGCCCGCGCGACGGCGCACCGGCCGGACCCGGCGGGACGAAGCGCCCGTCGAGCGCGGCGATCAGCCCGGCGCGCTCGGCCTCGGCCGAGGCGCGGATCAGCCCGGCCGCCAGATCGGGGGTCGTGCCTGCGGCCTCGGCGAGAAATGCGGCATTGGCGCGGGCCGCCTCTCCCTCGGGCGCGCGGCCGAAGATGTGCAGCCCGTCGCCGATGCGCATTTCCTTGATGTCGCAGAGCCTGGCATCGATCAGCCTGAGCGCCTCGCCCTCGCTCATTTCGGATCTGAGGCCGATCTCTTCGGCCAGCCCCGAGGCGCGCGCCTTGTCGACAATGGCCGGGGCGATCATCTCTGCCCGGCGGCGATCGAGCGTCTGCGCTTGGGCGTATTCGTCGAGCAGGGCCTCAATCTCGGCCACTTCGCCCGACAGGCCGGCCTCGATCAGCGGCGGCGTCAGGTGGCCGAGGGTAACCGCGCCGATGCGGCGCTTGGCCTGTGCCGCCTCGCCGGGATTGTTGACGATGAACGGATAGACGATGGGGACGGGGCCCAGCACGGCGCGCGGGGCGGAGGCTGCGTCGAGCGCCACCGTCTTGCCCGGCAGCCATTCGAGCGTGCCATGCGTGCCGACATGAATGAGCGCGTCGATGGCCTCGACATGGCGAAGCCACAGGTAGAAGGCGACATAGGCGTGCCGCGGCGGCCGATTGGTATCGTGGCTGTCGGATTTGCGCGCCGCCGCCGCACCGCGATCGGGCTGCAGTGCGACGATCAGGCGTCCGGCACGCAGGATCGGCAGGGCGAAGGCGCCGCCCTCGACCGCGTCATCCGCCTCGGGCGCTCCGTGCGCTGCAACGACGCTGTCGCGGAAGGTTTTGGAGAGCGCGGCAAACAGCTCGCGGTATTCGGGCAAACCCAGCCGTGCCGTCACGCGCGCCGCAACACCGGATCGGTCTTCAAGCGCGGCGATGATGTCCTCGGGCAGCCCCCCGACCGTATAGCCGGCGTCCGCCAGCACCTTGGCGATGGCGCGGACGCTCGCGGCGGTATCGAGCCCGACGGCATAGCCGGTGCGGCCCGCCTTGGCCGGATAGTTGGAAAGGATCGCCGCGAGCCGGCGGCTCGCCCGCGGCTTGGCCCGAAGCTGCACCCAGGCTGCCGCCAGATCGGCGACATGCGAAACTTGCGCGGCATCGGGGGCGTGCACCTCGGCCGAGAATTCGAAGTCGGGGTCGGGCGCGAGCCGTGCCTTGAACGAGATGGCGGTGGAGATGATCCGCCCGTCGATCTCCGGCAACACCACATTCATCGCGAGATCGGCGGCCGAGGCGCCGCGGTTGCTCGCCAGCCACGCCTCGCGCGACGATGTCGACAGCATCGCCTGGATGACCGGCGCATCGGCCAGATCGAGCACGCTGCCACCATTATCCAGCCGGGCGGAAAAAGCAGTGGTATTGAGGATGACGTCGGGACGCGCCAGGTGAAGAAACGCGCTCAATTCGTTGATGACATTGCCGTCTTTCAGGCTCGTCACATAGTGAGTCTCCACCGCCATGCCGCGCTCCAACAGCGCATCGGCGAGTAGCGGGAACGGCGCCGTGTCGTCGGCGGCCACGATCGAGCGGTAGATGAGGACCAGCGCCAGCGGCCTGTCGCCGCCCGCTTGCAGTCCGCGCGCCGCGTTTGCTCCCCGATCGCTGCGGCAGGACGAGACCAGCCGGCCGAAAGCGCCGATCGGCTGCGGCTCCACCCAGGGCAAGGGCCGCGCCATGCCGGCCTGCCCCGCCACGAATACCGCGGCCGAGGCCATGTTCTCGCCGCCGCCATGCTGGAACCACCGCCACAGCCGGTCGAGATCGTCCGCCGCAAGGCTCGACGCCTCGCTCAGCCGTGCGTCGGCGCGGGCATCGCCGGCAACGATGGCGATGCGCGGTCCGCCAGGCCGGCGGCCGAGCGCCGCCAATTCGTCCGTGCCGTAGCGCCAGTAGTCGAGTCCGCCCAACAGGCGCACGACGATGATCCTGGCGTGCCGCGCGACGCGATCGAGGTAGAGATCGACCGAATAGGGATGCTTCAGCCGGTTCAAGTTGGCGAGCCTGAGACTCGGCGCCGCTTCACCGAGGCTGCGGTAGGCACGGGCAAAGGCGGCAAGATCGGAATCGGAGAACGACAGGAACACGACGTCGGCCGCGCTCTGCCCGAGGTCCTCGGCGACCTCGGCCTCATCGAGCGAACGGTGATCGGCGACGAGAAGATGCACGGTTGCTGTCCTTTGACCTCCAGTGCCGTCAGGCGACGAGTGCCGCGGCGATCGCCGCCCGGTCGATGCCCTTCTGGCCGATGACGACGAGTCGGCTCGCACGCGCCTCGCCTTGCACCCAGGCACGATCGAACTGGTGGCGGAAGCGGGCGCCGACGCCCTGAATGAGCAGCCGCATCGGCTTCGATTTGACCGAGACGAAGCCCTTCATCCTCAACACGTCGTGCTCGGCGGCGACTGTCGCCAGCCGATCCAACAACACCGCCGCATCGGCGACTTCCGGCAGATCGACGATGAATGAATCGAAATCGTCGTGGTCGTGTTCGGCCTCGGCGTCGTGATGCGACGGCCGGCCGGCAAGATCGTCCTCCGCCGCGGCGGCGAGCCCCAGCAACACCGCCGGATCGATGCGGCCTTCGTGCGTGGCGACGAGTTTCACCGCCCGCGGCACGGTCGCGCGAATGTCCGCGCTGACCCGCTCGAGTTCGGCCGGATCAAGCAGATCGGATTTGTTGAGAATGACGAGATCGGCGCACAACAGCTGATCCTCGTAGACTTCTTCCAGCGGATTATCATGGCTTACCGCCTTGTCGGCCTTGAGCCGCGCCGCCATCACCGCCGGATCGTCGGCAAACCGCCCGGCAGCCACTGCCGCGCCGTCGACCACCGCGACCACGCCGTCGACGGTGAGCCGCGCGCGGATCGGCGGCCAGTCGAACGCCTTCACCAGCGGCTTCGGCAGCGCCAGGCCGGACGTTTCGACGATGATGTGCTCCGGCCGGTTCGGCAGCGCCAGCAACGCTTCGATCGCCGGCACGAAATCGTCGGCCACGGTGCAGCAGATGCAGCCGTTGGCGAGTTCGACGATCGCCTCTTCCGGGCACGTGTCGATGCCGCAGGACTTCAAGATCTCGCCGTCGACGCCGACGTCGCCGAACTCGTTGATGATGAGGGCAAGGCGCCGACCATGCGCCTCTGCCAGCACATGGCGGATCAACGTGGTCTTGCCGGCGCCGAGGAAGCCGGTGACGATGGTGACGGGGACCTTGGCGAGCGTGCGGGCGTCTGACGGCATGGCGGCTTCCGGGTGCGAGGGATCGGCTGATGGCTCGGGGACGCGCAGGCGGTTCACCCCATCGGCGGCAGGCGGGCGATGACGCCGCGCTTCAAGGCTTCCGGGCGCTCCTTCCACGGGATGATGCCGTCGCCCGCCGCCTCGTAGCGCGCCAGCCCATCGAGGATGATCGCGGCGGCCGCTTCCGGCGCCACCTTGGCGAAGTCGCCGTAGATGTAGGTCCATTTGCCAGGCGCGGACAGGCCGACCGTGACCGGCCGCTTGCACACGCTCATGCAGTCGACCGGGACGATGGCGATGTCACGGCCCTCGGCGGCGGCGGCGGTCACCAGCGCCCTGTGCAGACGGGCGCCGGCGCGCTGCTCGCGCGGTTCCAGTGCCTCGCCCTCGGCGCGGCAGGAGATGCAGACGTGCACCATCGTCGGTTGGGCGCTCATTCGGCGCTCCCCCGGCACCCGGTTCCGAATGTCGCGAGATGACTGCCGGCAGTGCCACGGCGTCGGCTGGATGGAAGGCGCATCAATTCCTCCTCGCCACCCCACCGGCAGCTTGGTCAGAGCAACAAGAACGGACGGCAGGTCTCCTGGCTCGCGGGTTGTCGCGTGATCGCGCCGCCTTCCCGATCCCAAGTGGATCAGTGGCATCTCGGCTCGTCGCTCGCCGCTCACAGTTGCGGGGGCAGCTGCGGTTTGTTCCACGCCTTCGGGTGCTCCCTGGGCGCGGCCGCATTCCCTTTTCACCCTCTTGATCGACAAGAGGGACCGTCGTGAAAGAGTGTTAGGCCCGCCTGCCCGAGCCTGTCAACGGCGGCCATCGTCGCGAATGGCCGCAACGGACCGGCACATGACCCCGCCGCGCCGCCGCCAAATACGTATTCATACCTAACGTGCAGAGACTGCGGCGGGCGGACGCCGGACGCCGTTGCCGATATGGCTTCGACGACCGCCAACAGCCAATCGTCAGGTTCGAATGCAAGTCCGGCATAAAGTCGTCATCCGCTGTTCATCTTTCGAGTTATTGAGCCGATGCCAGAACACATTTGCCTA
>JARLIU010000041.1 GCA_031291595.1 Ancalomicrobiaceae bacterium | reverse complement strand
GACGCCGACCAGAAGGCTGCCGGCCGGCGCATCCTCCCCCACCCGGCGCAGGTTGGTACCGGGCGCGACCGCGACCTCTGCCGCCGTGGCCGTCACATCGTCGGCCAGAGCGACGGCGTCGAACGGCGGTCGCACCGGAGCGCCGGCCATGACCGCGAGCGACTGCGTCAGCTCCGTCGGCGCGTACGGCGAGGCACCGACCGTCTCGGTGGCGATCACCGCCCATCCGTCGGCGAGCGCGATGGCCGCGGCCGGCATAGGGCCCGGTGCGATCACCGGCTCGGCCGCAACCGCCCCGCGCGCCTCGGCGATTGCAACGGTGACCGGCGAGAGCACGCCGATGGCACCGATCCAGGCTGTCAGAATATCGTCGACAGCCACACGCCTCAGCTGCCGGTAGGCATCAGCCATTGGGATCGTTGGCGTTGGGGAAGAACAGCTGCTGTCCTTCGATCTTGTACTCGGAGATCACCTTCTGGCCTTCGGCCGAGACCAGCCAGTCGATGAACGCCTGACCGTCGGCCGCCTTGACCGACGGGAACTTGGCCGGATTGACCAGCATCACGCCGTATTGGTTGAACAGCCGCTTGTCGCCTTCCACCGCGATCTGCAAATCGCCCTTGTTCTTGAAGGCGATCCAGGTGGCACGGTCGGACAGCGCATAGCCGAGCATGGCCCCGGCGGTATTCAGCGTCGCGCCCATGCCCTGGCCGATCTCGCGGTACCACTCGCCGCGGATCGATGCGAGGTCGAGACCGGCCACCTTCCACAGCGCCAGTTCGGCCATATGCGTGCCGGACTTGTCGCCGCGCGACACGAACGGGATCTTCTTCTCGGCAATCGTCTTGAGAGCGGCCGCCACGTCCTTCGAACCGGCGATCCCGGCAGGATCGCTCTTCGGGCCGACGACGACGAAGTCGTTGTACATCACCGGCGAGCGCTTGGTGCTGAAGCCCTCTCCGAGGAACTTCAGCTCTGCGGCGCGGGCGTGCACGAAGACGACATCGGCATCGCCGCGCCGCCCGGTGTCGAGCGCCTGGCCGGTGCCCTGCGCCACGACCTTGACCTTGATGCCGGTCTTTGCCTCGAAGATCGGCAGGATGTAGCCGAACAGCCCGGAATCCTGCGTCGATGTGGTCGAAGCGACGGTGATGAACCGATCCTCTGCCTGTACCGGGCCGGTGACCGGTCCGAGGACGGCGGCGGCAAATACCGCGGTCGTTATGAGTCTGCGCAGCATGGTCTTGCTCCCGTTTAGATTGAACCTACCAGAACAACCGGCTTTCCAGAAACGCCCGCGCCGCGTCGGTGTCGGGCTCGGCAAAAAAGCGGTCGGCCGGAGCGGCTTCGATGAGCCGGCCGGCGTGAAAGAACAGGATGTCGTCGGCGAGCCGGCGGGCCTGGGCGAGATCATGGGTGGTCATCACCCACGTCAGCCCATCGGCGTGAAGACCCAACAGGATCTCCTCGATCTGCCGCGTGGCGCTCGGATCGAGGCCGGAGGCCGGTTCGTCGAGGAACAGCAGCTCCGGTTCGACCGAGACCGCACGGGCGATCGCCAAGCGTTGCTGTTCGCCGCCTGACAGCACCCGCGCCGGCCGGTCGGAGAGGTCGGCAAGACCGAACTGGTCGAGCATCCGGACAGTCCTTCGGCGCCGCTCCAGGTAGCCGAAACCGGCCACCGCCAAGGCGTGCCGCAGATTGCCGGCAACCGACCGCCTGAGCAGGACAGGCCGCTGCAACACCATGGCCTGACGCCGGGCGGCGGGCTTGATCCCCCCGGCGAAGGCCACCGTCCCTTGGCTCGGCGCAATGAGACCGTGACAGAGTTTCAGGAACAGCGTCTTGCCGGCGCCGTTGGGGCCGAGCACGACGGTGCGCCGCCCCTTGGTGATCAATGCCCGGTCGACACCGACCAGCCGGCAGCCGCCGATCTCGTAGCTCAGCCCCTCGATCGCCAGGGGCAGGATGGAGGGCTGGTCTGACATACGGTTCATCCGGCGAATCGAGCTCCAAGGCGGGAAACAGCGAAGGCAAGTGCGTTGATGACGAGCGTCAGCGCCATCAGCACCGCCCCCAGCCCGAGAGCGAGCGGCAGATCCCCCTTTGACGTTTCGAGCGCGATGGCGGTCGTCATGGTGCGGGTGAAGCCGGCAACGTTGCCGCCGACGATCAGGATGGCGCCGACCTCGGCGAAGGCCCGGCCGAGCCCGGCGAGCAGGCTGGTTACCAGCGAGAAGCGCGCGTCCCATAACAGCGTCGGGATGGCTCGCAACCGGCCGGCGCCCATGGAGGTCAACTGCTCGCGATATTCCAGCCAGAGGTCTTCGATCGTCTGTCGACTGAGAGCAATGATGATCGGCAGCACCAGACCAAACTGCGCGACCATCATCGCGGCAGGGGAAAACAGCAGACCGAATTGCCCAAGCGGTCCCGACCGGGACAACAGCAGGAAGACGGCCAATCCGGCAACGACCGGTGGCAGCCCCATGAAGGCGTTGATGATGACGATGAGGATCGGCCGGCCAGGGAAACGGCCGAGAGCCAGGGCCGCGCCGACCGGCAGGCCGATCAGGCCAGCTGCGCCGACCGCCGTCAATGTCACCTTCAATGACAGAAGGATGATGTCGAAAAACGCCGGATCTCTGACTGGCAACAGATCCCACAGGGAGCTGAGCATCATGGTTGAGTCTACCACCCGATTTCTCCCTGCGCTGTCGCGGTCGAACGGAGCATTAACGCCAAAGGCACACGTATCGACTTGACTGGAATCAAGCCGATCAGTTGAAGTCTATTGCGGCGGCTGCGGGTGCACGGATTTGTCAGAAAATCTGACTATAGTCGAAGAAGGCGACTGGATCGCCCGGCTCGATGCGCGTCATGCTTTCCGGCAATTCCACCAGGCCGTCGGTGCGTGTCAGCGACGTCAGCACGCCGGCGCCGTCGACGGGGTATTTGTCCGCGACGACCGATGCGCCCCGCCGGTCGAGAGTGACGCGGACGTATTCGCGGCGGCCGGCCTTCTTCACGTAGGCGAAACCGGACGTCACCAGGGCCGGGACCGGCGACTGCACGGTTCCGCCGGACAGCGCCAGCACGAAGGGCCTGAGCACATAGGCGCAGGTAATGAAGACGGCGACGGGATTGCCGGGCAGGCCGACCAGCGGCGTGCCGTCGATCAGCCCCATGGCAACCGGCCGGCCGGGCTTGATGGCCAGCCGCCAGAACACCAGCGAACCGGCCTTGGCGATCGCCGCCTTGACGTGATCCTCGTCGCCGGTCGACACGCCGCCGCTGGTGACCACGAGATCGGAGGAGGATGCCGCCTGGCGAAGCGCCGTTTCCGTCTCGATGCGGCTGTCTCTGAGAATGCCGAGGTCGGTCACAACGCAGCCGAGCCGCACCAGCATGGCCATCAGGCTGTAGCGGTTGCAATCGTATATGCCGGCCGGCGGGAGCACGCTGCCCGGATCGCACAGTTCGTTGCCGGTCGAGAACACCGCGACACGCAGCCGGCGGCGGACGCTGACGCGATCGATGCCGAGCGCCGCGAGCAGGGCCACGTCACGCGGGGTCAGCCGGCGGCCGGCGGGACAAGCCTCCGCGCCGACGGCGATGTCCTCTCCGGCTGGTCGCGTGTTGGCGCCGGGTGGCAGACCCGGTGGGAGAACGACGTTGTCGAGGTCGCAGAGCGTGACGTCCTCCTGCATGAAGACGGTATCGGTTCCCGGAGGCAACGGCGCGCCGGTGAAGATGCGCACCGCCACCCCTCGTCGCGCCACATCGGCGGGCGCGCCGGCAATCACCCGCCCGATGACGGGAAGCGTCGTCGGGCCGTCCGCGGCGAGATCGCCATGCGCCACGGCGTAGCCGTCGACCGCGGAATTGTCGAACACCGGCAGATTGATCGGCGCGACGACCGGCGCCGCCAGGATGCGGCCGTCGGCTCCGCGCAAATCGACGGTCTCGACCGCCTCGATCGGTCGGATCCGTTCGGCCAGCAGCGCGAGGGCCGTCTCGATCGGCATCAGGCCGCCATCGAAGGCGAAAGCGTCGCTTGACAGTTGAGCCATCTCGTCGTCCCAGGTTTCGTGCAGGGGCCGGCCCGCCCCGCGCGTTGGTGTCCGGATTGTCGGCACGGCCGAATGTCCTCGCGCCGCCCCATTTGCCAGAGCGCGATGCTGTCACACGGAAACATGCGACTGCTGAATCAGCGCTCTAATCTATTCATGCAGCAGCGATTCAGCACATCGATGGATCGCCGGGCGATTCCATCTGAAAGCGTCCTGCTCTAGTATCGCAATACCGGAATGTGCAGGAGACCGAAATGATCTCGCTCCGCCTCTATCTTAGCATCGAGCCGGAAACGCGCATCGGCTCCGGCAAGGTGCGGCTGTTGGAGGAGGTCGGCGCATCCGGCTCGATCTCGGCGGCGGCGCGCACGCTCGGCATGACGTATCGGCGTGCCTGGGAACTGATCCATCACATGAACGAGGCTTTCGGCCAGCCAGTCATCACCGGCACGACCGGCAGTCTCGGCGGTGCCGAGTTGACCGACCTTGGCCGCGAGATCATCACCCGCTACCGCGACATCGAGCAGCAGGTGCTCAAGGCCGCCGGGCCGCATCTCGCCGCGCTGTCGGCGCGCATCGTCGCGCCGGCTCGGTCGAATGACGAGTAGGCGGGATCAGGTCGGGCAAACCAATATTGCCAAGATGACCGACCGCAAGTGGCGGCCGACATCTCCAGTATAGCCAACCGCCAATACGATGAGCCGGCGTTATGTCCGCCCGCGCATAATAGGAAGTCATGCCGATTTTACGAATGGCCGCGACTGGAGTTGAATGACGTCATGCAACGCAATTCGACGGGCGTTTTCGGCGAAATGCGGATCCAGGCGGAATAGTCTGCGGATCCTCACCGAAACGCCCAGCGACGGGAGCCTTCCATGGACAAGATTCTGCGCGTCAACATGACCGATCTGACCGTCAAGGTCGAGCCCGTGCCGGCCGACTGGGCCGGGCTGGGCGGTCGGGCGCTGACCTCGACGATCGTGGCGGCGGAAGTGCCGCCGACCTGCCACCCGCTCGGACCGAACAACAAGCTGGTGTTTGCGCCCGGACTTCTCTCCGGCACCGCCGCCTCGAATGCCAACCGCTTTTCCTGCGGCTCCAAGAGCCCGCTGACCGGCGGCATCAAAGAATGCTCGGCTGGCGGCACGTCGTCGGGGCTCATCGCCCGCCTCGGCTACAAGGCGATCATCATCGAAGGCAAGCCGGCGGGCGATACCTGGTACACCGTCGTCGTGCACAAGGACGGCGCGACGATCAAGCCGGAGACCGAGGTTCTCAGGCTCGGCACGTTCGCCACCGTCCAACATGTGAACGAGCACTACGGCGAGGACTTCGGCGTCATCACGCTCGGTCCGGCCGGCGAGAACCTGATGGCGATCGCCAACATCTCGGTCAAGGATCCCGAGAGCAAGATCCGCTCGTTCGGACGCGGCGGCCTCGGCGCGGTGATGGGCTCGAAGAAGGTCAAGATGATCGTCGTCAATCCGGAGGGCGGCGTTGCCCTGCGGCTCGCCGATCCGGCCAAGTTCAAGGCCGCCAACCAGGCCTTCACCAAGACGTTGCTGGACCATCCGGTTTCCGGCCAGGGCCTGAAGAAGTACGGGACCGCCGTTCTCGTCAACGTCCTCAACGAGGCCGGCGGCCTGCCGACCAAGAACTTCACCTCCGGCCAGTGCGCGCATCACGACGCCATCTCCGGCGAGACGATGTACGAGAATATCGTCGCGCGCGGCGGCGAGCCGAGCCACAATTGCTCGCCCTCCTGTCAGATCCAATGCTCGCAGATCTACAACGACAAGGACGGCAACTACGTGACGTCCGGATTCGAATACGAGACCATCTGGGCGCTCGGCGCTGACGGCATGGTCGAGGACCTCGACGTCATTGCCGAGATTGACAATGTCTTCGACGATATCGGCGTCGATTCGATCGAGACGCCGGTGATGCTCGCCGTGGCCATGGAAGCGGGCCTGTTACCATGGGGCGACGGCAAGCGCATTCTGGAACTGCTCAGGAACGACATCACCCATGCCACTCCGTTGGGCCGCATGCTCGGCGGCGGCACCGGCCACGTCGGCCGCGCCTTCGGCATGACCCGCATACCGGTCGTCAAGAACCAGGCCATCCCGGCCTATGATCCGCGCCCGATCAAGGGCATCGGCGTGACCTACGCGACGACGACGATGGGCGCCGACCATACCGCCGGCTACGCCATCGCCACCAACATCCTCAACGTCGGTGGCAAGGTCGATCCGCTGTCGAACGACGGCCAGGTGGAGCTGTCGCGCAATCTGCAGATCGCCACCGCGGCCATCGATTCGACCGGCCTGTGCCTGTTCATCGCCTTCCCGGCGCTCGACATCCCGGAATGCCTCGGCGGGGTGATCGACTTGCTCAATGCCCGCTACGGCATCAACCTGACCGGCGACGACGTGATCGCCCTCGGCAAGCAGGTCCTGAAGATCGAACACGCCTTCAATCTCGCCGCCGGTCTCGGCCCGGAAACCGACCGCCTGCCGGAATTCTTCGAGCTCGAGGCGATCGAGCCGCACAACGTCAAATGGGATATGGATCAAAAGGAATTGGCGAGCTTCTGGAACTTCTAAGACCCGTCCCGTCTCCTGGGTCTGCCTGCCGGAACGTGAGAACATGCAGATTACCGTCAAATTGTTCGCCACGTTTCGGCAGGATCGTTTCAAGCTCGCCGAGCAGGACTATCCGGAAGGAACGACGATTGCCGACGTTCTCGACGCCCTCGCCATCGCGGCGCCAGACGTCGGCATGTTGTTCGTCAACGGCCGCAGCGCCGAACCGGAGCGCAGGCTTGCCTCCGGCGCGGTCTTGGCCATCTTCCCGCTGGTCGGCGGCGGCTGACCGCTCAGGGAGTGACTCCGGTGTTGTCGCACGAGGAATTGCAGCGCTATGCCCGCCACATCGTGCTGCGTGACGTCGGTGGACCCGGGCAGCAGACGTTGACGGCGGCACGCGTGGTCGTCGTCGGCGCCGGTGGACTTGGCTCGCCGATCCTGCAATATCTCGCTGCCGCCGGTATCGGCACCATCGGCATCGTCGATGACGACACCGTTGCGCTGTCCAATCTGCAGCGCCAGATCATCCACGGCACGCCGGACATCGGCCGGCCGAAGGTCGCGAGCGCACGCGACGCCATTCTCCGACTGAACCCGCATGTGACCGTCGAGCCGCACGAACTCCGGCTCGATGCGGCCAACGCGCGCGAGATTCTCTCCGGCTACGATGTGGTGATCGACGGCACCGACAATTTCGCCACCCGGTTCCTCGTCGCGGATGCCTGTGCGGCGCTCGAGACGCCGCTGGTGGCCGCGGCCGTCATCGAGTTCTACGGCTGGGTGACGGTGCTGATGCCGTACGCAACCGCACCGGACGGCAGCCGCAACCCGAGCCTCAAGGCGATCATGCGGCAGCCGGATGAGGGTCGGGCGCAGACCTGTGCCGACGTCGGCATACTGGGCGTCGTCGCCGGCATCCTCGGTACGCTCGCCGCCGCCGAGGCGCTGAAGCTGGTCCTGGGCCTCGGTACGCCGCTCATCCGGCGGATGCTGGCGGTCGACGTGCGCGACATGAGCTTCGATAGTCTCGACTATGCAGGAGAGCCGGCGGTCGCCGCGGCTGACGAGACATGAGCGGAACGATCGAAGTCGTCGGCTTCATGGACCTGACCCGGCTGTTTCGCGACCGCGGTTGGGCGTCGCCGCATCTGGTCGAACTCGATGCTCCCATCGCCGGGCCGGACCTGCTGCGGCTGTTGGACGTGCCGGACGAGGCGGTTGAGTCCTTGATGGTCAATCATCGCGCCGTCGGCGTCGACGGCACGACGATCCACCCCGGCGACCGCGTCGCCCTGGTGCCGCCCGGCGTTCCCGGCCCGCACCGCTTCTGTCTGGGGATCTACCAGCGCCGCGGCTGACGAGGTGCCGCGCCGGACAAATCTGCGCACGCCGGTCCGAATGCGGCCTGCCTTCGGCGCTGACCGATGGATGCGTCGGCCGGTTGCTGTCATGGGCGTATCGACCGCATCCATTTCGCGGTGACCAATCCCCGCAACGACGTTGCCGCTGCTCCAGCCCGAACCGCGGCGGTGCGGGATGAATGCGTCGATGCGCTAACCAGCAATCACCACTTCGACATGCGCCTTCTCCAGTGCCTGCATCAGATCCTCGGGCGGGCGCTGATCGGTCACCAACACGTTGAACGCCGCCAGCGGCGCGATGCCGGCAAAGGCATAGCGGCCGAACTTGCTGGAATCCGCCACGATGATCACCCGCCGTGCCGCCGCCATCATCTCGCCGATCATGCCGGCTTCGGCCAGATCGCTGACCGAGCAGCCCGATGTCGTCAAACCGCCGACGCCGATGACCGCCGTGTCGGCGCTGATGGTCGCCGCCCGGACGAAGCCGACCGGGCCGACCGAGATGCGGCCGCCGCTGCGCACCTCGCCGCCGATGATGTAGAGACTGCGCAACGCCTGCTGCGGCATTGCCTGCAGCAGGTTCAGGTTGTTGGTGACGATCTTCAACTCGCGCCGTTCGGTGAGGCATTCGACGAAAGCCACCGTGGTCGAGCCGCCGTTGATGATCAGCGTCTCGCCGTCGAGGATCAGGCGTGCCGCGGCCTGGCCGATGCGGTGTTTTGCCGCAGATTGCTTCTTTGTGCGGAGATCAATAGACGAATCCGCCGCCGCCAGCGTTTCGCGCGGGATTGCTCCGCCATGGGTGCGGTCCAATAGACCCTGGTCGGCCAATATATCGAGATCACGGCGAATCGTATCGAGCGAAACCTCAAATCGAGCGCTCATGTCCGTCACTGTTATTTGCCCCAATTTCTTGGCAATATTCAGAATATCAGCCCGACGCTTGGCTGGAAGCGTCGTGTCCTGAATCGTACTATCTTCCATTTGCTTGTTCATGGTCGCGCGCGATCCGCACCGTCTGGACTACCCTGGGGAGTGGATACTAAGCGAAACCGCCAAAATGGGCAATAACGCAGATAGTCGCAAAAAGTCTCGTTAAGATGCTTGACTATGCGTTATTCTGCGAGTTATCTAGACTCAACAAAGGAACGGAGGTCCGCTGAATGGGCGGATCCGATGGTAGGGAGGAACAACATGACAGATCGCAGCGAGCATAATGTCTCCGGGCGCTCCGCCGGCACGCGCGGGTTCGGCCGCCGCAGCTTCCTGATGGCGGCAGGCGCAGCGCTTGCCACTCCGGCGATCCTGAAGACCATTTCGGTGGCCCGCGCCGCCAGTCCGGCCGAGATTACCTTCTCCAGCGCCAAATTCTTCGGCAAGCGGACAGTCGCCGAGGTCGTCGACCTGTTCAATCAATCGCAGGGCGAGATTCGTGTCACTTATGACGAATTGCCGCCGCCCAGCGCCTCCACCGAAGTGCATCAGGGCCTCGTCCAGCGTCTGGCCAAGAAGGACGGCTCGCCCGACGTCTTCACCCAGGACGTGGTATGGATCGCCGAATTCGCCGCCGCCGGCTGGGCTTTGGCGCTCGACGACGTCATCTCCGCCGCCGAGGCCGCGGAATACTTCCCCGGCGTGCTCGCCGCCTGCAAGTTCGACGGCAAGCTCACGGCGCTGCCGTGGTTCGTCGATTCCGGCATGCTCTACTACCGCAAGGATCTGCTGAGCGCTGCCGGCATTGCGGTACCGGAGACCTGGGACCAGTTGGTCGCCGGCGCCGAGCAGCTGATGAAGGCCGGCAAGGCCAAGATCGGTTACTCCTGGCAGGCCAAGCAGGCCGAGGTGCTGATTTGCGACCTGGTCGAGTTCATCGCATCGAACGGCGGCTCGATCCTTGGCCCCGACGGCAAGACCGTCACGATCGCCGACAAGCCGGCGGTCGAGGCCGTGCAGTTCATGTACGACACCATCGCCAAGTACAAGATCAGTCCGGCCGACGTCAGGAGCTGGGACGAGGAGCCGTCGCGCATGCCGTTCACCGGCGGCGACGTCGCCTTCCTGCGCAACTGGTCCTACGTCTACCCGATTTCGCAGGATGCCAAGACGTCATCGGTCGTCGGCAAGGTCGGCGTCGCCCCGCTGCCGCATTTCGCCGGTGGCAAGAGCGCGGCTTGCCTCGGCGGCTACCAATACGGTGTCAACGCCTCCACCAAGAACCGTGACGCGGCTGTGACCTTCGTGAAGTGGCTGTCCAGCCCCAAGACGCAGCTCACCTTCGCCACCGAACTCGGCCTGGCGCCGAGCCGGCCCGCCGTGTTCGATTCCGCCGAACTCGGCAAGGCGCAGCCCTTCATGCAGACCCTGAAGCCGGTGTTCGTCGGCGCGACGCCGCGTCCGGTCACGCCACGCTACTCGCAGGTCAGCCTGGCGCTGCAGTCGGCGGTCTCCAAGGCGGTCAACGACGGCAATGTCGCCGCCGCTCTCGCCGAGGCCAAGAAGAAGATCGAGAGCATCGTTTCAGCATGACAACTGCCCAGGCTGCTGTCCGTTCGACGTACCGCGACGCCAAACGGCAGAGAGCGATCAGGCAAGCGGGGCGGGCCGGTCGCCTGGCCCCGCTCATCTTTCTGGCCCCGGCCGGTCTGGCGCTGCTGGCGGTCTCGGTGTTTCCCGTGTTCGACGGCCTGTGGCTGTCGTTGCACAACACGCTGTTGTCGGCGCAGCGGAGCGACTTCATCGGCTTCGCCAACTACGGCCAGCTCGTCGGCGACGATCAGTTCTGGTCGGCTTGGCGGCACACGCTCATCTTCACGGCGACCTCGACGGTGGCCGAGACGCTGATCGGACTGGCGATGGCGCTGGTGCTGCACGAGACGTTTGCCGGTCGCGGCATGGTCAGGGCGGCGATGCTCGTCCCCTGGGCCATCCCGACCGTGGTCACGTCCAAGATGTTCGGCTGGCTGTTCGACGGTCAGCACGGCATCGTCAACTGGCTGCTGGTTCAGATGCACATCCTGTCGGCGCCGGCCAACTGGTATGGATCGACCGAGACGGCGTTGTGGACCATCGTCATGGCCGACGTGTGGAAGACGGCACCGTTCATGGCGCTTCTGCTGCTCGCCGGACTGCAAACGGTACCGAATGCGTTGATCGAGGCATCACGCATGGATGGCGCCGGAGCGTTGCAGACATTCTTCTACATCCGCCTGCCGCTCCTGCTGCCGACCCTGATGATCGCCGGCATGTTCCGCGCCCTCGATGCCTTCCGCATCTTCGACCTGGTCTACGTGCTGACAGGAGGCGGACCGGCCGATTCGACCGAAGTGCTGTCGACGCTCACCTACAAGACGCTGTTTTCGGCCCTCGACTTTGGCTACGGCAGCGCACTTTCGGTGGCCATGTTCGCAACCGAGGCATTGATCGCCTTCGGCTTCGGTCTCTTCATCATGCGCGGCATGCGGCGGGCCAATGGCTAGACGCAATCCGGCTCCCATGGCGAGGAACACCCCGATGATGGCGTCACTCAGCCTTCGCATGGCCGTCGGCCGGACCCTCCTCACCGTCGCCGCGGTGCTGATCGTGGTCTGGTCGGTGGCGCCCTTCCTCTGGCAGGTCTCCACCGCCTTCCAGGAGGACCGGCTGCTGACCGCCGCCACGCCGAGCCTCCTGCCGTCGCCCCCGACCCTCGATCACCTTGCCAACAT
>JARLIU010000276.1 GCA_031291595.1 Ancalomicrobiaceae bacterium | reverse complement strand
TTTTTCAACGCCCTGAGAATGGCCACGGCGCGCTCGATCACCTGAACCCCGCTGGCCGAGTGCCGATCGCTCAGGTCTTGCGTCGTCATGCTGTGCCTCAACCTCAAGCCGGTGAACCCGCCGGCGCTGCGGTTCATCCGTCGCATTCGCTGTCGGCGTCGTCAAATGGAAACCTCTCTTGACCGTATAACGATACACATGTATCGATATTCAGGACGTTAAGCAATACCGCGTATGAGCCTCCCGACAAGGCCGCTGCGGCAGGGATGAAGCGCTAAGGGGGGAACCCGCATGACGATCACGGTTCGCGGCATCGAATTTCAGGGCAACCACGACAATGCAATGGGGCTGCAGTTCACCAATCTGTCGCACCGTTGGGGCTTTCAGTGCCCGAACTGGCCGTATTTCGAGGACGTGAAGATCGAGCGCATCCACTACATGGCGAAATCCGGCGTGCTGTCGCAGCGCATCACCACCTCGATGCATTCGACGACCCATATCGACGCGCCGGCGCATGTGGTGCAGGGCACGCCGTTCATCGACGAGGTGCCGCTGCCGCATTTCTTCGGCTCCGGCATCGTGGTGTCGCTGCCGAAAAAGCAGTGGGAGTTCATCACCGCCGACGATCTTGAGGCCGCTTGCGGCCATGCGATCCGCCCGCACGACGTGCTGATCATCAATACCGGTTGGCACAAGCGCTACGAGGACGGCGACTATTTTCCCTATTGCCCGGGCTTCGTGCCGTCTGCCGGCCAGTGGATGGTCGACAAACAGGTCAAGGTGGTCGGCCACGACACGCAAGCCAACGATCATCCGCTCGCCACCGCCATCGGCCCGCAGCGCAACGGCCCGCTGCTGCCGCATCTGAAGGAGGAATATCGCCAGTGGTCCGGCGGGCACGACTGGGCCGACGATTTCCCCGAATGGGAACCGGTGCACCAGATCCTGTTCAAGCACGGCATCCTCGGCATCGAAAATGTCGGCGGCGATCTCGACGCGGTGACCGGCAAGCGCTGCACCTTCGCGTTCTTTCCGTGGAACTGGGACAGGGGCGACGGCTGCATCATCCGCCTGGTGGCGATCACCGATCCGAGCCAGGGCTATCGGATCGAAAAGGGCGAGGCCTTCTGATGCTCCTCAAGCGCTTTGCCGACGCCAAGCCCTACGAGGCGCCCAATCACCGCGGCGTGGTTGGACTGCGCCTGCAGGGCTTTGAACCGGACGGACCCGTCAACCAGTGGGTCGGTCTGTCGCAATTCCTGCCCGGCGGCGGCGCCGGACCGGATTCCACGCCGTTCGAGAAGGTCTACGTCGTGCTCGACGGCGAGATGACCGTCATCGTCGGGGGCGAGGAAAGCGTGCTGCGAAAATTCGACAGTTGCACCATCCGGGCCGGAGAAGTGCGCGAGATTGTCAACCGGCGCAATCACGTCTGCAGCATGCTGGTCGTCATTCCCTATCCGCCGGGGGTGAAGCCATGAGCGGCTTTCTGAACAATCCGGCATCGCTGTTCGATATCGCCGGCAGGATAGCGATCGTCACCGGCGCGTCCGGGGCGTTCGGCGCCCTGGCTGCCCAGGTGCTGGCCGGGGCCGGCGCCAAAGTCGCTGCCGTCGCCGGCAACGCGGCAGCGCTGGCGGACACGGTTTCCGCCTGTCGCGCGCTTGGCGCCGATGTGCTGGCGATCGAAGCGCGTCCGACCGACGAGGCCGCCTGCGAGGCGATCGTCGCCGAAACGGTGGCGCATTTCGGTGGCGTCGACATCCTGGTTGTGGCGTCGGGCAAGAACGATGTCGCCAAGATCGTCGATATGGCGCCGGCGCGTTTTCTCGATGTCATGGACGCCAACGTCACGCAGTCCTGGCTGATGGCGCGCGCGGTCGGCGCGCAGATGCTGCGGCAGGGCCGCGGCGGCAAGATCGTGCTGATGTCGTCGGCCCGCGGCAAGCTCGGCCATCCCGCCGGCTATTCCGCTTATTGCGCCTCCAAGGCCGCCATCGACGGCATCACGCGGGCGCTCGGCTGCGAATGGGGCCCGACCGGCATTACGGTCAACGCCATCGCCCCAACGGTGTTCCGCTCGCCATTGACCGCCTGGATGTTCGAGGACACCGATCGGGCCAACGAGGTGCGCAAAGGGTTCCTCGCCCGCGTGCCCAAGGGCCGGCTCGGCGAGCCGGAGGATCTGGCCGGACCGCTCTTGTTCCTCGCCTCCCGGGCGTCCGACTTCTACACCGGCCATATCCTCGATGCCGATGGCGGCTATTCGGCCGGGTAGGGCACGGAGACAGGGTGAGGTTGGCGTGATGTCACAGAAGATCGGCGTGATCGGCGGGGGCACCATGGGGCACGGCATCGCCGCGGCGTTTGCCCTCGGCGGTTGCCCGGCCATTCTCTACGAACCGGCCGAAAGCCAGCGCGCGGCGATCCTGCCCGCCATCCGCGACGCCTATGCGCTGTTGGTGGAGGAGGGCATCGCCACGGCGGCCGCGGTGGTCGCGGCGGAGACCCGCCTGCACCTGACCGACGACCTGTCGGCCGCGGTCGCCGATCGCGATTTCATCGTCGAGGCAATACCCGAACGGCTCGACCTGAAACAGGCACTGTTCGCCGACCTCGATGTTCGGGCACCGGCCGACGCGGTGCTGGCCTCCAACACATCGAGCCTGCCGCTTGCCGCCATGATGGAGACGGTCTCGGCCGCCCGCCGCGAGCGGATGCTGGTCACCCACTGGTACAACCCGCCGCTCATCATGCCGCTGGTCGAACTGTCGTTGTTCGGCAACATGCCCGAACCCGTCTACGACCGCGTAGCGAAGCTGCACGCAAGCATCGGCAAGCGCACGGTGAAGGTGCTGAAGGACGTGCCGGGGCTTATTGCCAACCGCATTCAGCAGGCGATCGCCCGCGAGGTGTTTTCCATCATCGAGCAGGGCATCGCCGCGCCGGAGGATGTGGACAGGGCGCTGAAGTTCGGCCCGGCGTTTCGCTACGCCACCACCGGACAGCTGGAAGTGGCGGATTTCGGCGGGCTCGATATCTGGGCGGCGGTCGGCGACAACCTGCTGGCGGTGATGGATGCGTCGAAAGCCGCCAGTCCGCTGCTGAAACAGAAGGTCGCCGAGGGCAAGCTCGGGGTGAAATCCGGCGAAGGCTTCTATCGCTATTCCCCCGACACGGTCGGCGAGGTGCGGCGGGCGTTCCTGAAACGGCTGATCCATCAATTGAAGGCGTCGCGAGCCTACGGCTAAGGCGACCGAACCGGGCAGGACCCATGGCCAAGACCATCATCACCGTCGCACCCACCGGGGCGTTTCCGACCAAGGAGCATAATCCGGCGGTGCCGCTGACCCCGCGCGAGATCGCCGACGACGTCTATGCGTGCTGGCAGGCCGGCGCGGCCATCGCGCATCTGCACATGCGCGACGACGAGGGGCGCGGCTGCATGGACAAGCACCGGTTCGCCGAGACCGTCGGGCTCATCCGAGACCGCTGCGACATCGCGCTCAACCTCACCACGTCGGGCGATCTCGCCGCGACCGACGAGGCGCGGATGGAGCACCTGCCGCTGCTGCAGCCGGAACTGGCGTCCTATGACGCCGGCAGCATGAACTGGATGCACAAGACGCTGTTCGTCAATCATCCCGCGTTTCTCGAAAGGCTCGGGGCGGTGATGGCGGAAAACGGCATCCGTCCGGAGATTGAAGTGTTCGATGCGGGCATGCTCTACAATGCGCTGCATTACATGAAGTCGGGCGTGCTGAGTGCTCCGGGTTACTTCCAGTTCGTGCTCGGCGCGGCTGGCGGCACCATGGCGACGGTGGAAAACCTCGTCTACCTGAAGAGCCTGCTGCCGCCCGGCTCGCACTGGTCGGCCTTCGGCATCGGCGCCGGCCACCTGCCGATCCTCTATGCGACGATCGCGCTTGGCGGCCACATCCGCGTCGGCATGGAGGACAACGTGCTCTATGCCAAGGGACGGCTGGCCAAATCCAACGCCGAGTTCGTCGCCCGCGCCGCCCGGTTGATCGGCGAAGCCAACAACGAGGTGGCGACGCCGGCCGATGCCCGCACGATCCTTGCCCTCAACACCTGCGCGGTGCGGTGATGCGGATTGGTGGCCGAAGCGGGACGTCGGACCAAGCCCGCCGTCCCGAACCGGCCGGCACGGGCGTCAGGGGCGCACGGTGCCTTCCGGATAGGGCATGATCACCACCATCGACGCGGGATCGTTGCCGCGGTTGACGATCTCGCGGCGCTCGCCCGGCGCGAGGTAGCAGGAATCCAGCGCGCCCAGCACGGTCTCGCCGGCATCGGTGACGATGGTCACCTCGCCGCGCAGCACCAGATAGACCTTTTCGATCGGCGTCGCGCTCGACTCCGCCCCGCCACCGGGGAGGAAATGCGACAGCCCGACCCAGAAGTTGGCGGTGGGGGAGACGTCGAACCCCTGCAGCCTGAGACCCTTCATGTCGAAATGCTTCGGCGCCTCGTACGGCCTGGCGTCGGCGTAACGGGTGACCTGCATCAGTCCTGTCTCCTCGATCGGGCCTGGGACACCAGGAATTCGCGCAACCGCTGGCGGACGGCCTCGGCCTGATCCGGCATCCAGGATCGAAAGCCCTGGCCGGTCTTCATGCCAAGGTCGCCCCTGGCGACCAAGTCCTGCAGATAGGGGTGCGTCACGGCGGTGACGTCGAGATCCGGCATCAGCGTATCGTGGATGGATTTGGTCAGATTGAGCCCGACTAGATCGGATTGTTCGAGCGGACCGAGCACCGCCAGTCGCGCGCCGAAGCCGAGCTTGACCACGTCGTCGATCGTCTCGGCGTCGCAGACACCGGCCGCCACCAGGGCGATCGCCTCGCGCTTCAGCGCGTGCTGCAGCCGGTTGCCGATGAAGCCGGGGATGTCGCGGTTGACGGTGACCGGGTGCCAGCCGGCACGGAGCAGGAGCGCCGATGCTTTTTCGGCGGACGCGCGATTGGCCTCGCCCATCAGCACCACTTCCACCAGCGGAACCAGATGCGGCGGGTTCCAGAAATGCGTGCCGACGACACGGCTGCGGTCGCCGACCTTTTCGGCGATCCGGGCGATCGGCAGGGCGGAGGTGTTGCTGGCGAGGATGGTGCCGGTTGCGGTCAGCCGCTCCAGTTCGGCGAAGATCGACTGCTTCAGCTCGAGCCGTTCCGGCGCCGCCTCGATGACCACCTCGACGCCTGCGACCGCACTTGCCAGATCGTCATGGCCGGAAATCCGTTCGAGCGCCGCCCGTGACGTCCCAAGCAGGTCGCAGATATCCCCGATCTTCGCCGCAAGCGCCTGCCGCGCGCCGGGATCGGGGTCGTGCACGCGCACCTCATGCCCGGCGGCGGCCAACCGATAGGCGATGCCATGGCCCATCAGCCCGGCACCGATCACCGCAATCGCGGGGTGCGCCATGACCGTTACCCCGCCGTGAAGCCGCCATCGATATACATGATCTGGCCGGTGCAGAAGCTGGAGGCCGGCGACAACAGATAGATCGCCATGCCGACCAGGTCTTCGGCCTCACCGAGCCGGCCGAGCGGGATGCGCGACAGGGTGCGCGTGCGCGTCGCCTTGCCGACCTCATCGTCCTTCCACATCCACTCGGTCAATTTCGAGCGGAAGGTGGTCGGGGCGATGGCGTTGACCGTGATGCCGTATTTCGCCCATTCGGTGGCCAGCACGCGAGTGAGGGCATCGGTTGCGCCCTTCGACGTGCAATAGGCGGTGTAGCCGGAGAAATTGCCGTGCCGGCCGCGAGTGGACGACATCAGCAGCGCCTTGCCGCGGATGCCCTCGGCGATCCAGTAGCTGCCGACCGCTTTGGCCATCAACCATTCGCCGCGCACGTTGGCATCCATCACCATCTGCCACTCCTCATAGGACTGGTCCTGGATGAAGCCGGCCTTGTTGGTGCCGGAGGCGACCACGAGCAGATCGGCGCGGCCGTAGCTGTCGAGCGCCAGCTGCAGGATCGCCTGGGCATCCTCGATCGTATCGGGACGGCGCTGGAGGGTAGCGACATCGCCGCCGACATCGCGAACCTCCGCCTCGACCTGGCGCAATTCGGCCTCCGAGCCGGAGGCGAGCACCAGCTTGGCGCCGAGGGCGCCGAGCGCTATTGCCGTCGCGCGGCCGAACGAGCCCGACGCGCCGGTGATGATGGCGACCTTGCCGCTGACGTCGAACAGCGACAGGGGCGATCTGAGAGCTTCGCTGATCATGACGCCTTTACTCCCCGGTGCCGCTGCGGCCGGTCTCGATGCGGAATGTCTGCTCGGGATCGACGATGGCGACGACGCGCACGCCGCAGCCTTCGCCGCCCGGCCAGCGCCAGGGGAAGGCCATGAAGGTGCAGCGCTTGCCGGTAATGGCGTCGAGGTCGCCGTTGACGTTCTCGATGCCGGGAATGCCGCCCTTCACCATCAGCGTCTTGTGGGCGATCTCCCAGTAGGGGAAGTCGGCCATCACGTCGCGGCCGGTCTCGCGCCGGTATTCCTCCATCAGATGCGGGTGCGACGGCCCGGGGCCGTGGTCGACCAGCTTGGTGCCGAGCGGATGATCGAGCGCCTGAACGTCGAGGCCGACCATCTTGACGCCCTTTTCGACCAGCCATTCGGCGCCGTCCTTATAGAGGCCGGGCGAATAGGCGTAGTACGCGTCGGTATCGGCCAGCTTGTGGTGCGTGCCGGTGTTGATCATGACGATGTCGTTCTTGCGGATCGTCGGCGTCGCCTGTTCCAGATCGTCGGCGGTGATGACGCCCCATTTGCCCTTGGGGATCGACACGGCGACGCCGGTGCCGAAGAAGCGCCAGATCGGATAGCCGGTCAGCGTCGGGGTGTTTTCGGTGACGTGCAGCGGCGCGTCCATATGCGTGCCGCGATGCATGATGCCTTCGAACTCAGTGACATAGACGCCGTCGAGCGCATGGAACTGTCTGGTCAGCACGTTGATGCCGGGGCTCGACGGCCATTGCGGCATGCCGTGTCCCCAACGGGCGCTGAGATTGTAGAATTCCAGTGCACGGGTGCTGTTTGGTGCTGGCATGGCGCGGATCTCGCGTTGTGTCCGGGCAGAAGGCGTGCCAGTCGGCGGCCGCCCACCACGCTTCGGCCGATTTCAGGAATGGCTGCCGCTTTCGAGCCGATAGCCGCCGGCCGGATCGAGGATGGCGACGAAGCGGATGCCGCAGGCGTCGCCCTCGTGCCAGTTCCATGGATAGGCGTGGAAGGTGCAGCGTTGGCCGAGCAGCTCATCCAGGTCGCCGCCGGCGTTCTCGATGGTCGGAATGCCGGCTGCCAGCAGCGCGCGGTGCGCCGGGTTCCAATCGGGGAAATCCTGTGATGCCGCCCGCCCGGTTGCCGCCAGATAGTCCTGCGGCAGCCGCTTCATCTGCGGCCCGCCGCGGTGCAGCCCGAGCGAGGTGGCGAGCGGGTGGTCGATCTGCGGCGTATCGAGCGCCACGAGCTTGATCTTCTTGGCCACCAGCCAGTCCGCCGCCTCGCGCGACAGTCCCGGCGAATGGCCGAAATACGCGATGCTCTCGCTGTATTTGCGGTGCCAGCCGGTCGCCAGCACGACGATGTCGTCCGCCTCGATCGCCGGACTTGCCGCTTCCAGGTCGGCGACCGAGATCAGCTGCCATTTCGCCTTCGGCACGTCGACCACGACCCCGGAGCCGAAGCACCTGTCCAGCGCGATGGCGCCGACCCCGAGCCCGCGCTGGATGAGATGGATGGGCGCATTGAGGTGGGTGCCGCTGTGCATCACCATGCGGATGCGGTGGGCCATGACACCATGGTGGGCATGGGTCGCGGAGCGGAAGATCTTGACGTCCTCGAAGCCCGGCAGCGTCGGAACGCCATGCCCCCATTCATGGCTCAGTTCATAAAAGGCAAGTCCGGTTGCCGGCTCGATGACTGCCGCCATCCTGTCCTCCCGTCGACTTTGGTGACTGCTGGCCGCTCGCTGCGGCAACGCTTCCAGGCAACGTTAGTCGCGGCCGGAAAACGGGGCCAATTCCTTGTCGCGCCGGCGGCATACGGCAAAGTTATGGCGGACCGACATGGCCCCGCGTCCCATCAGCTTCCGGGCGAGCATTGCTGCGGCCCATTCCATCGCGCCGGGACCAAAGACGCGGCGGTCGCGTGGGGACGCCGCACGGAACGTGTTGGGAGCGGAAACCCCGATCGCTCAGGGGACCAGCGAAGCGCGCAGAATCGCCTTGAAGCTCTCGGTAATCCGCTTCGGCCGATCCGTCTTCAGCGTGACGATGCCAGCTTCCGCCTCCCAGAACGTCCCGTCGTGCGGCAATGACACCAGACCGAAATGCCTGGTGCAGTCGAGCATGTCGACGGCGGAAAGCGCCAGAAAATCGTCCTGCTCGAGCAGGCGCATCAGTCCGAGCGCGGTGGTCTCGACGGCAATCTGCGGCGGAGACAGGCCGTTGGCGGCGAAATAGGCGCCGATGCGGCTGGTGCCGATACTGTCGTTGGCCAGAACCACCCACGGATATTTCACCAGATCCGCCGCCGTGACTTTCTGCCCGTTGGCCAACGGGTGGCCCGCGCGCACGATGATCGTGTGCCGGATCGACAACAGCGGCTCCTTGACGATTTCGGTCTGTGACGGAAAGCTCAGCGTCACGCAAGCAAGGTCGATTTCGCCGCCCATCAGCGCCGGCAGGATCGAGTCGATCGTGCCTTCCGTCAGGCGAACCCGCACGCCGGGATATTGGCGATAGAAGCGCGACAGCACCGGCGGCAGCACGGCGGACGTCCACAGCGGGCCGGCGCCGATCCGCAGCACGCCGACGATCCCCTGCTCGAGCGAGCTGATTTCCGCCACGGCGTGCTTATATTCCAGCTCCATCAGCTTGGCGCGGCGCGCCAGGATTTCGCCGCCGCGGGTCAGCACCACCCCCGTCGGCAGGCGGTCGAACAGCGTGATGCCGAGATGATCTTCGAGTTGCCGGATGCTGCGGGTAAGACCGGGCTGACTGATGCGGAGCGCTTCTGCCGCGGCGGTGATGTTCCGCTTTTCGACGACGGCGAGAAAATGGCGAAGCAGACGAGAATGCATGAGCGGTCTCCGCACACCGCGCGGCCGCACCCCGCGGGGCTCCATAACTAGCAGGTATGGATCAGCAATGCGATGCCGACACGGCTGCGATCGCATGCCGCATCAAGGCGATCCCGTTGCTTGGGGACCCGTGAGCCGCACCAGGCGCCTGGCCAGCGGGAACAACTGCCAGCCGTAGCGATCGGCAATCGAACCCCATATGCCTTTCGGCCATTTCAGCATGATCAGGATCGCGACAACCCCTAAGATGATCAGGTAGGTGCTCGCCAGGTCCGCCAGATATTGCCTGAGCAGGAAGAAGATCGCGACGCCGATAATCGGACCTTCGACCCGACCGATCCCGCCGATGACCGTCATGAAGATGATGTAGACCGTCCAGTTGTTCATGGAGAAGGCGGAGAACGGCGTAATCGACAGCTTCTGCAGGAAGATCATCGAGCCCGTGGCCGAAGTGAGAATGGCTGCGACAACAAAGGCGACGAGCCGGATTCTGCCCACGTCCATGCCGTTCGACCGCGCCGCCATCTCGTTGTCGCGGATCGCGGTCAACGCGAGGCCGTACCGTGACCGCAGCAGCATGACGATGCCTCCGACGACAACGACCGTGATCGCCAGGAAGCCCCAGTAGATGAGGAATTCGCGCGCATCCCGGCTCTGGGCGATCGAGCGTACCACGGCGGCCGGAAGACTGATCCCGGAGCCGCCGCCGACCACCGCCAATTGCTGAGCGATCTGCAGGAACACCTCGGCGACGACCCAAGAGCCGATGGTGAATTGCGGTCCCCGCAGGCGCTGCAACAGCAGGAAGATCGGCACCGAGGCGATGCCGCCGACGACCGCGGCGACCGGCAGGCCGAGGAGCGGATTCACGCCGAGGCCGAGCGCGAACAGATAGAGCGTATAGCCGCCGATCCCGACGAACGTCTGCTGGCCAACCGATACCAGGCCGGCAAAGCCGGCCAGCAGATTCCACAGGCTGGCAAGTGCCACATACGACAGGATTTCGCTCAACAACCGCAGAGACTGGCGATCGGCCCAAAACGGACCGAACGCCAGCACGATGACGAGGATCGTCCAGAAGGTCATGCCCAGGTGCGTCACGCGATCGCCGCGGATGACTTTCAGCGGCAGATCCGCGACAGCGACGGCAGCGTTCATTGCGACACCTTTGGAAACAGTCCCTGCGGCAGGAAGTAGAGCACGGCGAGGAACGCCACATGGCCGGCGACGAACGGCAGGCCGACCTGGATCTGGCCGCCGATCGCCTGGGCAATTCCGAGCAGAATGCCACCAACCAGCGTTCCCCACAGGCTGCCGAGGCCGCCCATGACGATGGCTTCGAAGCCGAATATCAGCAGCAGCGGACCGGTGAACGGATTGAAGTTGGTCCGGATCGCCAGGAAGACGCCGGCGACCGCCACCACCGCGAGCGACAGCGCCATGGCGAGCGAGAAGATATGGCGCGTTTCGATGCCCATCAGTTGCGCCACCTGCTGGTCGTCCGACGTGGCGCGAAAGGCGCGACCGAACGACGACTTGTAGAACAGCAGCTGCAGCGCGCCGATGATGATGACCGAGGTGACAAACTGCAGGACGGGCAGGACGCCGACCGAAAGTTCACTGTTGAACGCCCAGCTGGCAATCTCGATCGGGCCGGCCTGCAGGCGGTGGACATCCGCGGTGAAGACGATCAGCAGGACATTCTGCAGGATGATGGAGAGAGCGATGGTGACGAGGAGCGGCGGCAGATCTCCCGCGCCCAGCGTGTAGTTGAGCAGCCATCGCTGCAGCGCGTAGCCGAAGGCGGCGACCACCGGGACGACGATCAGCAGCGATGTGAACGGCCCTATGCCAAGCATCTGCATGACAAAATAGGCAAAATAGGCAGATGCGACGATCAGGTCGCCGTGCGCGATGTTGACCATGCGCATCACGCCGAAGATGAGCGAGAGCCCCGCCGCAAACAGAGCGTAAAGCCCGCCCAGCAGCAGTCCCTGGATCATCGCGTTGAGAGTGCCGATCATGCCTTACACTCCGAAATAAGCTGCCTTGATGGCATCGTGATCGAGCTGGTTCGACGCTCCCTCAAGCGAGACGTGGCCTTCCTGCAGGCAGTAGAGATGCGATGAGGCGGCGACCGCCTGCATCACGTTCTGTTCGACGATGACCACCGCCGTGCCTTCGCCGAGGATGGTCGGCAGCTGCGCATAGATCTCCTTGACCACGATCGGGGCGAGACCCAGGCTCAGTTCGTCGCACAGCAACAGCCGCGGGTTTGACATCAGCGCCCGGCCGATCGCCACCATCTGCTGCTGGCCGCCGGACAGCGAATGGCTCGGATTGTCGGCGCGCTCCCGCAGCATCGGAAACAGTTCGAACACGCGTTTGAGCGACCAGGGGCCGGGCCGGCGCAATTGGCCGCCGATCAACAGGTTTTCCTTCACCGTCAGTGAGGGAAACAGCCGGCGTCCTTCGGGCACCAGCGCGACGCCGCGCATGACCATTTGCGGCGCGCGCAACGCCCCCACCGGCTCGCCGTCGAGCACGATCATGTCGCTGCGATTGGGGATCAATCCGGCGATGGAATTGAGCAGGGTGCTCTTTCCCGCCCCGTTGGCGCCGATGATGGCGACAATCTGCCCCGCTTCAATCGCCAGGGAGATGCCATAGAGCGCCTGAAAGTCTCCGTAGAACGCCGTCAAGTCGTTCACAGACAACAAGGTCATGTCTTCGCCACTCTTCTTGCCATTGGCACGGCTTTGCTCAGTCGCCCGGCAGACCCATGTAGATCTCGGCAACCTTGGGGTGCAGGACGACGTTTTCGGGCGCTTCGTCGGCGACGAATACGCCGCCGGCCAGCACGACGATGCGGTCGACCGTGGCTACCAGCGCGTGAATGACGTGCTCGATCCAGACGATCGAGATGCCTGTCTTGCGGATGCGTTTGATCAGACCGACGAGGAGTTCGCACTCGGCCTCGCTCAGCCCGCCCGCCACTTCGTCGAGCAGCAACAGCCTCGGCTTGGTCGCCAGCGCCCGCGCGAACTCCAGCCGTTTGCGATCAAGCAGCGTGAGGCTGCCCGCCTTGAGGTTGGCTTTGTCGGTCAGGCCGCATTCGTCCAGGATCCGGGCGCAATCCTGATAGACGTCACGTTCGCTGCGGTTTTTGGAAAAGGCGGCTGAAACCGTCAAGTTCTCGAACACGGTCATGCCACCGAACGGCTGGGGCACCTGGAACGACCGGGCAAGACCGCGCCGGCAGCGCTGCTCCGGCGGCAGCCTGCTGATATCTTCGCCCAGGAATTCGATCCGGCCGCTATTGGCCCGAATAGTCCCGGTGATCAGTCCGAACAGAGTGGTTTTGCCGGCTCCGTTCGGCCCGAGCATTCCAAGCGCCTCACCCTCGCCGACGTCCAGATCGAGATTGTTGGCGATGACGATGGCGCCGTAGCTCTTTGAGACTTTCTTCAGCGACAGGATGGGGGCCACGCGATCCTCGTATGTCAAAGCGCAGCCGTCCCGTGGGGCGGCTGCCGTCTGGCGACAATCGGCCGGACTAGCCGAGCGGGCGCAGCTTCGAGGTTACCTTGATTTCGCTGGCGTTTCCGCTGTTAACGATGGCGATGTCGAGACGATCGCCATTTTTCTGCCACTGGCCGGCAACCACGGGCGTGGTGCAGACGTTCTTCACCGGCTTGCCGGTCCAGTTCACATGGCCGACGATGGTGTGGAGATCGGTCTTGGTGATGGCGTCAAGGATCGCCTTGGGATCCTTCGGATCTGTCGTGCGCTTCAGCACATCCGCCACGACCTCGAACAGCGCGTGCTTGAAGGGGATCGGCTGGGTCCAGTGTTTGCCGGTGGCCTGTTCGTACGACGTCGCAAGCTCCTTGCAGCTGATCCCGGTCAGGCTGGACTTGAACGGATGGTCCGGCGTCCACCAGACTTCGCTGGTAACCCCAACCCCGCGCGCACCGAGCGACGCCACGTCGGCCGGAAACAGGAACGCCTTGCCCAGCGTGATGATCTTGGGCTGATAGCCCTGCTGGGCGCATTGGGCGTAGAAGCCGGCAAAATCGGGGGTGAACAGGTTGCCGGTGATGATCTCGACATTGGCTTTCTTGAAGGCGGCGATCTGCGGCGTGAAATCGTTGCCGAATGCCGGGAACTGACCGGGATCGACGACGGTGAAGCCGGCCGCCTTGATGGCCGGGGCGAAGGCATCATGCCAGGAGGTATCGTCCTGGGCCGTATTGAACAGCAACCCGACGACCTTGTTGGTTTGCTGCTCCTTCCACAGGCCGATGAAGGCCGCCAGGACTTCGTTCAGCCCCCAGAAGAAGTGATAGGTCCAGGTGAAACCCTCTTTCGGCGGATTGCGGCCATAATAGTAGGATTCCCAGGGGTCATCGGTGGTAATGCAGGGGACTTCGTTGAGTTCCGCGACGTTGGCGGCCGGATTGCAGTCGAGCGATCCCGACGAAGCGGTCAGAATGTCGACCTTGTCCTTGAGGATCAGGTCGCTGGCGACCTCCGAGACCCGCGACTCGTCGGTCTGGCTGTCCTTGGTGATGATCTCGATCTTGTAGGTCTTGCCGGCGATCTTCAGTCCGGGTTCGAAAACCTTGCGAATGCCGGCAAGCGTCCATTCCTGCGCCTCGGCGAACCCGGCCATCGGCCCGGTCTGCGGACTGATGTGGCCGATGCGGATCACCGGTTCGGCGGCGCGCAGGATCGTGGGACGAAAGATCGTCGACGCGGCCACCGCTGCTGCGCCGCTCTTGAGCACGGCGCGGCGTGTCTGCCCTGCGGCGCGCAGATCGCCGACATTCTTCGCATCATCTGCAATTTTCGACATCGGGTTTCCTCCGTCGCGACATCGTTGGTCGCCATTTGATTTTGAAGCTGTTGCTTGGCTCGTCGCATCGGTCGATGCCCGGTCGTATGTCCGTCCGAACATATCGCGCAGGAAGCCGTCAGCCCCATTGTTCTTATAGGGGTATTGACTAATGAGCGGTCGGCTGGTGTCCAATCCCTTCTGCGGCGCACCCCATGCAAATCGGTTATACCTCGCGATCAAGCGCCGATCAGGGGGGTATGACTGGGAGTTATGCCTGCAGGGACCCTTGTCATTTGACGAGACGGCTCCGCATCGCCGACCTTGCAGTCACGCTGCGGCTGGCAGGCGACTGGCGTCGCGCCGGCAGTATCGGTCGGCTGCGTCGCGCCGTCAGATCGCGACGGTCGGCGATCGCCTTGCTATTGAACGAGCAGGCAGGCCAGGCGGACGATAAATATCGAAGCATCATCCTGCAGGGAGGGCGAAGACGTGAATTCCCAGCGTTCCGGGGCGGCTTTCGACCACCCTCCCACCGGCGGGCAGGCACTGGTCAGAGCCCTGAAATCCAATGGCGTGGACACGATCTTCGGGCTCCCCGGACTTCAGCTCGATTTCGTCTTCGATGCGCTCTACGACGAGCGCGACGCGATCCGGGTGATCCATACCCGGCACGAGCAGGCGACCGCCTACATGGCGTTCGGCTATGCCCAGGTGAGCGGCAAGATTGGAACCAGCCTCGTCGTGCCGGGTCCCGGAGTGCTCAACACCACCGCGGCGCTGTCGACGGCCTATGCCTGCAATGCGCCGGTGCTCAGCCTGACCGGGCAGATCCCATCGCGCTCCATCGAAGGCGGGCTTGGCTTCCTGCACGAGATCCCCGGCCAGGCGACCGCCATGGCATCGGTGACCAAATGGCAAGGGCGGATCGACCGGGTCGAAGATACGCCGGCCGTCGTGGCCGATGCGTTCCGCCAATTGAACAGCGGGCGTCGCCGGCCGGTCCTGGTGGAAATGCCGATCGACGTCACTTCTGCCAGAGCCTCCGGAGCGGTTGCCGATATCGTCGCGGGGCGAGATGCCGATCCGGAGCCGGACAGCGACGCACTGGAAGCGGCGGCGCGCCTGCTCGGGACGGCGAAATCACCGGCAATCTTCGTCGGCAGCGGCGTGTTCGGCGCCGAGGCGGAACTCATCAATCTTGCCCGGATGCTGCAGGCCCCGGTCATCATGAGCGAACACGGCATGGGTGCGGTCGATATCCGCGATCCCCTGGCGCAGACGCTGCAGACCGGCAACGACCTGTGGCCGCAGATCGACGTGGCGCTGGCCGTCGGCACCCGGTTCTTTCATCCGATCGTGGAATGGGGGCGCGATGACGGCATCAAGCTCATCCGCGTCGACATCGACCCTGAGCAATCGATCGCCCAATGGCCGCCGGACGTCCACATCGTCGCCGACGCCAGGCGCGCGCTGGCCGAACTCGGCGATCGGGTCGGCCGCCACAATGGGACGCGGGCGGATCGCGGTTCCGAACTCGCCGCGCTGAAGCAGGCCAAGGAGGCGCATCTCGGCAACCTGCTCGCCCCGCAGCGCGACTATACGGCGGTCATCCGCAGGGCGCTGCCCAAAGACGGCATCATCTGCTTCGACGTGTCGCAACTGCACTTCTACTCGTGGTGGGGGTTCCCGGTCTATCAGCCCCGTACCGTCATCCAGCCCGGCTATCAGGGCACCCTCGGCTACGGCTATCCGACGGCGCTCGGCGCCAAAGTCGCCTATCCCGATCGCAAGGTGATCTATGTCGGCGGCGACGGCGGCTTCATGTTCAACTGCCAGGAACTCTCCACTGCCATGCATTTCGGCATCAGCGTGGTGGCGATCGTCTTCAATGACAACGCGTTCGGCAACGTGCGCCGGGGCCAGACGGAGATGTTCGGCGGCCGGCTGATTTCGTCGGATCTGACCAATCCGGATTTCCGCCAGTTCGTCGGCTCGTTCGGCATGCGCTACTACAAGGTGGACTGCCCGCAGTCGCTGGCGATCGTGCTCGAAGAGGCGCTTGCCGCCGACGAGCCGGCATTGATCGAGGTGGAAATCAGTGGCTTCCCCAATCCGTTCCCGCACATGTTCTTCCGCCGGACGAGAGGTGGTGTGAAATGACGGCGGATACGCGCCAGCCGATCGTGCATGACAAGGTCGCGGCGTTGGCGGCATTGCGGGCGGCATTCGGCGATCGCGTGACCGACAATGCGACGATCCGCGAGCAGCATGGCAACACGCTGTCGGAGGTCGCCAACCAGCCGCCGGACCTGGTGGTGTTTCCCAAGAGCACGGAAGAGGTGGCTGAGATCGTCCGCTGCTGCAGGTCGGCGGGTGCGCCGATCATTCCGTTTGGAACCGGCACGTCGTTCGAGGGCCACGTGAATGCGCCGCTCGGCGGTGTCTCGATCGATCTATCGCGCCTGAAGTCCATCGTTGCCGTGCACGAGGAGGATCTGCAGTGTGTGGTCGAGGCCGGCGTTACCCGCGAGGAACTGAACCGGTTTGTGCGCGATCTCGGCCTGTTCTTCCCCATCGATCCCGGAGCCGATGCCTCGCTCGGCGGCATGGCGGCGACGCGCGCCTCGGGCACCAATGCCGTCCGCTACGGCACGATGAAGGACAATGTCCTCGCCATGACGGTCGTGCTGCCCGATGGCCGGATCGCCCGGATCGGCGGGCGGGCGCGCAAGTCGGCCGCCGGCTATGATCTGGTGCGGCTGATGATCGGATCGGAAGGCACGCTCGGCATCATCACCGAACTGACGCTGCGCCTTTACGGGCTGCCGGAGGAGATGGCCGCAGGCATCTGCGCCTTTCCCTCGGTCAAGGCGGCGTGCGACACCGTCATCTCCACCATCCAGCTGGGGATCCCGATTGCCCGCATCGAACTGCTCGATGAGGTGCAGGTGCGGGCCTGCAACGCCTATGCCGCGCTGGAGCTGCCGGAACAGCCGATCCTGTGCGTCGAGTTTCATGGATCGCCGGTTGGCGTGCGCGACCAGATCGAGCGCTTTGCCGAAATTGCCGGAGACTGCGGCGGCAGCGATATGCAATGGGCGGTCGAACCGGAGCGCCGCTCGGCGCTGTGGCGCGCCCGGCACAACGCCTATTGGGCGGCGCGCGGTCTCAGGCCCGGCGCCAAGGGCATCTCGACCGACATCTGCGTCCCCATCTCGCACTTGGCTGCCTGCGTCGCCGAGACCAAGGCGGATGCCGCCGCATCGGGGCTCATAGCGCCGATCGTCGGCCATGTGGGCGACGGCAATTTCCATTGCCTGCCGCTGGTCGACATGGACGATCCCACCGAGGTCGCGATCGGCCGCGCCTTCGTCGACCGGCTGGTCCGGCGCGCGCTCGCCTACGGCGGCACCTCGACTGGCGAACACGGCATCGGTCAGTCGAACATGAAATACCTCGAACTCGAATTCGACGAGCCGGCGCTCGACATGATGCGGGCGGTCAAGCAGGCGCTCGATCCGGACAATCTGATGAACCCCGGCAAGATCGTGCGCATGCCCGCGTCGGCGCTTTGAAATGGACGAAGGACGACCCGGCCGAGCGGGCACGCCAGCCCGCGCTGTCCCAGACAGGACGATCGACATGAATTTTGTCAGCAAGCGCCCCGGCGACCTGCGTGCCTTCGCCGAAGCGATCCTGGCGGCGGCCGGCAGTTCGCCGCACGAGGCCGCTATCGTGGCGGCGCATCTGGTCGAAGCCAATCTGACCGGGCATGACAGCCACGGCGTCGGCCTCATCCCGATGTATGTGCAGGATCGGCTCGACGGCAAGGTCAGGGCCAACGGCCACGCCGAACTGATCAGGCAGGACGGGCCGATCGCGATTTTCGATGCCGATATGGCGTTCGGGCACGTGGTGGCGCGCGAGGTGACCGATTGGGGCATCGCTCAGGCCAAGGCCACCGGACTGACCATGATCGGGCTGCGCAACGCCTATCACGTGGCCCGGCTCGGCTCCTACGCCGAACAGGCATTCGACGCGGGACTGGTGTCGATCCTGTTCGTCAACGTGCTGTTCGGCTCACCTCGAGTGGCACCCTTCGGCGGCGCCGACGGCCGGCTGCATACCAATCCCATCTGCATCGGCGTGCCCGGTTCGGACAGCCATCTGCCGTTCCTGTTGGATTTTGCCACCAGCCGCATCGCCATCGGCAAGGTGCGTGTCGCCTTCGAGGAAGGCCGGATGCTCCCCGACGGCGTGCTGATCGACGGACAAGGGCGTCCGGCGAACGACCCCGGGGTGCTGTTTACCGCGCCGTTCGGCGCCATCCTGCCGTTTGGCGAGCACAAGGGCTACGGCTTGGCGGTCGCGTGCGAATTGCTGGCCGGCGCCTTGACCGGCGGCGTGGTCAATCGCAGCCTCAAGCCCGAGGACCGGGCGCTGACCAACAGCCTGCTGGCGATCTTCGTCGATCCAGCGCGGTTCGGCGAATTGCCGCTGTTCCATGCGACGGTCACCGACATCATCGCCCATCTGAAGGCGTCGCCCGCGCTGGCCGGTGGGTCAGGCGTGCTGATTGCCGGCGATCCAGAACGGCAGTCGCGTGCGAAGCGCGGCGCCGACGGCATACCGATCGCACAGAAGACCTGGGAGCAGATCTGTGCGGCCGCCGCGCGCGTCGGTATCGACACCGCGCCCTGATCGCGGTCTCGATCGCGGCGAATTCACAACGCGACGTCGTCAACGGGTGCCGCGCCGGCATCGCGTGCGCGCCGCCTCAATCGAGGTCAGTCAGCTATGCCCAAGTTTGCAGCCAACCTGACGATGCTCTACGGCGAGCACGCATTTCTCGACCGCTTCGCAGACGCCGCGGCCGATGGATTCCACGCGGTCGAATGCCAGTTTCTCTATGCGTTCGCCGCCTCGGAGCTCGCTGACCGTCTGGCGGAATTCGGGCTCATTCAGGTGCTGCACAATCTGCCGGCGGGAGACTGGCAGGCGGGAGAGCGCGGGATCGCCGTTCTGCCCGACCGGATCGGCGAATTCCAGGATGGGGTCGGCAAGGCGATCGACTACGCCCGGGCGCTCAACTGCCCGCAGCTGAACTGCCTCGTCGGCAAGACTCCGGACGGCGTTGCCGCCAGCCACGTCGAGCGCACGCTCATCGACAATCTCGCCTTTGCCGCCCAGGCGCTTGAGGAAGCCGGCATCCGGCTGCTGGTCGAGCCGATCAACACGCGCGACATTCCCGGATTTCATCTGAGCACGACGCAACAGGCCGAGGCGCTGCTGGCTGCGGTCGGTTCCGACAACCTGCTGATTCAATACGATATCTACCACATGCAGATCATGCAGGGCGATCTCGTGCCGACGCTGCGGCGTTTGCTGCCGAACATCGGGCACATCCAGATCGCCGATACGCCGGGCCGCAACGAGCCCGGCACCGGGGAAATCAACTACCCGTTCGTCTTCGCCGAGATCGACCGGCTCGGCTATGGCGGCTGGGTCGGCTGCGAATACTGGCCGCTCAGGTCCACCAGCGAAGGACTGGGCTGGATGCGTCTCGCCTCCTGAACCCGATGCGCGACCGGGTCTGTCGACCGCCGCCGCCATCCAAAACGTCAGGCATCTCGGAGGAGCGCGCCATGAGAGTTGGATTTGTCGGCCTTGGCATCATGGGCCGCCCGATGGTCGGTCGCCTGCTCGACGCCTGCGCCGCCAATGGCGCCGGCTCGTCGGCACCGTCAGACGGCTGATCGGAGCTTGAGGAGGACGATATGAGCGGCGGTCCGCAGATCCTGACATCGTTCGTCCCGGTTGCGGCGGACAGTCACTTCCCCATCCAGAACCTGCCCTATGGCGTGTTTTCGCGCCCCGGCGAGCCGCGTCGCGTCGGCGTGGCGATCGGCGATCAGATCCTCGATCTGGCGACGCTGGGACAGGCGGGATTGCTGGGAGACGGCGCATCGACGGTGTTCGCCGAGCCGACCATCAATGCCTTCATGCAGCTTGGTCCGGAGCGCTGGCGAGCCGTGCGCCGGCGCATCGTCGAGGTACTGCGCGCCGATTGTCCGGTGCTGCGCGATGATGCGGTGCTTCGCGCTCGCGCGCTTGTGCCGATGGCCGACGCGACACTGCACCTGCCGGCGCGCATTGGCGGCTATACCGATTTCTATTCGTCGCGTCAGCACGCCAGCAATGTCGGCGCGATGTTCCGCGACCCAGCCAAGGCACTGCTGCCGAACTGGCTGCACCTGCCGGTCGGCTACAACGGGCGAGCCAGTTCGGTCGTCGTCGACGGCACGCCAGTTCGCCGCCCGAACGGGCAGACCAAGCATCCGGATCGCGCGATGCCCGACTTCGGTCCCAGCCGCAAACTCGACTTCGAACTCGAACTGGCCTTTCTGATCGGCGGCGCCAGCCGTCTCGGCGAGCCGATCCCGATCGCTGCGGCCGAGCGCCACATCTTCGGCTTCGTGCTGCTGAACGACTGGAGCGCGCGCGACATCCAGCAGTGGGAATACGCGCCGCTCGGACCGTTCAACAGCAAGAGTTTCGCCACGACCATCTCGCCGTGGATCGTGCCGCTCGAGGCGCTGCAGCCGTTCCGCGTCGACGGGCCGGTTCAGTCGCCGGAGCCCTTGCCGTATTTGCGGCAATCGGGGCCGGCGGTGTTCGATATCGAGCTGGAAGCTTGGCTCCGCCCGGATGGCGCGGAGCGGGCCAGCCGTCTCACCCGCACCAACGCCCGGCATCTCTATTGGAGCCCGGCCCAGCAACTGGCGCATCACACGGTGTCCGGATGTAATGTCTCACCCGGCGACCTGATGGGCTCGGGCACCATCAGCGGGCCGAGCCGCGATGCCTGCGGCAGCCTGCTGGAGATCACCCTGAACGGCAGCCAACCGGTGGCACTCGCCGATGGCGCGTCGCGAAGCTTCATCGCGGATGGCGACGAGGTGCTTCTCACTGGCTGGGCCCAGGGCGACGGCTATCGCGTCGGCTTCGGCCAGGCCGCGGGGAAGGTGCTGCCGGCGCTTCCCGCGGCGACTTAGTCGAATTCATCGCGCGGTGCGCAGCGTCACCGTCTTCAGGTCGGTATATTTCTCCAGCGCGTGCAGCGACCGGTCGCGACCGAAGCCGGATTGCTTGAAGCCGCCGAACGGCAGTTCGACCACCGGGCCGGTGCCGCCGTTGACAGCGATGTTGCCGGCGACGAGCCGCTTCGACGCATAGAGCACGGTATCGAGATGGCTCGACCAGATCGATGCGCCAAGGCCGTAGCGGGTGCTGTTGGCCAGCGCGATCGCTTCGTCGACCGTGTCGAATTCGATGACCGCCAGCACCGGGCCGAACACTTCTTCCTGCGCCAGCGATCCCTTGGGATCGACGTTGGTGGCGACGCTGGGTGCCAGATAGGTGCCCGCCTGCGGCACGGTGGCGGTGCGTCCGTCGAGCGCCAGCCTGACGCCTTCGCGGGTCGCCTGCTCGATGCGGCCAAGGATCATCGCGCGCTGGCTCTCATTGATGATCGGCCCGAGATCCGACGTCAGCTCCAACGGATCGCCGACCTTGAGGCTTTTCGCCTTCTTCACCACCGCCTCGACAAAGGCTTCCCGGATGGGCTTCTGCACCAGAAGCCGCGTCGGCGCCTCGCACACCTGGCCCTGGTTGCCAAACATGAAGCGTACCGAAACCTCGGCCGCCGACTCCAGATCCGACGCATCCGCCATGACGATGTTGGCGCTCTTGCCGCCGAGTTCCAGGCTGACGCGCTTGAGGTTCGACGCGGCCGCCGCGGCCATGATGTGACGCCCGACCTCGCCCGAACCGGTGAAGGTGATCGCGTCCACGTCCATATGCGCGGCCAGCGCCGCGCCGGCCTTGCCGTCGCCGGTGACCACCTGCAGCACGCCTTCGGGCAGCCCGGCTTCGAGCCCGAGTTCGGCGATGCGCATCAGTACCAGCGAGGCGTCCTCTGCCGGCTTCAGAATGACGCTGTTGCCGGTGGCGAGCGCCGGGCCAAGCTTCCACGCGCCGATCATCGCCGGGGCATTCCACGGCAGGATGGCGCCGACGACGCCGAGCGGCGCATGGAACACCAGCGAGGTGACGTTGTCCTCGAGTTGCACCATTTCGTCATAGATCTTGTCCGCCGTCTCGGCGTACCAGCGCAGCGCATCGATGGCGAAGGCGACTTCGAAGCCGTCCGCCATGCCGACGGGCATGCCCATGTCGCGGCTCTCCAGCACCGCCAGCGGCAGATGCTCGGCGGCGACCAGTTCCGCCCATTTGACCAGAATGCGCTTGCGCTGTTTCGGCGCCATGCCCTGCCAGTGCCGGGCCTCGAAGGCCCGCCGTGCCGCCGCGACCGCCCGGTCGACATCTGAGGCGTCGCAGTCGGGGATCTGGGCGATCGTGCTTCCGTCGATCGGCGATGTCACGGCGCGGGTCGCACCGGAACACGCCGAACACAGACCGGAACCGATGATGGCCTGCGTGGTCGGTGGGGCGAGGTGGCTGAGACGGCGGATCTCTGTCTGTCGATCGTCGAGCATAGGGGCACTCCGATACTTATCTTGCGATGCGGAAACGCGTTTCAGCCTTGGCGCGCCTGGCTTTTCGTTCGGTGGCCGGCCGAATTCCCGTCGGCCGGTGGGTATCGGGTCTCCCGGTAGCAGCAAGTCGGATCGAATCCAACTAATCAACGACAGCTGGCGACCGGCCTGTTGCCTGCGACGGGCGCGGCAAAGATTTCCGATCTCAGCAAATCGGATGTGGGAGCAACTCTCCAATACTATTACAGTTCATATCGATGACTATTTTTTATGGGGTATATTTCGTAGTCTGTGATAATCGAAGTTCAGAAGTAGTTATCGGTCATGGGTAGCTCCTATGAAGTCTGAATACGAAGATGATGGGAAGGTCATCGCGCATTTCACCCGAACGCGCGATGATGCAAGGCTCAGCACTGGCTCATTCGGCGCCGATCGTCGGTCCGCGTCAAAAGCGGAGCACCGGCTTGACCACCCGGCCGGACAAGGCATCGTCGATGGCGGTGTTGATGTCGGTGAACGGGTAGTGGGTGATCAGCCGATCGATCGGGAAGCGCCCTTTGACGAACAGATCGACCAGCTTGGGCAGGAAGATGTCCGGGTTGGCGTCGCCCTCGATGATGCCGCGGATGGTGCGGCCGCCCGTCAGCACGTGCTCGACGTCGACGACCAGTTCCATGCCCTTGGGCGCGCCGCCGACGATACCGCAGCTGCCGCGCGGGGCGAGCAGATCGACGGCCATGCGCAGCACGGTCATGTTGGCGGTGGTGTCGATGGTGAAGTCGAGCCCGATGGGGCTGATCTTGCGGATCGCCGCATCGACCGGCCCATGCTTCGGGTTGATGGCGTGGGTGGCGCCGAGTTCCTGGGCCAGCATCAGGCGCGTATCGACGGTGTCGACGGCGATGATCGTGCCGGCGCCGACGAGTTTCGCGGCCATGATGGCGCTGAGCCCGACCGAACCGGTGCCAAACACGGCGATGGACTGATCGACCCCGACATCGAGCGAATTGATGACGGCTCCGGCGCCGGTCATGATGCCGCAGCCGAGCGGCCCGAGCATGTCCAATGGCGCTTCCCGCGGCACCCGAATGACGCTGTTCTCGCGCACGATCGCATGCGTGGCGAACGACGACTGGCCCTGGAAGTAGTGGATGACCTCGCGCCCTTTCGACAACGGCGACGACCCGTCGATACGCGAGCCGGCGAAGTTCCGTTCGTTGAATTCATAGCAGTAGATCGGCAGTCCGGAGTTGCAGCTGGGGCAGTGTCCGCAGAACGCGGAAGCCAGCACGACCGGATCTCCGACCTGGACGCGGCTGACCCCGGCGCCGACCTGTTCGACGATGCCCGCGCCTTCATGGCCGAGCACGACCGGATGCGGCACCGGGTAGATCTTGTGGTCGCGCATCGAGATGTCGGTGTGGCAAATGCCCGTGACCACCATGCGCACAAGAACTTCATCGAAGCGCGGCTCTTCCAGCGAAATCCACTCGAGCGACAGCGGGGCGTTCTTGGCGCGAGCCACCGCGGCGATGATCTGCATTTGGGCCTCCCGGATCATGTGTCGTTGCGCGTGGCGGCCTTGCGCCGCAAGCGATGTGAGATTTCGCCAGTCAATCCAGTTCGCGGCCAGTCGGCAAATATCAAATGACTTGATGTTGATAAGCGCGCGGCATGGCTGCGCGCAAACGGAGGGATGCGATGCCGGACACCTATCGGGTGATCATCACGGGCCATGATGCGGCAGGACGATCATGTGTCGCCGGGTACCATGTCGTCCACGAGCGGGAGGCCGGGAACGTCAATTTCTGGATGACCGGGACCGGGCCCGACCTCGCCGATGGCAGGCCCGGGGCATTCCCGTTCTTTCCTGCGAACGGCCGGTCCGTGTTCCGGCTGTTTCGCCTGCCTCCGGTCGATCCGGTGATGCCGGCGGAAGCGGTGGCGGCCCTTGCCGATCGGTTCTTTGCCGGCATCGGGCTCGAGGCGGCGAAGGTCGATACCAGCCGCGACCCGTTCATGCATCGCACCCCGACGATCGACCACATCCTGGTGCTGTCGGGCGAGGTGTCGCTGGTCTTGGACGAGGGCGAGCCGGTCCGGCTGCGACCGTTCGATGCGGTGGTGCAGCGCGGGACCAATCATGCCTGGGTCAATACCGGCAGCGAGCCGGCGCTGTTGATGGCCGTGATGGTAGGGGGCGAATGATGTCCGACACGTGTTGCATTGCGACTTCGAGCGAACCGGCGTCCGACTACATGCGCTCGGGCGAGACCGGCGACATCCGCTGCGACACCAACGTCGAGGTCGTCATGCGCGACGGGGCGCGGCTCTACGTCGACGTCTATCGCCCCGAAGCGGCCGGCGCGTACCCGGTATTGCTGGCCTTCGCCATCCACAGCAAGGAGATCCAGGGGACAGAGCTGCCGAAAGACTTTCCCTCGCAGCCGTCCTGGTCACCCCTGTGGGTCGGCCACATGGAGGCCGGCGACACCCGCTTCTTCGTCTCGCGCGGCTATATCCACGTCATCGGCAGCCCGCGCGGCATCGGCCTGTCGGATACCGCGGGGTCGCGCCATTTCGACGGCTATGACCTGATCGAGTGGATCGCCGCGCAAGCCTGGTGTGACGGCAATGTCGGCATGATCGGCATCGGTGCCTTCGCCACCGAGCAGTTCCACGCCGCCAAACTGGCGCCGCCGCATCTGAAATGCGTGTTCCCCTACGACCCGCGCGGCGCGCTCGGCTACATGGGCAGCTTCCGCGAGGACAATCCGGGCGGCGTCATGCATGCCTTCCGCTATCTGCAGGACCATTTCACCAATTTCCATACGGTCCGGGCGCAAGCGACCGACCTCGATCCGGCGACCGATGCGCTGTGGCGCGAAGCGATCGCCAATCCAGATTATCGGATGTATCCGCACATCCTCAACGTGCTGCAGCAGAAGGGGCAGCACATGCCCCGCTATTTCGCCACGATCATCGACCCGTTCGAGCAGCCGGGCGCAGTCGAGGCGGCGGAGCGCACGCTCGACGCCATCGTCGTGCCGGCACATACCGGATCGGGTTGGTACGCCTATACCTACAAGACCCACATCCTCGGCGCGATCAACTACTTCACCCGCATCGACGTGCCGAAGCGCCTGACCATCACCGGTCCGGGGCATCTCGACCGCCCGCTTCGGGCACTCAGATCCGAAATGCTGCGCTGGTACGATCATTGGCTGAAAGGCATCGACAGCGGTGCCCTCGACGGCCCGCCGGTCAGGTACTGGTTGATGGGTGCCAACGAATGGCGTGGCGCCGACGCCTGGCCGGTGCCCGCAACGGTCTGGACCAAGTTCTATCTGAACAGCTGGGAGCGTTTGACGACAACGCCGTTTGTGGCCGGCAGCAACGACGATTTCCAACCGCCGGACGCATTCCTGCAGATGCCGCCGACCCAGACGCGGCGGGTCGAGCGGCTGCGCTACATGACCGATCCGCTGCCGCGCGATGTGCATGTCGCCGGTCCGATCTCGCTGACGATTCATGCCGCCATCGATCAGGACGACACCAACTGGATCGTTGTCCTGAAGGATGTCGGGCCGGATCCGTCGGTCAGGACGGCCCGAGAAGGCGAGCGCGATCTTGCCACCGATCTGCCGGAACGCGAACTGACGCGCGGTTGGCTGAAGGCGTCGATGCGGGCGCTGGACCCCGCCCGCTCGAAGCCCGGTCAGCCGTGGCACCGGCTGACCCGGGAGGCGCGCCAGCCTGTCACCCCGGGCGAGATCGTCGAATACACCATCGAGATCCTGCCGACGGCCAACCTGTTCCGGGCGGGGCATCGGATCGCCATCGACATCACCTGCCTCGATCTGCCGACCGGCGTCAGCGGCACCACCAACGTCGAGTATATTCCATACCAGATCTGCTCGTCGAAGACGGTTCAACACAAGATCTACCATGATCCTGTGCATCCGTCGCATCTGCTGCTGCCGATCATCCCGGGCGAATGATCTCCGATCGTTCCTGTGCGCTTGGTTTGGGCGGATCAGCGGGGGGGGCCCAAATCGCAATGGCGAAACCGCCGAATGCCCGCTGCGTGCACGAAGCGGCGGGCGTCGCTGGTTGGCCGGGCCATGCGGCCTGGAGCCATCGCCAGGCCATGGCGGCATCACGCCAGCGCTCGGCGGTGCGGCAGATCCGGCGGATTTGGACGCAAGCGCGGAGTCCGGTTTCCGAAGCCGCCCGCCTGCTGGCCGGCGGCTTGTGCCGACGCATCTAGCCGAATGCTGCGTACCATCCGACCCGGCGCAGCGGATATCTCAGTCTCGCGCGAACCCCATCGCGGCCAGCCGTGTCGCCATGACCGTGCTTGCCAGCGCCGCCCGGAAAGCCGCGACCGCCGGCCGGTCGGCCCGGGCTTTGACGACGGCGAAATCGTAATGCTCGTCCGCGTATGGCAAGAAGCCGAGGCCGTAGGTCTTGGCGACGGTGGCGATCGCCATGCCCCAGTCGGCGCGTCCCTGTGCCACGGCCGCAGCCACGGCGTTGTGGGATTTCGGCTGGTTCGACCAGCCCTCGGGTTTGCGTCCGCGCAACAGTCCGTCGATCAGGATGCGCGTTCCCGATCCGGCATTGCGGTTGACCATCAGCACCGTGGGATCGCCGGCGACTGCCTCGATCGCCTCCGCCACCGTCAAGCCTTCGAACCGCCGATCCTGCGGCCGGAACACCAGGCCCTGCAGCCGGCGCCAGCCCGTCAGCAGCATCAGCGTGTCGTCGAGGAACGGCGCATTGTAGCTGCCGCTCGCCGGATCAATGAGGTGGATGGGGGCGATATCGCATTCGCCGCGCCGCGCCGCGTTCAAGCCGCCGGTGCTGCCGATCGGCAGCACGCGCACGGCAATCCCCTGTTCCGCCAGGCTGTCGACCAGCGGCTCAAGTCCGACGCAGTGGCTGCCGGCGATGACGAGATCGGGCATGCGGATGTCCGGCGACAGCAGCGTCACCTCGGCGCGCGTCGCCGCCGGCAGATGGTCGGCGAGCGCCTCGACGGCAAG